>CAYZII010000011.1:0-40731 GCA_964478415.1 uncultured Methyloversatilis sp.
CACCGAATAAGGTACCGTGGTGGTTGCATTGATCGGGCAATACCATGTCAATGAGCGACAGGGTCAGCGGTGGGATACCTGACATTGAATGGCTCCTGAAAACGGGGGCGGAGCCGGTGCGCACGGTGCTGGCACAAGCACCTGCGTGCCGCACTGGATGCGGACGAATGGCATGTCGGGACAATCAACAGGTCTGCCAATGCATCGTTCTCGCCGGGGACACCCCGCCCCGAACATGGATGGATGAAGCTTCGCGGCAGGTCTCCTGACTCTCGGGTCGTCATTGCCGGCCGGCCTTCCCAGGACAAGCCCAGTGGCAGAGATGGCAGGCGACTCGCCGATCACAGTTGCGGGGGCAGTTCCGGATTTCCGGTCGAGACCGACCGGGCACCGGATTCCCTTTTCATGCCTGCCACCGAGTGGCAGCAGGCAACCTCGAAGCACTTTCGATCATACCGGACATGGCGGTAATACGGCAGCCGTGCCGCTCCGCCAGCGCCGACTTTTCAACCCGAATCAGCGCGCAAGGCTTTGGCTGCCGCGACCATTCGGGCTAGCGCCGGGATGACCTCTGCCCACTGACGGGTCTTGAGGCCGCAGTCCGGATTCACCCACAGGCGCTCCGGTGGGATGCGCTTCGCCGCCCTGCGTAGCAAATCCACGATCTGTTCGCGCGTCGGGATGTTCGGCGAATGGATGTCATAGACCCCGGGGCCGATCCCGTTCGGATACTGGAAGTTTTCGAACGCATCGAGCAGCTCCATGGCGGAGCGTGAGGCTTCGATGGTAATAACATCGGCATCCAAGGCAGCAATCGCCTCGATGATGTCGTTGAACTCCGCATAGCACATGTGAGTATGGATCTGGGTCTCGTCGCGCACACCGTTGGCTGCGAGACGGAAGCATTCCACCGCCCAGGCGAGGTAGTCCTGCCACCGTGAGCGTCGCAGAGGCAGACCTTCGCGCAACGCGGGCTCGTCGATCTGGATGATGCGCACACCGGCTTTCTCCAGGTCCAGCACTTCCGCGCGGACCGCCAGGGCGAGTTGCCGGCACGTCACTACGCGCGGCTGGTCGTCGCGCACGAATGACCAGTTGAGCAGGGTTACCGGGCCGGTGAGCATCCCTTTCACCGGCTTTGTGGTGAGCGACTGGGCATAGGTTATCCATTCCACGGTCATCGGCTGGGGTCGGCGCACGTCACCGAACAGGATCGGCGGCTTCACACAGCGCGAGCCATAGGATTGCACCCAGCCAAACTCGGTGATGGCGAAACCCTCAAGTAGCTCGGCAAAGTACTCTACCATGTCGTTGCGCTCGGGCTCGCCATGCACCAGCACGTCCAAGCCAAGCGCCTCTTGTTCCCGCACACAGCGAGCGATCTCGGCCTGCATGGCCGTCCGATAGCTGGTCGCATCGATACGGCCGGCCCGGAATGCGGCGCGTGCCTTGCGTATCCCACAGGTTTGCGGGAAAGAACCGATCGTGGTGGTCGGCAGCTTTGGCAGCCGGAGGCACTCGGCTTGCACAGCGGCCCGTTTCCGATAAGGGCTGCGGCGCTGTCCCATGTCTGCCGTGATTCGCGCCACGGCAGCATTCACTGTGGAATTGCTGACTCTGGGCGAAGTGCGGCGCGAGGCAATCGCTGTGGCATTGGCCTTCAGTTCAGCCGCGACGGCGCCCCGTCCCTGGCTCAGCGCGCTCTTCAGGATGCGCAGTTCATCGAGTTTTTGTCTGGCGAAAGCGAGCCAGGAGCGGATCTCGGGATCGAGCTCCTGTTCGCAGCCCAGATCCACCGGCACGTGCTGCAGCGAGCAGGATGGCGCCAGCCAGAGGCGCTCGCCCAAACGCTCGGCCAGAGGCTCCAGCCAGTCCAAGGTGGCAATCAGGTCGGTCTTCCAGACGTTGCGGCCGTCGATGACACCCAGTGACAGCACCTTATGAACCGGCAGCATTCCGATCAAGGGCAGCACGTCGTCGCGGCCATTGAGCGCATCCACATGCACCCCGGCGACCGGCAGGTTGGCCGCCAGATAGGTGTTTTCGGCCAGGCTGCCGAAATAAGTGGCAAGCAGCAGCTTGATGCGGCAAGTCTTCAAGTGATGGTAGCTGGTCTCGACGGCATGACGCCAGGCGGCATCGAGTTCGGTGACGAGAATGGGTTCATCGATCTGCACCCACTCGACGCCGTGGGCAGCCAGCTTCTCCAGCAATTCCCCATATATGGGTAACAGGCGCGGCAGCAGCGCCAGCTTGTCCGAGCCATCCTTGGCCTTGCCGAGCGCAAGATAGGTGACCGGGCCAATGATCACCGGCTTCGCTTTCACGCCCAGCAGCCTGGCTTCGGAGACTTGTTCGATAAGACGCGCTGCGTCGAGCCTGAATTCGGCGGCGGCGGTGAATTCCGGGACGATGTAGTGATAGTTTGTGTCGAACCACTTGGTCATCTCGCCGGCCATCACTTCGCCGCCTGTGCCCGGAGCGGATCGGCCCCGGGCGATGCGGAAATAATTGTCCAGCACATCGCCGGTGAAGTCCCGCACCCGCTCCGGTAGATTGCCGAGCATGAAACTCATGTCGAGCACGTGGTCGTAAAAACTGAAATCGCCGACAGGCACGAGGTCGAGGCCGGCCTGATCAGACCAATTGCGGTGGCGCAGATCGGCGCCCAAGGCTATGAGCGCATCGCGCGTGGATGCGCCGCTCCAGTAAGCTTCCAGCGCAAACTTCAGCTCACGCTGGGTGCCGATGCGTGGGAAACCGAGATTGTGGATCATGATCATTTGCTTCTCCTTCAATGAATGCAGCACGCATGCTATGTGGCGACATACATGAAGTAAAATGTTTTTTTCTTTCATTTTCATGAGGATTGTTCATATATGATCGAGCGGATGCACTTGGTCATCGTTCGGGAAGTGGAACGGCAGGGGACGCTTTCCGCCGCCGCGAAGACACTGTGCCTGACGCAATCGGCTCTGAGCCATAGCATCCGCAAGCTGGAGGAAATGGCCGGAGCGGCGATCTGGCGGCGCGAGGGCCGCCGCCTGCGGCTGACCCAGGCAGGGCAAGACCTGCTGGCGCTGGCCAACCGGGTACTGCCGCAAATGGAGTTTGCGGAGGAACGGCTGCGTCAGATCGCACGCGGCGAACGCGGCACATTGCGCATCGGCATCGAGTGCCATCCCTGCTACGAGTGGTTGCTGAAGGTGGTGGCCCCCTATCTCGCCGCATGGCCGGACGTCGATGTGGACGTGCGGCAGAAATTCCAGTTCGGCGGCATCGGTGCGCTCTTCGCGCACGAGATCGACCTGCTGGTCACACCCGATCCGCTGTTCAAGGCCGGGCTAAGCTTCGAACCGGTATTCGACTATGAGCAGGTGCTCGTGGTGGGCCGCACGCATCCGCTGGCCGGTGCCGGCCACGTGGAGCCGGGGCAACTTGCCGAGGAGGTGCTGCTCACCTATCCCGTGGAGCCCGAAAGGCTCGACATCTTCAACCTGTTCTTGCGTCCCGCCGGCATCGCGCCAAAGCGTCACAAGACCATCGAAACCACCGAGATCCTGTTGCAGTTGGTCGCCGCTGGTCGGGGCGTGACCGCGTTGCCCCGCTGGCTAGTGGACGAATATGCCGACAAGATTGAAATCGTTGCCGTGAAGCTGGGAAAACGGGGCATCGCCAAGCAGATTTTCCTGGGCATCCGCTCCGCTGATGCAGATATAGATTATCTTTCCGCCTTCGTCACGCAGGCACGCAACCTCCCACGAAGCTAGAGCGGCACGAGGAAATTCTCCACGCGCCGCAACGGGTGGCCGTAGAGATCCGAGAGGATCGCTGGATCGAGCATTTCCTCGACCGGCCCGACACGATGGCGGCTGTCGCCATAGAGCAGCACGGCCTGATCGCAGAAGCGCAGCGCCAGATTGGGGTCATGCAGCACCAGCGCCAGCGCGACACCATCTTCCCGCGCGAGGTGCGTCAGGAGTTCGAGAGTGGCGATCTGGTGATTGAGGTCGAGATGGGCGAGCGGCTCATCGAGCAGATAGAGACGCGGCGCCTGTGCGAGCAGTGCGGCAATGGCCACCCGCTGCCGCTCGCCGCCGGAGAGGGTATGGATTTCGCGCGCCTCGAAGCCGGCGAGCCCGACGGCGGCAAGCGCCTGCCGGGCGATGGCGAGATCTTCTTCCGACTCCCAGGCCCAGCGCGACAGGTGCGGATGCCGACCGGCAAGCACGGTTTCCATCACCGTGCTGGCGAAGGGGTCGCTCCGCTCCTGACCAAGCCAGCCGCGCAGACGGGCCGCCTCGTGCAAGCCCAGTTCGGCATAGGTCTTGCCACACAGATGCAGGCTGCCGGCATCCGGCGCGCGCAAGCCCGCCAGCGTGGCGAGCAGTGTCGATTTGCCGGCGCCGTTCCTGCCGAGGATCGCCAGCCGGCTGCCGGGCGCAAGGTCGAGGTCGAGGCCGAGGCAGACCTTGTGCAGGCCGACGCTGACAGCAAGCCCCCTCGTTTGCAAAATCGGCTTGACAGCCAAGGGCACGCCGCGATACGGTATTACCATATTCAATTTTCAGAGGAAAGCGACATGGCGATTTCTGTCCGTCTCGACCCTTTGCTCGAAGCGCGTCTGGCAGAAGAGGCGCGGCGGCGGGGCGTTTCCAAGTCCGAGATCATCAAGGAGGCGCTGGAACGCGCTCTGAACCAGCCGAACCCCTATGAATTGCTGCTGAAGGTAAGAGATCCTGCCGCCTACGCTGTTGCGGAACCCACGACCTCGTTGTCCGAAGAGACTGGCGCGCGCTTCAAGGCGCTCATTGCCAGCAAGAACGCCTGAATGCCTGCCGTTCTGATCGACGCCGGGCCGCTGGTCGCGCTGTTTTCGCCCACCGATCGCCACCGTGCGCGTTACGAAGCCTTTCTCGCCGATCACGGGCGTGAGGGAAGCCTGCGACTGGCGACGACCTGGCCGTGCATCGTCGAGGCGGCTTACCTTCTCGCCGCGCCGCAGCGCTTCGAGTTGCTTGCCTGGATCGCGGCCGGCGGGGTCATCGTCTATCCGTTCGAAGCGAAACACCTCGATGAGATGCTGCAATGGATGCGCCGGTACACCGAGGTCGGCAAAAGCGAGATGGATCTGGCCGACGCTTCGCTCTACTGGCTGGCCGTGGATACCGGCATCAACATCGTGCTGAGCGTCGCTCGCAAGGATTTCGAACGTTACCGCCTGCCCGATGGCCGGCATTTCACTGTCATCTAGCATGGGCGCGTCCCAGCAGGTAGAGGAACACCGGCACACCGATCAGCGCGGTGAGCACGCCTACCGGCAGTTGTAACGGCGCGACGGCGGTGCGCGCGGCCGTATCGGCCAGCACCAGCAGGCTGCCGCCGGCGAGCGCCGAGGCGGGCAGCAGCAGGCGCTGGTCGTTGCCTATCCCTAGGCGGACCAGATGCGGCACGATCAGACCAATGAAACCGATCGAGCCGGCGGTAGTCACGGCAGCCGCGGTGGCGAGCGAGGCGATCGTGTAGACGATGCGCCGCAGGGCTTGCACCGCCACCCCCAGCGCGAGCGCCTGATCGGCACCACGCGCCAGGAGATTGAGTTCGCGCGCGAAGGGTAACGCAACGAGCACGGCCGCCACCAGTGCCACCAGCGCCGGGCGTGGATCGACGACCTGGGACAAGTCTCCCATCAGCCAGAACAGCATGCCGTGCACTTTCTGTTCCGGCGCAAGCGTCAGGATCAAGGCGACCACCGCACCGCAGCCGGCGGCCACGACGACGCCGGTGAGCAGCAGCCGCGTCTGTGTCCAGCTGCCGTCGCCATGCGCGAGGCCGAAGACGAGCACCATCGCTGCCAGTGCGCCGGCGAAGGCCAGGGCCGGGATGGCCAACCCCGCCAGTCCCAGCAGCATTGCCGCCAGCGCACCGACACCGGCGCCGCCCGAGATGCCGAGCACGTAAGGATCGGCAAGCGGGTTTCTCAAGAGCACTTGCATCAGGGCGCCGGAAAGAGCCAACAAGCCCCCGCAGGCAAAACCCGCCAGTGCGCGCGGCAAGCGCAGGTTCGTGACGATGGCGTTTGACGGCGTATCTCCCCCCGAGAGCGCGGCGAGGACCTCGCCTAAGGGAACCGGCAGGCTCCCAGCCGCCAGCGCTAGCGCGAGACTGGCCAGGCTCAACAAGGCGAGCAGCGTGAGAACGGCGATGGCGCGCCGGCGGGAGGGCATCGGCTATTTCGGCTGGTAGCGCAGGCCGACGAACAGGCTCGCGCCCGGATTGGCATAACCCCAGGCCGTCTCATATTTCTTGTCGAACAGATTGTCGATGCGGCCTTCCAAGGTCAGCTCCGGACTCAAACGGTAATGCGCGAAGAGATTGACGAGTTCATAGCGCGCCATTTCCTTCGTCTCAAAGGCCGTATCGTAGCGTTTGCCGACGGCAACCAGTTCGCCGCCGATCTCCCAGACACCCGGCGCATAGGCGATGCGCGCCTTGGCTTGCCGTGCCGCGCGGCGCGGCAGCCGTTTGCCGGTGTCTTCGTCATAGGGACGCATTAGATCGAGGCTGGCTTGCGCTGCCCAGGCGCCCCAACGGTGGCTGCCGGTAAAGCTGTCGCCCTCGATGCGCGCCCGTCCAACGTTGAACGGCACATAAACCCAGCCACCGGTATCCCGCCAGACGATCAGGTTCTCGATACGGTTGTCGAAATGCGTCCAGGCAAGGTGAGCGCCGGTAGGGCCAACCCAGTCAAGGCCGAATTCCCGATTGCGTGCCGTCTCCGGTTGCAGGTTCGGGTCGCCATGGCTGCCCCCCGGTTCCGTGTAATAGAGATCGTCGAACGAGGGCGCCTTGAAGGCGGTGCCGAAAGCCGCCCTGAGAGTGAGCGAGGGCAGGATTTGGTAGCCATAGGCGATGCTGCCGGTGGTCTTGCTGCCGAATTGCGAGTTGTCGTCATGGCGTTGCGAAAGCTGCCAGGAATGCTTACCGATGCGCGCCTGCCAGCCCGCCACCAGTGAGCGCACGCTGCGTTCCTTGACGGCATAGGCCGTCGTCGATTCGACCTGCTGCGTCAGGTCTTCATAAGCGAGCAGCAGGCTGCCGAGCGGCAGCCTGATGTCGTTCTGCCAGGTCCATTGATTTTGCTGGGTGGCGAATAGGGAACGGCCATAGAAAGAGAAATCCTCGCTGCGATCTTGCGATTCGCCATAACGCAGCGTGGAAGTCCAGGACGGCAAGAGGCGGTTTCTCGCGTACAAGGTCCAGACACGGGTCTCGTCATCGTTGTAGTCGTTACCCGCCACCGAACCGGAAACGTCATAGTGGTTGCGGCTGTCGAGGGAGAAAAACGTCGCGCCGAATTCATGACCCTTGCTGGGGGTGACGCTCACACGCCCGTTCCAGCTGGTGTTCCGGTAGCCATCCCGATCTCGATTCGTGTTCGGAATTTTCGCCGTCGTCGTATCCCAGCCGTCCGTCTCCAGCCTGGCGGCGCGCAGGCTGTAGGAGAGGTTTTCCGTCCCCCCGGAAATGCCCGCCGCTGCCTGCCAGGTGCCATAGCTGCCAACGCCGATCGAGACTTCCGGTTTGGCTGGACCGCGGCCTTTTTTGGTGAAGAGCTGCACTACGCCACCGATCGCGTCCGAACCATACAGGCTGGAGGCCGGGCCGCGCAGGATTTCGATGCGCTCGATCTGATCGAGCGGCAGATTGTGAAACGAAGGCTGGCCCAGCGTGGCCGAGCCGAGCGGCACGCCGTCGACGAGCAACAGCGTATGGCCGGCATTCGTGCCGCGCGTGAAGAGGCTCGTCGTCTTGCCAATGCCGCCATTGGTGACGACCTGCAAACCCGGCTGCTGCGCCAGCAGGGCCGGTAATGTCGTGGCGCCGGTGGCCTCGATGTCTGCCCGCTCGATCACCGTCACGTCGGCGAGCTGCTCATTGACGCGCGTCGGAATGCGCGTCGCGGTGACGACGACGGCGGCTTCGTCTTCGGCTGCGGCCAAGGTGGGTTGAAAGGCGATGGACAGCGCGACGGCGAGCGCCGTGCGCCCAATCTGGATGGAACGGATGGACATGAAACATCTCCCTGTGCGGCCAGCGTCCCCGCAGGCCGGGTGATCGACACAAATGCACTGGGAGCGATAGCGTGGGCGAGCCATCCGCCGAGGCGCCGCACCCCGCAGCGCATTCAACCGGATCGTCCGTGGCCGGTCTCCGGGCTTGGAAGTCTTGAGCCGTCGCCTTCCCGGGTATTTCCCAGTGGCTTTGATGACGGCCCCACACTTCCTTACCGTTGCGGGGGCAGCACAGGCATCTCACCTGTTTCCCGTTTCACCCCGGCGCCTCTGACACGCGCCGCAGGCACCCCGGACAAAGCGTGAGGGATTATACGGCGTGCCGCACCAACAGCGCAGAGTTTGTGCATACTGCTGTGAAAGTGCCTGCAAAATTGCGGCGAACTGCTTGACCGACAATCTTTTTTCCAACAAACTGCGTGCCCATGGAAGCCCCACTCGCCAGCCTCGAACGAAAAGTCGAGCAAATCATCGCCTTGTGCGAGACCTTGCGCGCCGAGAACCGTCGCCTGCGCCAGCAAATCGCCGCGCTCGAGGATGAGCGGCGTGGCCTGCTCGCCCGCATGACGACGGCGCGCACGCGGCTCGAAGGCCTGCTCGACAAGTTGCCCTTGGATACGGAGACGCGATGACGACGACACTCGACATCAAGATTCAGGGGCGCGAATACCGCGTCGCCTGTCCTCCCGAGGAGATCGCAGCACTGCAGGCAGCAGCCGCGTTGCTCGATGCGCGTATGAGCGAAATCGCCAAGGTCACGCGCACCAGTGGCGAACGCCTGGCGGTGATGACGGCGCTCAACCTCGCCGCCGAATTGAATGCAGCCCGGCAGCATGCCACGTCGCTCTCCGCGCATCAAGGCGTTGACCTCGACGAGTCGCTGCGTAGAATCCAGGCCATCGAAGCCCGGCTGGATGAGGTGCTCGCGCCGCAGGAAAAACTATTCTGACGGCGCATCTCTCTACCCGGACTTCCCTGGTTTTCCCTGCGGTGTTCGCCAAGGCCATACATTCCTTGAACCTATGCGCATTGGCATCGGTCGCCGCCCAAGGACGCCGCTGTTGTGAGCGCTTCTTCGTCAAGCGCACCTGAAGCGGCAGGAACGCGACCACCCTGAACCCACGGTTCGGGATGCCGGCCAAACGGCACTGCGGGGACCCCAACGAACGCGGTCATGGAGTCATGGCCGCGTTTTCTTTCGGAGCAAGCGCATGCGCTACTGGCTGATGAAGAGCGAGCCGCAGGCTTACAGCATCGACGATTTGGTGCGCGACCAGGTGACGGCCTGGTGGGGCGTGCGAAATTATCAGGCGCGCAATTTCATGCGCGATCAGATGCGCTTAGGCGATCTGGCCTTCTTCTATCACTCGAGCTGCCCGGAGCCGGGCATCGTCGGCATCGTCGAGGTCTGCCGGCGTGCCTATCCCGATGCCACGCAGTTCGATCCCCAGCACAAATACTACGATCCGAAAGCAACACCCGAGCATCCGCGCTGGCTGAACGTCGACGTGCGCCTGGTGAAAAAGCTGCCGCTGATCAGCCTGGCCGAGCTGCGCCGCCATTCTGAACTTTCCCGCATGCGTGTGCTCCAGCGCGGCAATCGGCTGTCGATTACGCCGGTCGATCCGGCCGAGTGGGATTTCATCGTCAGGCATCTGGTCAAGTGATCTGGCTCCTTGCCTACCTCGCGCTGGGCGCCGTGGCCGGTTTCTTCGCCGGTCTGCTCGGCGTCGGTGGCGGGGCGATCATGGTGCCGGTGCTGGCACTGCTCTTTGCTGCCCAAGGTTTTGCCGCGAACCACGTGATGCACCTGGCTCTCGGCACCTCGATGGCGGCGATCGTGTTCACCTCGCTTTCTTCGCTGCGCGCCCATCATCGTCATGGCGCGGTGCGCTGGCCGATCGTGAAAAGCATCGCGCCCGGCATCCTGCTCGGCACCTTCGCTGGCGCCCAGCTCGCGAGCGTGTTGCCGACCCGGCCGCTGGCGATTTTCTTCACGTTCTTCATGAGCTATGTCGCGTTCCAGCTGTTCGCGAACATCAAGCCGAAACCATTGCGCCAGTTGCCCGGATCATTCGGCATGTTCGTCGTCGGCAGCCTCATCGGCACGGTCTCGGCGCTGGCGGCGATCGGCGGCGGGACGATGAGCGTGCCGTTCATGCTCTGGTGCAACGTGAAGATGCACGAAGCGATCGGCACCTCGGCGGCGATCGGTTTTCCGATCGCGCTGGCGGGCACGGCAGGCTATCTAATCGGCGGCTGGCAGGCGAGTGGTCTGCCGCCTGCCAGCCTGGGCTATGTGTATCTGCCCGCGCTCGCGGCCTGTGTCGCAATGAGCATGCTGACCGCACCGCTGGGGGCGAAGGCCGCCCACCGCCTGCCGGTGGGCACACTGAAGAAAATCTTCGCCACGGTGATCCTGCTGTTACTGGCGAAGATGCTGCACGGCCTGCTGTGACGGCTTCTCGATGAACGTGCGCCAGAACCAGCCGGTTTCTTCGCGGCCCGTAATCAGGTAGTGCAGCACGTTGCGGTTACGCGCGGAGAGCTCCATCTCGGCACGCGCCCGGGCAGTGCCGACGATGAGAATCTGGTCGCCGACGGCCAGCGTCGTATCCATCGGCGGCAGCAGGGAATCGATCTCATCACGGCGCAGCGCCAGCACCGAACACGCCAGGCGCCGATCCCGGTCGGTCGGATCGCGCAGCAAGGCCCCCAGCGTCACCTCGCGGCCTTCCGCGATCAACGAGACGACCGCCGTCGCCATATGGGCATCGATCGACAATTGCCAGACCAGCGGCACTGCCGAACCGAGCTCGATGCGCAGGCGGGATTGGAGCGCCCACGCCCAGTCATCGCCGTGGGCTTCCGCGGCGCGCAGGAAATCCGGCAACAGCGGCTTGATCAGATGGGCAAGCGCCGCATGGGCGATGATTTCCCCCGGTGACATGATCATCTCCGGGTGCATCGCAGCGAACAGTTCGGCGCGGCTTTGCTGGTTCTGGCGCAGCACGATGAAGAGGTCGGGGTTCAGCTTCCGCGCCACGGCGGCGATCGAGAGATTGGTCAAATCCTCATCCGTCGCCGCGATTAGGCCGTCGGCGGCGGTGATGCCTGCCGCCTTCAATACCTCCGGCTCGACACCGCTGCCCACTACCGCGGTGAAGCCCGGCGTTTCGAGCGGGTGCTGATCGATCAGCGCGATTTCCATGCCCTCGCGCAGCAGTTCGGCCACCAGTGCATGGCCGAAGCGCCCGTAACCACAGACGATCCAGCGACCCCGCGGCGGATCGCGGGTGGCGGCCAAAATCGTGCCGGGCGTGCCGGTCAGCCAATCATGCAAGCGGTACAAGGCCGGTGCATGGATCGCCAGCGCCAGTAGACGGGCGAAGGTGGCGAATGGATTGATCGTCTGCATCGCACCGAAAGCCTTCATGCGCTGATCGATCGCATCGTGTTCGACGCGTAGGATCAGCGGCAGTTGCGGCCGCAGCAGCCGCACATGCGCGGCGATCGCCAGGTTGGCCTGATCGTCGTTGGTCAGCGCCAGGATGCCGCGGCAGAAGCGGTGCTGCAGACCGGCGGCGAGCAGGTTCTGCGTCTGCGCGGCATCGCCGGCGAGCGACGGCGTTTCGCTGCGAAAGTCCTCGAGTTCAAGCTCGGCCAGCCGGTTTTCATCGAGATCGATCGCCACGGCGCGTGCGCCCATCCGGTCCAGCGCGGCGAGCACCCAGCCGCCGGTTTCGCCGCAGCCGCAGACGATGTAGAAGGGTTCGGAAAGCCGTGCCACGCGGCGCTTGAAACGGCCTGCGGAGAGCACCTGCTGGAAAGCCCGGTCGGAGAACAGCGCCAGGATCGTGAGGATGGCATAGGTCCAGACGATCACCGAAGCATAGATGATCGCCGTCGCCCACATGCGCTGACCATCGGAAAAGGCCTGCGGAATCTCGCCGAAACCGATCGTCGTCGCCGTGTAGCTGACGAAGTAGAACGCGTGCAGGAAAGACATCGGCGGCGTTGGCCGGCCTTCGGCGTCGACGCCAGGAATCAGCGTCAGACCGAGAATCGAGACGGCATAGACAATGATCAGCACGATCAGCGGCGCGCGCATGCGCCGCAGGATGATGAAGAACGCGCTGGCCGGTCGCATCAACGCCGCATCATCACGGTTTCGGCGATCAGGATCGTCAACGAGACGATGTTAGCGAGCAGGGCCCCGCCGGAAAGCGAAACGACGCTCGCGGTGATCGACGGCGTCATGCCTTCGCCCGTCACATGCACCGCGAAGCCCCACACGCTGGCTGCGGCGATCAGCTGCAGGTCGGCGACCAGGCTGGTGGCGAGATGGATCGCGCCGATCTGCGTGCGATCGCCGAACTTGAGCACGGTGGCGATCAGATTGACGATGATCGCCGCGAACAGCTCATAGATGTGATGCATTTCCGGCCGGTCGATGTCGCCGATGAAGAAACCGAAGTTCAGCGTCGCCGCCAGCACGATGAAGAAACCGAAGACGACTTTCTCGAAGTTCATGCCAACCTCCCTGACTGCTCATGCAGTGTGCCGGCCCACCAGCGCCGATTTTCGGTCAGATTTTCGGTCAAGTGCCCTCCGCCCAGGCGAGAATCGGCTCCCACTGCTCCCAATCCTGCGCAGCGCGACCCGCGGACAGCTCGAAGATCGTCAGCCCATGCGCCGCCGCCTGCACGTAGTTCTGCGTATCGCGCAGATGGCTGATCACCGGCAGGCCGGTATCCTGCAGGAAGCGTTCCAGCTCGGCGGCCGCCCGCGTGCGTGCATCGACGCGCATGCCGACGACGGCGATCTCCAGCGCATGTTTCTTGAGCGCCTTTTCCTCGAGCAGCTCATCGAGGAAACGGCGCGTGGCGAGGATGTCGAACAGCGATGGTGCGAGCGGCACGATCAGCCGGTCGATCCATTTCAACACGTGGGAAAGCTTCTTGCCATGCAGACCAGCGGGGGTGTCGAGCACCGCATGGGTGGTGCCGGCCGGCGGGCGGGCCGGCTCGCCGGGCCGGATCTCCCAGGTAAACACCTTCGGCAGCAATGGCGAGCGCAATCTGAGCCAATCGGTGGTCGACTGCTGGCGGTCGATGTCACCGAGCATCACGCGATGGCCACGTCTGGCCAACCCCCCCGCGAGGTTGGTCGCCAGCGTGCTCTTGCCGACGCCACCCTTCGGGTTCGCGATCATGATGGTTCTCATGGCGAATCGATATTACACCTGACGCAGATGGTTCGCATCCACCACGGCGAGTGCCGTCATGTTCACCAGCCGGCGCACCGTCGCGGTCGGCGTCAGGATCTGCACCGGTTGCGCGGCGCCAAGCAGCATGGGCCCCACCGTGATGCCCTCGCCATTGGTTTCCTTGAGCAGGTTGAAAGCGATGTTGGCGGCATCGAGATTCGGCATGATCAGCAGGTTGGCCTCGCCCTTCAGCCGGCTGCCGGGATAGGCGCGCTTGCGGATCACCTCGTTCAACGCCGCGTCGCCGTGCATCTCGCCATCGACTTCGAGCTCCGGCGCACGCGCGGCGATGATCTCACGGGCGCGCGCCATCTTGCGCGCCGCCTCGCTCGGCATGCTGCCGAAATTCGAATGCGACAGCAGCGCCACCTTCGGGGTAAGGCCAAAACGGCGCACCTCCTCGGCCGCCATCAGCGTGATGTCGGCCACCAGGCCGGCATCCGGATCTTCATTGACATAGGTGTCGCAGATGAACAAGGTATGGCGCGGCAACAGCAGCAGGTTCATCGCCGCGAAGCAGTGTGCGCGCGGTTTCAGGCCGATGACCGATGCGACATGTTTGAGATGCTGGGCATGCCGTCCCACCGTGCCACAGAGCATCGCATCGACATCACCGCGTTTGAGCAGCATCGCACCGATCAGCGTCGTGTCGGAGCGGAGGAGCTGCTTGGCCATCTCCGGTGTCACCCCCTGACGTCCCATCAGCTGGTGGTATTCGTTGCACAGTTCCCGATAACGCGGATCGGACAGCGGATTGACGAGCTCGAAATCGGTGCCGGCGCGGATGCGCAAGCCGGCGCGCGTAATACGCATCTCGATCACCTCCGGCCGCCCGATCAGCACCGGCTGCGCCAGCCCTTCGTCGCAGACCGCCTGCACCGCAGCGAGCACGCGTTCGTCCTCGCCCTCGCAGTAGATGACGCGCCGGGGCGCCTGCTTCGCGGCGGCGAACACCGGCTTCATCACGAAGCCGGAGTGATAGACGAAGGCATCCAGCTTGTCGCGATAGGCTGTCATGTCGGCGATTGGCCGGCTCGCCACGCCCGATTCCATCGCCGCCTGCGCCACTGCCGGCGCGATCTTGACGATCAGGCGCGGATCGAACGGCTTCGGGATCAGATACTCGGGGCCGAACGAAACCGACTCGCCGCCATAAGCCATCGTCACGACATCGGAGGCCTCCGCGCGCGCCAGCTCGGCGAGCGCGCGCACCGCGGCGAGCTTCATCGCATCGGTGATCGTCGTGGCACCCACATCGAGCGCACCACGGAAGATGAACGGAAAGCACAGCACGTTATTGACCTGGTTCGGATAATCCGAGCGGCCGGTGGCAATGATAGCGTCATCACGCACCTCGCGCACTTCCTCGGGCAAGATCTCCGGCGTCGGATTGGCCAACGCGAGGATCAACGGCTTCGCCGCCATTTTCGCGACCATCTCCTTCTTCAACACGCCACCGGCGGATAGGCCCAGGAAGATGTCGGCATCTGTGATCGCCTCGCCGAGCGTGCGCATCTCGGTCTTCTTTGCGTAACGCGCTTTCAGCGCATCCATCTCTTGCGGGCGGCCCTGATAGACCACGCCGTGGATGTCGGTAACCCAGATGTTCTCGGTCTTCACGCCAAGCTGGACGAGCAGATCGAGGCAAGCGAGCGCCGCCGCGCCGGCGCCCGAGGTGACGAGCTTCACCTCGTCGATTTTCTTGCCGACGAGCTGCAGGCCGTTCAGGATGAAGGCCCCGACGACGATCGCCGTGCCATGCTGATCATCGTGAAACACCGGAATGCGCATTCTTTCGCGCAGCTTCGCCTCGATGTAAAAGCATTCGGGCGCCTTGATATCTTCCAGATTGATGCCGCCGAAAGTCGGCTCGAGCGCGGCGATCAGATCGATCAGCCGGTCCGGATCGGACTCGGCGAGCTCGATGTCGAACACATCGATGCCGGCAAACTTCTTGAACAGCACCGCCTTGCCTTCCATCACCGGTTTGGCGGCCAACGGCCCGATGTTGCCTAAGCCCAGCACCGCGGTGCCGTTCGTGACCACGCCGACGAGATTGGCGCGCGCCGTCAGACGGCTCGCCTCACGCGGATCGGCGACGATCGCGCGGCAGGCCGCCGCAACCCCCGGCGAATAGGCAAGCGCCAGATCGCGCTGGTTGGTCAGCCCCTTGGTCGGAACGACCGAGATTTTTCCCGGCGTCGGATGGCTGTGATATTCGAGCGCGGCTGCGCCCAGCTCCTGTTCTCCACTCATTTTTTCCTCGTCGAAAGCCGCAGATGTTACTCCGCTCAGCCATCACATCGCCGCCAGGACGAGAGATGCCGTCCCGCCAGCGCAGAGTTTCCGAAGCGACTCGGCGCCCGGTGGGACGTCTCGTTTTCCGCCAGCACAAGGTTCCGGTCAGGCGAGGAAATCCATCAGCAGGCGCTGGAAGGTCTCGGCCTGCTCGATCACCAGCTGATGCGAGGCGCTGGGAACGATTTCCAGCCGCGCCCCGGGAATAGCCGCCGCGATCGCCTGATTCACCGCCGGCGGCGTGCCGGGGTCGTCGGCGCCACAGATCACCAAGGTCGGCGCGCGCACCGCGCCGAGTTTGTCGGTCAGATCGAGCGTCTGAATCGCCGCGCCCCAACCGGCGTAGCCAGCCACCGGCGTTGAGGCGATCATCGCGCCGATCCTCGCCATCACTTCGGGATGAGTCTCGCGGTAGGGCGCGGTAAACCAGCGCGCCAGTGTGGCCTCGACGTGCGCCTGCATCCCCTGGCTTTTCGCCACGGCGATGCGTTCATCCCACAAGGCGCGCGCTTCCGGCGGCGTGCGACTTGTTGTGCTCACCAGCACGAGTTTGTCCAGGCGCTCGGGATAAGTGAGTGCGAACTGCTGGCCGAGCATGCCGCCCATCGACAGGCCGACGAAATGCGTGCGCTTTACGTGCAGCGCATCGAGCAGGCCGACGAGATCGGCGACCAGCATCGGAAAGTCGTAAGGCCCTGCCGGCGCGGACGTTTTCCCGTGGCCACGCGCATCGAAGCGCAGCACGGTGAATTCCTTCGCCAGCTCGCCAGCTAGATCGTCCCACAGCGAAAGATCGGTAGCCAGCGAATGGGCGAGCGTAACACAAGGCCCGCTGCCCTCAAGGACATAATGGATGTCGATGTTGTTGGTGTGGATGTTCATGCGGCCAAGCGCTCCCGGGCGTGGGGTATTTCGCAGCTGCGGACGGCGCGTATCTGATCGGGTCGCAACGTGGCTACCACGGTCGTCTCCCCGGCGAGTGTCAGAAATTCGACCTCATACGCCTGGTGATCGCCATACACATGGACAACGATACCGACATCACCCGCTTCCAGCGAGAGTGCGGGCAAATCGCCCGTCAAAACGACCTGGTCGTGTTCGCGAATCATGCCGTGTTCCTCAAATCGGATGTGCCGTGATCAGTCTCGGTTGGGCGAGTACCGCGCTCTAGGATCCAGACGCTGCGCACCGAAGGCTTTCTTCCGTCTGACGTCGCCAAAGGACCATCAATACTGTATCGCGTCCCGTATGCGGACTCAACCACTGCTGCAAGCCATCCGTCGCGTCCATGTTGCTTCAACGCATCGGCCATTTCCCGCCAACGCGTAGGGGAAAAGCCGAAACGCAGGAAAAACTCTGCCTTGCCGCGGCTCTTGGCAGGGTTGAGGAGGTAATCGACGATCTTGGCCTGGTCGACGTGCGCCTTTTCCGCCAACGGCAGGCCAGAGGTCATGCTCCACCTTCGATCACGGCGATATCCACTTCACTCAGATCATAGAGTTCATACACCAGCGACTCGATCTGCCGGTCGGTCACGGCGATCTGGCGCTCGAGCAGCGTCTTTTCATGCGCGATCTGCGCCTGCGCGAGGGCCTCATTGAGTTCCAGCATCTGTGTTACCAGCGCGACCATCCTGTCGTGGCGGGCGCGGTCGGCCGGGTCGGCGAAATCGATGACGCGGATCGGCAGTTGTTCGATGAAGCGCTTGGCATAAGACCAGTAGCCGCCGCGGAAAGGCGTGCTGACCCCGTGAAGCAGCCAGTCGAGCAGGCGCGAGTTGAGCAGGCCCTGCAAGTAGTGCAGCGAATGAGGGTTGCCGGCATCGCGCCAGCGCACGCCGTAGTAAGGGCCGTTGCCGCCACCTGTTAAGTAGCAGGCGGCATCGTCGAAGGCATAACGTCCTTGCTGCGAGAGTACCTGGACGATCAGCTTGGGCGCATCCATCTCGGTAAGGTTCTGGTTGCGACCGAAGGCATACCATTGCGCATGGTTCCACTTGCCGCCTTCGCGGCGTTTCAGGGTAGCTGCCTGCGCCGACAGATAGTCCCAGGTCTTCGGGTACTGCGTGGCGATTTCTTCCGCCGTCAGCAGCCGTGACTGGCCGCCTCCTAGTTCGTAAGGAAAGAGTAGCCAGTGGCGGGCGTGTGGACGGCCATAACGGGCTAGCGAAACATGGCTGAGGAAAGGCTTGAGCAGGCCGCGCTCGAGCGCCCATTCCCTGCCGTCTGCAGCACGCACGAGCACCTGGCGTCTGCCAGCGTCGCGCAGATGTTCCAACACATACACCTTGTCGGCGCCTGTTACTAATCCTTGGAATATCCTCGCTAGCTCGCCGAGCTTTGGCGTCGTGGCCATCAGCCGTGCGCGCAATCCACCCCCTGCGGCGGTCGAGAAATTCCATTCGGCTGACGACAGGGTTTTCAGCGGCACTTCGACCGAAGCCGCCGGCTCGCCCTGCCGCCAGGCTTCGAGATGGTGTACTGCGTCGAAACGGCAACTCTTGACCGGCGCGGCATCGAGAAACATCAGGCAGGTGTAAGTGGTCGCGCCATCGAACACCTGTTGGTGACCGAAATGCACGACATGCGAAAGATGCCTGCCTTGTGCGATCAGCCCGCGCAGTGGCTCGCCATAGTGGGCGTTGAAGAATTTGTGTGGCAGGATGAAGCCAAGCCGTCCCTTTGGGTTGAGCAGTTGCAGGCCTCGCTCGACGAAGACGACGTAAATGTCGTAATTACCCTTGCCTGCGGCGACGTAGCGCTCCCTGTAGAACTCGACCTCGAGCGGTGCCCATTCCTTCATGGTCTGGATGCGCACATATGGCGGATTGCCGATCACTGCATCGAAGCCGCCGGCCTTGGAAACCTCCGGGAACTCGGTCTGCCAGTCGAAAGCGTTGATGCGCCGCCGTTCTTCGTCATCCAGATCGAGCCGCCCGGCGAAAAAGTCCGTGCCAATCAGCGAGTTGCCGCATTTGATGTTGCCCTCCAGGGCGGGCAGCGCACGCTCGTGGAAAAGCTTCATCTGCCGGGTGAGCGTCTCGTCCGTCTCGCCTTCGAGCACCTTGAGCAGAAGCGACAGCTTGGTGACCTCGACGGCCTGGGCGTCGATGTCGACGCCAAAGATGTTGTTGATCAGGATGCGTTTCTTCTCCGCACTCGTCAGCCGCCAGCCATCGCCGGCACGGTAGATTTTCGGCTCCCTGCCCCTGGCGTGGCTTTCCGGCTCGTGGGCGGCATACCAGGAAAGATGCCAGTCGAGCAGGTACTGGTAGGCACCGATCAGGAACGAGCCCGAGCCGCAGGCCGGGTCGAGGATGCGCAGCTTCGCCACGTCTTTCGGCGTCTTGCCCTCGCATAGCCGTCCGACCGTCTGCTTGACGATGTAATCGACGATATAGGTCGGGGTGTAATAGACACCGCCGGCTTTCTTGACTTCGGGCTTTTCCTCGACTTTCGCCTGCCCGCCGGCGGTCAGCCGAATGACCTTGCCGAGGAAGCGCTCATAGACCTGACCGAGAATGTCGGCCGGCAGCACCGAGAATTCGTAAGGACTTTCCGGATAATAAAGGCCAAGGATCAGCGCCTTCAGCACCTTGTCGTCGATGGTCAAGCCCAGCGTGAATTCGTCCGGACTACCGGCGCGACCTTTCTCGGCGCGGAAATGGAACAGGCCCGAGTTGTAACGGTCGTCTGCCTCGCGAAACACTTGCGCCAGCCGCGCATAGATGCCGGGGCCATTGGTCAGCCCCTGCAGACGGTTCAGCGGCTCGATGCCGCGATCCTCGCAGATGCGCAGGAAAACGATGCGGTCGATGGTTGCCTGCACCGCATAGTTGAGCTCGCGCACGCCGATGCCCGGATTGCGCAACGCGATGTTCTTCGCCAGCGTCTCGCGCCAGCCTTCCATCTGGATGAGGAAATCGCCATCGACGCTGCCGGTGCCGCGCTTGCCCTGTGATGCGTGTGCATAGCGCTCGAAGCTGCCCTTGAGCACCGCCTCCTTCGAAAAGATGGCGGCGATCTCATCCCAGCGCTCGAGGTAATCGCGAAAAGTGAGGTAAAGCACGCGGGCCTTGATCGGCTTGTCGCTGGGGGCGGGCTTGATGCGGCAGTCATAGACAGCGAATTCCTCGAAATCCGAGACGATGGACAAGGGCAGGTTCGCGGACCAAGCATAACGGCGCAGCTGGTAGGCCGGCCCTGGATCGTCCCGGATCAGCACCGCGGGCTTCTTCGCTTCGAGAAAGAAGATGCGCCGCCCGCCGATGCGGAAGCTGTAGTCGGGCGCCTTCGTCGCGCTGCCGATCCTGATGGCGTCCTCATGCACGACCTCGCGGAAGGCTTCCGCGTAACCCTGCGAGTTATCGACGTCCCAGCCGAGCGCCTTGAAAAAAGGGTCAAGAAAGTCGCGTCTGAGCTGCGTTTCGTTGTAGGCGCCGTTGCGATAGCTGTCGAGGTTGGCCTCAAAGCGTGAGACGAGCTTACGGATTTCTGCGGGGGCGGGCATGGCGACTATGTTAGCCGCATGGCGTGCGCTGCGCCAGATTCAGACGGCTTCGAGCTTGGCGACCGACAGCGCCAGCCACTTGATGCCGGCGCTACCGAAATTGACCTGCACGCGCGTATCGGAGCCATTCCCTTCGGCGGAAACGATCACGCCGAGGCCGAATTTGGCGTGTCTGACCGTCTGGCCGATCGAAAAGCCGCTTGTGTCCCGGGGACGCCCGAAATTCTGCGCTGGCGGGACGGCACCATAGCCCACCGCTCGCGCATCGAGATGCTTGAGCAGCCCGGCGGGAATCTCGTCGATGAAGCGGGAGGGCAGGTTGCAGCGCGTCTGACCGTGCAACAGGCGCGTCTGCGCATGGGTGAGATACAGCCGCAGGCGTGCGCGTGTGACGGCGACATACATGAGCCGCCGCTCCTCTTCGAGCCCCTTGTCATCGACGATCGAGTTCTCGTGCGGGAACAAGCCTTCTTCGAGGCCGCAGATGAAGACGACGTCGAACTCCAGCCCTTTTGCGGCATGCATGGTCATCAGTTGCACAGCGTCTTCATTTTCGCCGGCCTGGTATTCACCGGCTTCCAGCGCGGCGTGAGCCAGAAAGGCGATCAAATCGGCGGAAAGTTCGCCTTCGGCATTCGCTGCACCCTCTTCGGCGACGAAATTCGTCGCGGCGTTGACGAGTTCGTCGAGGTTGGCGAGCCGCTCCTGACCTTCCTTCTCGTGCTGGTAGTGGCTGCGCAGGCCCGAGTGCTCGAGCACGTGTTCGATGAGTTCCGGCAGCGGCAGAGAAGCAGCATCACGCAGCTTCGCGATCAGCTCGACGAACGCGGCAAGCTTGGCGCGGCTAGCACCCGTAAGCTGTGGGATCGCGGCATAAAGACTGCAAGCCTTTGCTTTGGCGGCATCGGCGAGCTGTTCGAGCGTGCGCGCGCCGATGCCACGGGCCGGGAAATTGACCACACGCATGAAAGCCGTGTCATCGTCCGGGTTGGCGATCAGGCGCAGGTAGGCAAGCGCATGCTTGATCTCGGCGCGCTCGAAGAAGCGCAAGCCGCCATAGACACGATAGGGGATGCCGGCAGAGAACAGCGCATGTTCGAGCGCGCGGCTTTGCGCGTTGCTGCGGTAGAGCAGTGCGATCTGCCGGCGCGCATACCCCTCCGCGACCAGCGCCTTCACCTCTTCGACGATGAAGCGCGCCTCGTCGGCATCCGACCAGGCCTCGAAGACGCGGATCGGCTCGCCGGCGCCAGCCGCGGTCCACAGCTTCTTGCCCAGCCGGGAAGGGTTGTTCTTGATGATCGCGTTGGCGGCTTCGAGAATGTTGCCGTGCGAGCGGTAGTTCTGTTCCAGCCGGATCAGGTTTCTGACCTGAAACTCGCGCTCGAAGTCACGCATGTTGCCCACTTCGGCGCCCCGAAACGCATAAATGCTCTGGTCATCATCGCCCACACAGAACAAACACCCGCCCTCCCCCAGCCCCTCCCTCGCGGGAGGGGAGACTACTTGCTCGCTGCGCTCGTCTATTACGGGCGGCTTCGTGGGAATGGCATTACGGATGGCGGCTTCGCCGCGTGCCGTTCCGGCTCGGGGCGGCCCTTCGCCGGAACTGCGCGGTTTCCAGCCAGCCAGCAGCTTCAGCCAACGGTATTGCAGCTTGTTGGTGTCCTGGAACTCATCGACGAGGATATGGCGAAAACGCTCCTGATAATGGCGGCGCAGCGGCTCGTTCCTCTCCAGCAGCTCGTAACTGCGCAGCAGCAGCTCGGCGAAATCGACCACGCCTTCCCTCTGGCATTGCTCTTCATAGGCGGCATAGAGTTCGACGCGCTTTTTCGTCCATTCATCCCAGGCTTCGACGGCCGCCGGCCGCAGACCCGCCTCCTTCTGGGCGTTGATGAACCAGCAAAGCTCGCGCGGCGGGAATTTCTCTTCGTCGATGTTGAGCGACTTGAGCAGCCGCTTCACCGCGGCGAGCTGATCGGCAGCATCGAGGATCTGGAAAAGCTGCGGCAGGCCGGCATCACGGTAATGGGCGCGCAGCATGCGGTTGCACAAACCGTGGAAGGTGCCGACCCACATGCCGCGCAGATTGAACGGCAGCATCGCCGACAGGCGCGCCAGCATTTCCTTCGCCGCCTTGTTCGTGAAGGTCACGGCGAGAATCTGCTGCGGGCTGGCCCGGCCGGTGGCGATCAGCCAGGCGATGCGCGTGGTGAGTACCCGTGTCTTGCCGGAGCCGGCTCCCGCAAGAATCAGGGCATGCTGCGGCGGCAAGGTGACCGCCGCCCATTGGGGTTCGTTAAGACCTTCCAGTAGATTCAATGGGTTATCTCCCTCTATTTGAGCGCACAGTCTACTCTGCCCCATTGAACTTTTTGCCTTTGCTCGTATCTTAAAGCTTAATGTTGCAGCGCAACAAAATTGTGTTGAAAGGAACCGCGATGAAGCCGACCGCTCCGAAAATCCTTCCCTGGCTGGCCCACAAAGCCGGTCTTCCTTTGCCGCGTGCCGAACGGCTCTGGCAGGCAGCGTGTCACCATGCCGCACATGCCACCGGTGAAACCGGAACACCGGCCTTCTGGTCCGCCGCCCTCGACCGGCTGCTCACTCTCGTTGCCGCCGAGAGCCTGCGTGAGGATGCCGCATCATGGGGCTGGCGCCCCATCACACGCACACATGCCCGGCTTTGGCAGCCGCCGCTCGCGATGCTCGACACTCTGACACTCGCCAGCCAGCGCTTCTGGCGCAGTTTCGAGACGCTGATTTTCGGTTGAATCTTCGCGCCACGCCGCCGGACAGACCGCCTGTTCGGTGGCCATCGGCGATGCCATAATGACAGGATGGATTATGAAGCCATCCGTCGTCGTCTGCGCCACGATTTCCAACTGGCGGTACTCACCTTGCTGGGATTGTTGGCGGTATTTGGTATCACGCCTTTTGCCGTATGGCGGGCGATCAACCGGGAATGGGTGGCGTTTTTCATGGATGTCGGCATCATCACCGTGATCTGTGCCGGCATTTTCCACGCTTGGCGCACGGGAAACACAGCGCGCCCGAGTATGTTCCTTTCTTATTTCGTTGGCGTGATGGCGGTGGTCGCATCGCATGTCCTTGGGGTTCAGGGCACTTACTGGCTCTATCCGGCGCTGATCGCCAACTTTTTCCTCGCCCCCCGCAAGCACGCATTCATCATCGCGATGCTGGTTATCGGTCTGCTCATGCTGACGGGTGGCTGGTATCGGGAAACTCGCGAAGCCTTCGCGTTCGCCGTGACACTCATTCTTTCCGTGATGCTCGCCTATGTCTTTGCCTATCGCACCGCCGTGCAGCACGATGAACTTCGCCTTCTGGCCTCGCTGGATGCTCTGACGGGCACTTTCAATCGCCGTGCGCTGTTGCTGGAACTCTGCCGCACGCAGAGAATCTTCGCCCGCGAAGGCAAAAGCCACGGTTTGCTGCTGCTCGATCTCGACCACTTCAAAGACATCAACGACCACTACGGTCATGCGCAAGGGGACGATGTCCTGATCCGTTTCAGCCGGTTGCTCGAAAGTAATCTGCGACCGCACGATCGCCTGTTCCGCTATGGGGGTGAAGAATTCGTCATCCTGACCCAGGTCGACGATGCTTCCACTTTGGGCAGCATCGCAGAGAAATTGCGCACCCTCGTGGAAAAGAACCTCGACAATGGTCATGGACAACCCGTTACGACATCGATCGGCGGGGCCATCCTCAGACCCGCGGAAAGCAGCGAAACCTGGCTCGCACGAGCCGATGCCGCCCTCTATCAGGCCAAACAGCGTGGCCGCAACCAGAGCGTGATCGACGCTGCCCACCCAGAGGCCGAAACTCAGGCCATGCCGGAGCATATAATTTCCGGTTCCGGATAAAGGCGTTGCGGCAATCATGCAGGAAAAATACCACCCGAAAGAGATCGAAGCGACCGCCCAGGCGCATTGGCAGGCCACGCGTGCCTTCAACGTCGCACCCGATCCGTCACGACCCAAGTACTACTGCCTGTCGATGTTCCCCTACCCGTCGGGCAAGCTGCACATGGGCCATGTGCGCAATTACACGATCGGCGACGTGCTCACCCGTTGGCACAAGATGCGCGGCTTCAACGTGCTGCAGCCGATGGGTTGGGATGCCTTTGGGCTGCCGGCCGAAAATGCGGCGATCCAGAACAAGGTGCCACCGGCGCAGTGGACTTACGACAACATCGCCTACATGAAGCGGCAACTGCAAAGCTTGGGTTTTGGTATCGACTGGGACAGGGAGCTCGCCACCTGCAAGGCCGACTATTACAAATGGAACCAGTGGCTGTTCCTGCGCATGCTGGAGAAAGGCATCGCCTACAAGAAGACCCAGATCGTCAATTGGGACCCGGTCGATCAGACCGTGCTGGCTAACGAGCAGGTGATCGACGGGCGCGGTTGGCGCACCGGGGCGCTGGTCGAGAAGCGCGAGATTCCCGGCTACTACCTCGCCATCACACGTTACGCTGAGGAATTGCTCGCCGATCTCGACAAGCTGCCCGGCTGGCCGGAACGCGTGAAGCTGATGCAGGCCAACTGGATCGGCCGTTCGGAAGGCGTGCGCTTCGCCTTTCCCTACATGCTCGATGGCAGGGAAGAGAAGCTCTGGGTATTCACGACCCGCGCCGACACGATCATGGGAGTCACTTTCGTCGCCGTCGCCGCCGAGCATCCACTTGCCACGCATGCAGCGAAAGCCAATCCGCAGCTTGCTGCCTTCATCGAAGAATGCAAGCGCGGCTCGGTGATGGAAGCCGATCTCGCGACGATGGAGAAGAAGGGCATGCCGACCGGCATCTTCGTCAGCCATCCACTGAGCGGCGAAAAGGTTCCCGTCTGGGTCGGCAACTATGTGCTGATGGGCTATGGCGAAGGCGCGGTAATGGGCGTACCGGCACACGACGAGCGCGACTTCGCGTTCGCGAAGAAATACGGCTTGGCCATCAAGCAGGTGATCGACGTGCCGGGCCAGCAGTTCAGCACCGATGCATGGCAGGACTGGTATGCCGACAAGGAGCGCGGTGTGTGCATCTCTTCCGGCAAGTACGACGGCATGAACCACGCTCAGGCCATCGCAGCCATCGCCGCCGATCTTGCCGCCAAAGGCCTGGGCGAAAAGCAGGTGCAGTATCGGCTGCGCGACTGGGGCATTTCCCGCCAGCGCTATTGGGGCTGCCCGATCCCGATCATCCATTGCGAGACGTGCGGCGACGTGCCAGTACCAGACGCAGAGCTGCCAGTGGTGCTGCCCGAAGACTGCGTGCCGGATGGTTCCGGCAATCCGCTTGCCAAACGGGAAGATTTTCTCGCCTGCTCCTGCCCGCGCTGCGGCAGGCAGGCGCGCCGCGAGACCGATACGATGGATACCTTCGTCGATTCGTCGTGGTACTACGCGCGCTATGCCGTCGCAGCCGCGACGCGCGAGAAGAACGACCGCATGGTCGATGCCGAGACGGCCTACTGGATGCCGGTCGACCAATACATCGGCGGCATCGAGCACGCGATCCTGCACCTTTTGTATTCGCGCTTCTGGAGCAAAGTGATGCGCGATCTGGGTCTCGTCTCTTATGACGAGCCCTTCACGAACCTGCTCACCCAGGGCATGGTGCTGAACCACATCTTTTTCCGACGCACCGAGAAGGGTGGCATCGAATATTTCGCACCGGAGGAAGTCGAATTGCTGCGCGATGCTTCCGGCCAGATCAGTGGCGCCCGGCTTAAGCGCGACGGTGCGACGGTCGACTATGGCGGCGTGGGCACGATGTCGAAGTCAAAGAGGAACGGCGTCGATCCGCAGGCCCTGATCGAGCAATACGGCGCCGACACCGCGCGCTTTTTCATGATGTTCGCCAGCCCCCCCGAGCAGACGCTCGAATGGTCCGACACCGGTGTCGAAGGCGCCTACCGCTTCATGAAGCGCGTCTGGGCCTTCGGCCATCTCCTCAGGGAACAGACTGCCACGGCGGAAGCGGGCAGCCTGCGCAGGGAAATCCACCTGCTGCTCAAGCAGGCCAACTACGACATGGCGAAGATGCAGTTCAACACCGTCGCCTCGAGCTGCATGAAGATGTTGAATGCCTTGGAAAAGGCGCCGGCGGATCCTTACGCGCGTGAGGGCTTCTCGATCCTGCTGCGCGTGCTGTCGCCGATCGCGCCACACATCACGCATGCGCTGTGGCGCGAGCTGGGCTTCGGCGAAGACATCCTGCACGCGCCCTGGCCCGAGCCGCTCGGGGAAGCGCTGGTGCAGGACGAAGAGGAACTCGTCCTGCAGGTGAATGGCAAACTCAGAGGCTCGCTCCGGGTGAAAGCCGGCGCCGACCGGGCGGCGATCGAGGCGGCGGCACTGGCCTCGGAAGCGGCGCAAAAATTCATGGCGGGTAAACCGGCGAAGAAGATCGTCGTCGTGCCAGGCCGCCTCATCAACATCGTCGTCTGAACATGCGCGCCCGCCTCCTCCTGCTTTTCGCCCTGTTCCTCTCATCTTGCGGCTTCCAGCTGCGCGGCAGCTATGCGCTGCCGTGGGAGACGCTGGCGATCCAGGGTCTGCCGGAAAACAGCGAGCTGTATTTCCAGATCAAGCGCAGTATCGAGTCGGGCTCCTCGACCCGGATCGTCAGCGATCCCAAGCAGGCCGGCGCGACCTTGGTCGTGCTGCGCAACGACCAGCACAAAAGCATCCTGTCGCTGTCGGCGAAGGGCCTGGTACGCGAATTCCAGCTCACGAAGAGCTTCAGCTACCAGGTGCAGGACGCCCGCGGCCAGCTGCTCTCGTCGCCCAGCCAGATCGTCCTGCAGCGCGAGATGACTTTCGATGACGAGCGCATCTACGCCAAAGAGGCGGAAGAAGCCTTGATCTGGCGCGAGATGCAGACCGATCTGGTCCAGCAGCTGCTGCGCCGGCTCGCGGCCTCCAAACCCAAGGCGACGTGAGACAATGCAGCTGCGCGCCGAACAACTCGCCGCTCATCTCAACCAGCCGCTGCGGCCGCTCTATCTGCTGCATGGCGACGATCCTCTGCTGACCATCGAAAGCGGCGATGCGCTGCGCGCCGCGGCACGCCGGCAGGGCTATACGGATCGCACGGTACTCGTCGTCACCCCGGCGTTCCGCTGGGACGAGCTGTTCCATGCCGCCGGCAACCTCTCGTTGTTCGGCGGGCGCACGCTGATCGATCTGCGTATCCCCTCGGGCAAGCCGGGCCGCGATGGGGGCGAGGCATTGCAGCGCTACGCACGCGCCCTGCCCACCGAGACGGTGACGCTGATCACCTTGCCCGAGATGGACTGGAAAGCGAGGAAGGCGGCCTGGTTCGCAGCCCTCGCCGAGGCCGGCGTCGTCATCGAATGTCATGCCCCGCCGCTTGCGCAACTGCCGCAGTGGATCGCGCGCCGTCTCGCCGCGCAAGGACAGAGTGCGCCGGCCACCGCGCTCGAATTCATCGCGCAGCACGTCGAGGGCAACCTGCTCGCCGCGCATCAGGAGATCCAGAAGCTGGGGCTGCTCTATCCTCCCGGCGCGCTCACGCTCGAACAGGTTTCAAACGCAGTGCTGAATGTCGCGCGCTACGACATCGACGATTTGCAGCAGGCGTTGCAAGCGAAAGATGCGGCACGCTGCGCACGTGCGCTGGCCGGCCTGAAAGCGGAAGACGCCGCCCCTCCGCTCGTGCTCTGGGTGCTGGCCAATGAGGCGCGCAACCGCATGCAGCGTGCCGCCCTCTTGCACGCGGCGCGCATCGATCGCATCATCAAGGGTCTGACCAGAGGCGACCTCTGGGACGAATTCCTGCAACTCGCCCTGCGACTGACACACGCCCCACGATGAACACTCCCACCGATATCGCCCTCTACATGCAAACCCTCGGCCAGCAGGCGCGGGCCGCCGCGCGTCTGATCGCAAAGGCTTCCACCGCGATGAAGAATGCCGCGCTGCTGGCGATGGCTGCCGAGATGCGCGCCCGCCGTGACGAATTGCTCGCCGCGAACGCCGAAGATGTCGTCGAAGCGCAGGCCGAAGGCCTCTCAGCCGCGCTGATCGATCGGCTCACCCTCGGCGCGAAAGGTGTCGAAGCGATGGCTCAGGGGCTCGAGCAGGTGGCGCAACTCCCCGATCCGGTCGGCGAGATCAGCGATCTCAAGTTCCGTCCCTCCGGCATCCAGGTGGGCAAAATGCGCGTGCCGCTCGGTGTCGTCGGCATCATCTATGAAGCGCGTCCGAACGTCACCGCCGATGCCGCCGCGCTGTGCCTGAAAGCCGGCAATGCCGCGATCCTGCGCGGTGGCAAGGAAGCGATCCGCAGCAATCAGGCGATCGCCGCCTGCGTGAGGGCCGGTCTTGCAGCCGCAGGGCTGCCCGAGACGGCCGTGCAGGTCGTCGCCACCACCGACCGTGCCGCGGTCGGCCATCTCGTCGCGATGCCCGAATACGTCGATGTGATCGTGCCACGCGGCGGCAAGGGGCTGATCGAGCGCATCTCAAAAGAAGCTCGCGTGCCGGTGATCAAGCATCTGGACGGCAACTGCCATGTCTATGTCGATAGCGCCGCCGATCCGGAGAAGGCGTTGAAGATTCTCGAAAATGCGAAGACCCAGCGGCTGGGCACCTGCAACACCGCCGAATCGCTGCTGATTGCGCGGCCTATCGCCGCGACACTGTTGCCACAACTCGCCGCGATGCTGATCCAGCACGGCGTCGAAATCCGCGGCTGCGCGGAGACCTGCGCGCTCGTGCCACAGGCGAAACCGGCGACCGAAGAGGATTACTACACCGAGTATCTCGCTGCGATCATTTCCTGCAAGGTGGTGACCGATGTCGATGAGGCGATCGCGCACATCAACAAGTATTCGTCGGCGCACACCGATGCGATCGTCACCGAGGATTACGGCAACGCGCTGCGTTTCTTGCGCGAAGTGGATTCGAGTTCGGTGATGGTGAATGCCTCGACGCGTTTCGCCGACGGTTTCGAGTATGGACTGGGAGCCGAGATCGGCATCTCGACCGACAAGTTCCATGCGCGCGGTCCAGTGGGACTCGAAGGGCTCACTTCGCAGAAATGGATCGTGCTCGGCAACGGTCATGTGCGCCAATGAACACCGCCGGCGCCCCCTTGCGTGCCGTGCTGTCAGCGCCGACTTTCAGCATCGGCATTCATTGCACGGACGACGAGATCAGCGAGATCGTCTATCTCGAACCGCAGGCCGAACTCGAAGCGCGCTCGCCTCTCGCACGGGAAGCCGTGCGCCAGTTGCGTGCCTATCTCGATGATCCCGGCTACGAATTTTCACTGCCGCTGGCAGCGGCCGGGACGGTCTTCCAGCGCAAGGTATGGCAAGGCATCGCTGCCATTCCCGCAGGCCAGACGGTGAGTTACGGCGCGCTGGCGCGGGCGCTCGGCAGTAGTGCACGCGCGGTGGGTAACGCCTGCGGCGCCAACCCATATCCGATCGTCATCCCATGTCATCGCGTCATCGCCAGCGGCGGCAGTCTGGGCGGCTTCGCGCGCAGCCGCGGTGGTTTCCTGCTGGAAGTGAAGCGCTGGCTGCTCGCGCATGAAGGCCGCCGATAAGGCGCTGATCGACGAATTCCTCGACGCCCTGTGGTTGGCCGACGGGCTGGCACAGAACACGCTAGCCGCCTATCGTTCCGATCTGACGCTGTTTGCCGACTGGCTCGCCGAACGCGCTGTTGGTTTGAGCGCCGCGCAGGAAGCCGACATCGACGCCTGGCTGGCGCACCTCCATCGGCGCCCAGAAAAAGTGCGCCCGACGACGGTCAGACGTTTCCAGACCACCTTGCGGCGCTTCTACCACTGGCTCCTCGAGCAGGGCCGCATCCCATCCGACCCGCTGCTCAACATCCAGCCGCCGCTGGTCGCGCAACGCTTCCCGAAAACGCTTTCCGAGCGGGACGTCGATGCCCTGCTCGCCGCGCCGGACACCAATACGCCCCTTGGCCTGCGCGACCGCGCGCTGCTGGAGCTGCTCTATGCCACTGGCTTGCGCGTCTCGGAACTGGTCGGACTCAAGCTCTTCCATCTCGGTCTCGACGAAGGCATCGTGCGCACTTTCGGCAAAGGGGGCAAGGAACGCCTGGTCCCCTTGGGCGAAGTTGCCGCCGACTGGCTGCAACGCTGGCTGGATGATGCGCGTCCGCTGCTCCTCAAAGGGCGCACCAGCGACCATCTGTTCATCACCCAGCGCGGCGCAGGGATGACACGCCAGATGGCCTGGACATTGATCAAGAAACACGCACTGACCGCCGGCATTCCGCGCGAAAAAATCTCACCGCACGTGCTGCGTCACGCTTTTGCGACGCATCTTCTCAATCACGGCGCCGACCTGCGCGTGGTGCAGCTGCTGCTCGGCCATGCCGACATTTCGACGACACAGATCTACACCCATGTAGCACGCGCCCGGCTCAAGGAACTGCATGCGAAACACCATCCGCGCGGCTGAGGCACACCCCCGCCATCGCCACCTCGTTATTCCCGCGCCCGCTCGATCTGCACGCCGACACGCGCCACGCCGCGCGCGATACCCACCTTGGCGATCGACACCTTGACCCAGGGCGCGCCGAATTCGTCGAGCAGCAGCTGGATCACGTATTCGCCCAGCGTTTCGAGCAGGTTGAAGTGCCGAGCCGCCAGCTCGGCGCGAATGCGTCCAATCACCGCCGCGTAGTCGATGGTCTTGGCGATGTCATCGTCGCGCGCCGCTTCGTCCGGCACGCCGAAAGTGAGCGACAACTCCAGCGTCTGCGCTGCCGCCCGCTCGCGCGCATAAATGCCGACATGCGCCTCGACGCGCATCCCTTCGATAAAGATGAAATCCATGGCGCCGCCTTTTACAATTCCCGGCATTCTATGGAAACCCTCGCCCTTTACCTAATCTCCGGCTATCTGATCGGCTCGTTGCCGTTCGCGGTGATCGTCTCGAGGCTCTTTGGGCTTGCCGATCCGCGTAGCTTCGGTTCCGGCAATCCGGGTGCGACCAACGTGCTGCGCACCGGCCACAAATTCGCCGCGGCGCTCACCCTGCTCGGCGATGCGGCGAAAGGCTGGTGCGCAATGGCCATCGTTGCAAAACTCGGCGCGGGTGACACGGCAGTCGCGCTCACCGGTCTGATGGCATTCCTGGGCCATCTGTTTCCTGTGTTCCTCGGCTTCAAGGGCGGCAAGGGGGTGGCCACCGCGCTTGGCGTGTTGATCGGACTCGACGGCTGGCTGGCGGCTGGCGCGGCATTGGCTTGGCTGGTGACGGCGCTCGTCACGCGCTATTCCTCACTCGCCGCATTGGTCGCGACAGGCGTGACCCTGCTGCTCGCGCTCGTACTGCACGTTCCCAGCCCCCTTGTCGCGGTGGTGCTGCCGATCTGCCTGCTGCTGGTCTGGCGGCACAGGGCGAACATCCGCCGCTTGCTCGCCGGCACAGAAAGCCGTATTGGTCAGAAATAGCCCGCCCCCCCTTCACCCCCCCTCTCGGGGGGTTCATAACTGGCTCGCTACGCTCGGAAACCTCAGGGGCGCTTCGATCCACCCGTACAGCGGCTTGCGCCCTCCGGCGCGTGCCGCACTCCGTTGAGGCGGCCCGGCGGGAGTGCTGTCATGCTTCAAGAGTCGCGAGTGGCCAACGGGGGCGGACGACGAAGGCGCCGTTACCTGGCCCTGCCTCGGCCAGCCCCGCCTGCAGGCGCAGCGCACCGGCAAACGCGATCATCGCGCCGTTGTCGGTGCATAGCGACAGAGCCGGGTAACAGACCCGCACGCCCTGATGGGCCGCCGCAGTAGAGAGCCTTTCGCGTAGGCGTTGGTTCGCGCCGACCCCACCCGCGACGACCAGCGTGTTCAACCCCGTCGCCTGGCAGGCCGCCAGCGCCTTCTCAGCCACGACCTCGGTGGCGGCATCCTGGAACTCCGCCGCGAGATCGGCTTTCTCCTGGGCGGTAAGCGCACGCTCACGCAACACGGTGAGCACCGCAGTCTTCAGACCAGAAAAGCTGAACATGAAATCACCACTGTGCAGCATCGGGCGCGGCAGCCTAAAACGGCCCGGCACGCCGTCTTCCGCGAGCTGCGCCAACGCTGGCCCCCCAGGGTAACCGAGTCCCAAAAGTTGCGCGGTCTTGTCGAAGGCCTCGCCGATCGCATCGTCAAGCGATTCGCCCAGCAGTTCATAGCAACCGACATCTGTGACGCGCATGATCTGCGTATGCCCCCCGGAGACCAGCAGCGCGATGAACGGAAAAGCGGGTGGATCCTCAGCGAGCAGCGGGGAGAGCAGATGACCCTCGAGGTGATGGATCGGTAGCGCCGGTACATTCAGAGCCAGCGCGAGCCCTGCGGCGAAGCTCGCACCGGTGAGCAGCGCGCCGGCGAGCCCCGGCCCGGCGGTGTAAGCCACCGCGTCGATGTCCGTCTTCGCCGCCCCGCTTTCCGCGAGCACCCGTTCGAAGAGCGGCGTAAGACGACGGATATGATCGCGCGAAGCGAGTTCCGGCACCACACCGCCATAGGCTTCGTGCAGTGCCACTTGCGAATGCACCGCATGGCCGATCAGACCACGTGCGCTGTCGAACAGCGCGACGCCACTCTCATCACACGAGGATTCGATGCCAAGTACGAGCATTTGACGAATTTTACTTTGACAAACACCGCAAAACCGCTACAATGCGCGCCTTTCTTCAACCCTCTCACGTTAGGTAAGCCCGCATGCCCGGTATTCGCGTCAAGGAAAACGAGCCTTTCGAGGTCGCCATCCGCCGCTTCAAGCGCACCATCGAAAAGGCCGGCATTCTCACCGAACTGCGTTCCCGCGAGTTCTACGAGAAGCCCACCGCCGAGCGCAAGCGCAAGCTGTCCGCCGCGATCAAGCGTCATCAAAAGCGCCTGCGCAGCCAGCTTTTGCCGCCCAAGCTCTACTGATCCATTCCGCTTTTCCGTCAGCCGCGAATACCGTCCCGACCGCAAGTCGGGGCGGTGTCGTCATTTCTGGAGATGACGCATGACGTTGAAACAACGTATCAATGAAGACATGAAGGCCGCGCTGAAGGCCAAGGACAGCGCGCGCCTGTCCGCGATCCGTCTGCTGATGGCGGCGATCAAGCAGAAAGAAATCGATGAGCGCATCGAACTCGACGATGCCGGCGTGATCTCGGTGATCGAAAAGATGCTCAAGCAGCGTCGCGATGCGATTGCCCAATATGAAGCCGCCAAGCGTCAGGATCTGGCCGACGCCGAAAAGTTCGAGGTCGAGGTCCTTTCCGGCTACCTGCCCCAGCCGCTTTCGAAGGAGGAAATCGCGGCGCTCATCGCTCGCGCGATCGCGGAAACGGGGGCCAAGTCGCCTGCCGAGATGGGCAAGGTGATCGCCTTTCTCAAGCCGCAGCTTGCGGGCCGCGCCGACATGAGCGAAGTCTCCAGACTGGTGAAGACCCGGCTTAGCGGCCAGTGACCCGCTGGCGCAAAATGCCAGTGTGATCCCAGAATCCTTCATTCAGGAATTGCTCTCCCGCGTCGACATCGTCGACGTCATCGAGCACTACGTGCCGCTCAAGAAAGCCGGCGCCAACTACCAGGCCTGTTGCCCCTTCCACAGCGAAAAGACGCCGTCCTTCACGGTCAGTCCGACGAAGCAGTTCTATCACTGCTTCGGCTGCGGCGCGCACGGTAGCGCGATCACCTTCCTGATGCAGTACAGCGGCTTGGGTTTCATCGAGGCCGTCGAGACGCTGGCCGGTCAACTGGGCATGCAGGTTCCGCATCAAGCAGGCAACCGGGCGCGGCAAAAGGAGCGTGAGCAACCACTCACCGAGCGGATGGCGCTTGCGGCACGTTTCTACCGCGAGCAGCTCAAACGCTCGCCACGTGCGATCGATTACCTGAAGGGGCGGGGCTTGAGCGGTGAAATCGCGGCCCGGTACGGCCTCGGTTACGCGCCCGACGAGTGGCAGGCCCTGCAACGGGTCTTTGCCGATTACTCGCATCCGGCGCTGCTCGAATGCGGGCTGGTGCTCGAAAGCGAGCAAGGCAGACGCTATGATCGTTTTCGGGATCGCATCATGTTTCCGATCCAGGATGCGCGCGGCAACGTGATCGGTTTCGGTGGCCGCGTGATCGGCGATGGTGAGCCGAAATACCTGAACTCGCCGGAAACCTCGCTGTTCCGAAAAGGCGAAGAGCTCTACGGCTTGCCGCAGGCCCGCCAGGCGATTCGCAACGAGGGCAGCGTGATCGTCGTCGAGGGTTACATGGACGTCGTCGCGCTCGCCCAGTTCGGCATCGGCAATGTCGTGGCCACGCTGGGGACGGCGACGACACCGGTGCACGCACGCAAGCTGCTGCGGCTCGCAGACAGTGTGGTGTTCTGTTTCGATGGGGACGCCGCAGGTCGCAAGGCAGCCTGGCGTGCGCTCGAAGCCAGTCTCGAGGCCGTCAGCGACGGCAAACTGGTCGGCTTCCTTTTCCTGCCGGCCGAACACGACCCGGACAGTTTCGTGCGCAACGAAGGTGTCGAGGCCTTTCGCCAGCTCGCCGCCCAGCCGACGACGCTCTCCGAATTTCTGATACGCGAGCTGACGGCAAACACGGATTTGACCACTGCCGAAGGGCGCGCCCGCCTCGTCCATGCCGCGAAGCCCTTGCTCCTGAAGCTTAACGCCCCGCTGCTCAGGTTGCAGCTTTTGCGCGCCATTGCCGCGGCCGCGCAGCTGACACCCACCGAGATCGAAGCACAGTGCGGTATCAGACCGGTGCCCCGCGGTCGGCCGGCGCCGCCCCGGACACGACAACGACCGCAGCCCGCCTCGCTCGAACGCACGCTGCTTTTGACCGTCCTCAACCGCCCGGAGCGCGCCGCGCGTCTGCCGATCGAACTGCTCTCGCGGGACAATCCGGAAGGCGAAGCCCTGTACGCGATCGTCACCGCGATCGAAGCCGCCGCACTGCCGGCGGGCAATTTGGGTCTCCTCCTTGAACATTTCCGCGATAGCCCCCATGAAGCGATCATCGCCACGCTGGCGGCCGAGAGTGCCACCGCTGCCAGCGACGAGGGGGAACTCGAAGCCGTGTTTGCCGATGCCATCGAGCAATTGCATCGCCGGGAGCTTTCCCGCCAGATCGAGGCCCTGAATGCCAAGGCGCGCGCCGGAACTCTTTCCCGCGAGGAACGTCACAGGCTGGCCGAGCTCCTTGCACTCAAAAAGGCTTGATCTATAAAACCAAAGCGTATAATTAATTGCCTTTTTGCGATCGAAGCCGAATCATGTCAAAAGCCACCGCGAAGCAGACCAAGACACCCACCCGCAAAACCGCCACACAAACGTCGGCTAAAACGGCCGGCAAAACCGATCGCCAGGCTGCCGCGAAAAAAACGTCGGCCAAACATGCCGCTAGCGCCAAACCGGGCAGCAAATCTTCCCCGCGGCCTGCTGCTGCTTCGAAGGCCCCAGACACGCCGAACAAGAAAACCGCGCCCGCCTCTCGCCCGGAAAAGGCCGCCCATACCGCCCAGCCATCCGAAGCGCAGGAAATCCCGCGCAACTTCGTTAAAGCCCCGAAGCAGGTGCATGACGCGTCTGCCAGCCTAGCCATCCCTGAATCAGCCGCGTCACCCAGGCTCTCGGCGAAGGCCAAGAAGCTGCGCGACAAGCAGCTGATCGCAGCCTTCGAGCAGTCTCAGCCGACCAGTGCCGATCTCGAGTCGCGGCGCACGCGCCTGAAGAACCTGATCACCCTCGGCAAGGAACGCGGTTACCTGACCTATGCCGAAATCAACGACCATCTGCCAGACGACATCGTCGATGCCGAGCAGATCGAGTCGATCATCAGCACCTTCAACGACATGGGCATCCAGGTGTTCGACCAGCCGCCGGCACCGGAGGAAATCCTCCTCGCCGAACAAACCGCTGCGCCTGTCGATGCCGACGAGGCGGAGGAAGAGGCCGAACAGGCGCTGTCTTCGGTCGATGCCGAGTTTGGCCGCACCACGGACCCAGTGCGCATGTACATGCGCGAGATGGGCACCGTCGAGCTGCTGACGCGCGAGGGAGAAATCGAGATCGCCAAACGTATCGAGGAAGGCTTGCGCCACATGGTGCAGGCGATTTCCGCCTGCCCATCGACGATCGCCGAAATCCTCGAGATGGCGGACAAGGTGGCGCGCGACGAAATGCGCGTCGATGAGCTGGTCGATGGTCTGATCGATCCCAATGCCCCGGCCGAAGACCTCGAAGCGGAAGGCGAGCTCGAAGAGGAGCTCGGTGAAGAGCTCGATCTCGACGACGAGGAAGCCGCCCAGGCGCGCGTTTCCGCCTCGCTGATGCAGCTCAAGAACGAGGCACTGGAACGTTTTGCAACGATCAGCCAGCTCTATGACAAGCTGATGGCGGCGCTGAACAAGAAAGGCTCACAGGACAAGAGCTACCTGAAGATCCGCAAGCAGATCAGCGACGAGCTGATGAACATCCGATTCACCGCACGCACCATCGAACGCCTGTGTGACTCGGTACGCGGCATGGTCGAGGCGGTGAGAAACCACGAACGCAAGATCATGCACCTGTGCGTCGACAAGGCGCACATGCCGCGCCAGCATTTCATCCAGGTCTTTCCGGGCAACGAGACCAACCTCGAGTGGCTCAAGCACGAAGTGCAATCCGGTAAGCCTTACGCCGCTGCACTGATGCGCGCCGCACCGGCGATCCTCGAGGAACAGCAGAAACTGATCGATCTGCAGAATCGCATCGGTATCCCGCTCAAGGAGCTCAAGGACATCAACAAGCAGATGTCCACCGGCGAAGCCAAGGCACGCCGTGCCAAGCGCGAGATGATCGAGGCCAATCTGCGCCTGGTGATCTCGATCGCGAAGAAATACACCAACCGGGGGCTACAGTTCCTCGACCTGATCCAGGAGGGCAACATCGGCCTGATGAAGGCGGTGGACAAGTTCGAATACCGACGCGGCTACAAGTTCTCGACCTATGCCACCTGGTGGATCCGCCAGGCCATCACGCGCTCGATCGCCGACCAGGCGCGCACCATCCGCATCCCGGTGCATATGATCGAAACGATCAACAAGATGAACCGTATTTCCCGGCAGATCCTGCAGGAAACCGGCCAGGAACCCGATCCGGCGACGCTGGCGGAAAAGATGGACATGCCAGAGGACAAGATCCGCAAGATCCTCAAGATCAGCAAGGAGCCGATCTCGATGGAGACGCCGATCGGCGACGACGACGATTCGCATCTGGGTGATTTCATCGAGGATACGACGACGCTGGCACCGGTCGATGCCGCGCTCTACGCTTCCTTGCGCGAAATCACCAAGGAAGTGCTCGACAGCCTCACCCCGCGCGAAGCCAAGGTGCTGCGCATGCGTTTCGGCATCGAGATGAACACCGACCACACACTCGAAGAAGTCGGCAAGCAGTTCGACGTCACACGCGAACGCATCCGCCAGATCGAAGCCAAGGCATTGCGCAAGCTCCGGCATCCTTCCCGTTCCGAGAAACTGCGCAGCTTCCTTGACGGGGCAAGCTGACCGGAAGTGATCATCAGGGAACGGACTGGCGCAGGGCATCACCTTCTGCAGAACGTTCGAGAAACAGGATGCCCGGCAAACGCTTTTCCGCCCCCCCGTTGAGCAGGTGGTTCGAGGCACAACAGCGCGAGCGTCAGTTGCTCACCCAGGAAATACTGCAGATCAAAGGGCTGATGCCGCTGTTGATGAGGCGGCGAAACGGTGGGCGATGGACGGCAGACGAACGCCAGGAACTCATCCAGCAGTTGCGCGCCCTCGCCCATGTCTCGCCCTATCTTGCCCTCCTGGTATTGCCCGGCTCCGTGGTTTTCGTGCCACTGCTGGCCTGGTGGCTGGACAGGCGGCGCTGTCGGCGCCCCACATCCTCGCTCGCGCCAATGTCAGGCGAAGCGACCGAGAACCTATTGATGGAACCAGAGCGCTCGCTCACAACCCGAGACAAACGTATTTGATCTCGAGGAATTCTTCGAGACCATATTTCGAGCCTTCGCGGCCGATGCCGGATTGCTTGACGCCACCAAATGGTGCGACTTCGTTGGCGATGAGGCCGACATTGACGCCCACCATCCCGTATTCGAGCGCCTCGGCAACCCGCCACACCCGCCCGAGATCGCGCGCGTAAAAATAGGCGGCCAAGCCGTATTCGGTGGCATTGGCGAGCTGGATCGCCTCGGCCTCGTCCCTGAAGCGGAACAACGGCGCAACGGGCCCGAAGGTTTCTTCGCGGGCGCAGAGCATCTCGGGTGTCACATCGGCCAGCACGGTCGGCTCGAAAAACGTCCCACCCCGAGGATGACGCCGGCCTCCGGTGAGCACGCGCGCGCCTTTCGCCACCGCATCGGCGACATGCGCCTCGACCTTGGCGAGCGCCTGGGCATCGATCAACGGCCCCTGGTTCACCCCTTCCTCGGTGCCTGGGCCGACCTTGAGCTCGGCCACCTTCGCCGCGAGTTTCTGCGCGAATTCCTCATAGACACCTTCCTGAATCAGCAAGCGGTTCGCGCAAACGCAGGTCTGCCCGGTATTACGGTATTTGCTCTGCAGCGCGCCGGCGACCGCGCCATCGACATCGGCATCGTCGAAGACGATGAATGGCGCATTGCCCCCCAGTTCCAGCGAGATTTTCTTCAGCGTCGGCGCGCATTGCGCCATCAACAGCTTGCCGACCTCGGTGGAGCCGGTGAAGGAGAGCTTGCGCACGATCGGATTCGCGGTGAGTTCGGCGCCGATCACCGGGGCGTTCGCTGCGGAACCGGTGACGATGTTGAATACCCCGGCGGGAAATCCCGCACGTTCGGCCAGCACGGCGAGCGCCAGTGCCGTCAGCGGCGTCTGTTCGGCGGGTTTGACGACCACGGTGCACCCGGCGGCGAGCGCCGGCGCGACCTTGCGCGTGATCATCGCGCAGGGGAAGTTCCACGGCGTAATCGCCGCACAGACGCCAATCGGCTGTTTGAGGACCAGCAGGCGCTGACCAGCGACGGTCTGCGGAATCACATCGCCATAGGCGCGTTTGGCTTCCTCGGCGAACCATTCGACGAAGCTGGCAGCATACAGCGCTTCGCCCCTCGCCTCGGCCAACGGTTTGCCCTGCTCGGCAGTCATCAGGCGCGCCAGATCTTCGGCATGAGCGACGATCAGCTCATACCATTTGCGTAAGAAAGCGCTACGCTGTTTCGCGGTCGCCGCGCGCCAGGACGGCAAGGCCGCATCGGCCGCCGCGATCGCACGGCGCGTTTCGGCAACACCCATGTCCGGCACCTCGGCCAGTCTTTCCCCGCTGGCCGGGTCGCAAATCGTCACGGTCGCACCGCTTTCCGCCTCGACCCAGGCGCCACAGATGAAGGCCTGCTGGCGCAGTAGTTCCGGATCGCGCAATTGCATCACCATTCTCCTCATTCTCGTCGTCTCGACACGGAGTCTACAGGACAAAATTCCTGCCATGCGCTGGCTGGTTCCACTCGCCCTGCTTCTGTTCGCCGCCGGTTGTAGCACGCTGACGCAAACAGCGCCCGCGTCGCGAGGCACGCTGCTGGAAGATCACCGCCCCGTCGATCCACGCGCGCTCGATGTGGTGATGTTTGCGCTCGGCCTGATGGAGACCGGCTATCGTTTTGGCGGCAAGAACCCGGAGGCCGGACTCGATTGTAGCGGCCTGGTCAGCTACGTTTTCGAAAAGGCCGCCGGCCTGCGACTTTCGGGTTCCGCGGCAGACATCGCCCGACAGGGCCGACCGGTGAATGGGGATGGGCTGCGCCCTGGCGATCTGGTGTTCTTCGACACCCGCAACCAGCGGTATTCGCATGTCGGCATCTATGTCGGTAATGGCCGCTTCATCCATGCGCCTTCGAGCTCGGGCAAGGTGCGTCTCGACAGTCTCACCAGCGGCTGGTTCGCGACCCGCTTTCTCGAAGCGAGGCGCTATTTCGACTGATCACGAATCGTCCCTGCGCGGTCCGGCTGCAGCGCGTTGGCGGTTGAAGCGGAAGCATCGGGCCTGAGGCGGGTAAGTATGTCGAATCGGGCAAACAACCGCACCAGCCGGTTGCCCTGGCACACGTCTTGGCATGCACGAACCGCATAGCCCACGGATCGTTACGATGAATTGTCCGATCAGCCGCAACGGCAGATAGCACCGCTTCGTCCCAAGCCCCGAGCGCCTCTGCTCCACTGCCGCTTCTCAGAACCCGATGCGCTAGTGCCTCTGCCCGAGCAGCACACCCCCCCACCATCCCCTCACGATCGTAAAAACGGACTAAAAAAACCACTTCATTAGTAATATTAAATCCATCACGCAAACTGCCAATCTATTCATCTGATTCGGAAAGATTTTATCTAATGACATTCGTTGAAAACCGTCCTGCCCCCCCGGTGGGCTGCTTAGTCAAGTCCAAAATCTGCTGTAAATTTCTCCGAGCCGGCGAATGACGATTGGGTTAGCCCGAGAGGGCGACAACGTTGTTGCCCTCTCGGGCGGCGGTGCGCGCCGCCGCCCATTCGTGATACT
>CAYZII010000012.1:0-36342 GCA_964478415.1 uncultured Methyloversatilis sp.
CCCCTTTCTCAAACCCAAAACAGCAGCACTATTCCAGCCTACCTGAGTAGTTACGCAAAATCTTAATTATCTGTGAATATGCGCACGAATGCGAGTGTTCAGATGGTGCGAAAATGCATGCGGCGAGGGGTGCCGTGCCGCCAGCGCAGACTTTTTGATCCTCGAGGGAGAACCGCACGATGAGCGAACCGCAATTCAGTTTTACGCTCGAGCAGCAGGAGGATTACGCCTTCCTGGTGCGCTTCGATCATGACATTCCAGCGCTGCTCACCGACGAGCCACCACCGCTCGGCAAAGGTGCGGGCCCGAACCCATCGCGCCTGATTGCGGCAGGGGTTGCCAACTGCTTGATGGCGAGCCTGCTGTTCGCGTTGCGCAAGTTCAAGAATGAGCCGGGCAAGCTTACTGCCACCGTGACCGTGCAGATGACGCGTAACGAGCAGAAACGCCTGCGCATCGGCCATATCGACGTGGCACTGCGCTTTGCCAATCCTGCTGCGGGGATGGAACACCTCGAGCGCGTTCTCGCCACCTTCGAGGATTATTGCGTCGTCACGCAGAGCGTGCAGTCCGGCATCCCGGTGAGCATCAGCGTGCATGATGGCACGGGAACGCGACTGAAATAGCCGCTCGCTATAATCCCGTCATGACGACGCTGCATTGTGGTCATTACCGGCTGACATTCGAGCGCCCGCTGATCATGGGCATCGTCAATCTGACGCCGGATTCATTTTCCGGCGATGGTGTCGGCGACGACGTCAGCGCGGCGCTCGCGCATGCCGAGACGCAGCGAGAGGCAGGTGCCGATATTCTCGATCTCGGCGCCGAATCCTCGCGCCCAGGTGCTGTGCCGGTGCCAGCAGAGGTCGAGATCGCCCGGCTGCGGCCGGTGCTGCGCGTGGTGCGCGAATGGGGGGTGCCGGTCTCGGTCGATACCGCCAAACCGGAAGTGATGCGCATGGCCATCGACGAAGGCGCGGCGCTGATCAATGACATCATGGCGCTGCGTGCTCCCGGCGCGCTCGACTGTGTGGCCGAGAGCGACGTGGGCGTGTGTCTGATGCACATGCAGGGTGAGCCACGCACGATGCAGTTGCAGCCGCAGTATGCGGATGTCGTCGAGGAAGTGTATGTGTTTCTGACTGCCCGACTGATGGCCTGCTGCGCTGCCGGCATCGACAAGGAGCGCCTGATCGTCGATCCGGGCTTCGGTTTCGGCAAGAGCGTGGCGCACAACTACACGCTGCTGCGCGAGCTGGCGCGCTTCACGGAACTTGGCGTACCGCTGCTCGTCGGGTTGTCGCGCAAATCGATGCTCGGTGCGGTCACCGCACGGCCTGCTGGCGAGGCGCGCATGCCAGCCAGCATCGCCGCAGCGTTGCTGGCCGTCGAGCGGGGTGCCAGGATCGTGCGCGTGCATGACGTTGCGGCCACCAAGGATGCACTGGCGGTCTGGGCTGCGATGAATGAAGGGGTGACAGAATGACGAGACAGTATTTCGGCACCGATGGCGTGCGCGGGCGCGTCGGCAAGTTTCCGATCACAGCGGATTTCGCGTTGCGCCTGGGTTTCGCGGCGGGGGAGACGCTCGTCGCCCATGCGCGTGCCTCTGGCCATGCGCGCGACAGCGAGCGGCCGGCGGTGCTGATCGGCAAGGACACGCGTATCTCTGGCTACATGCTCGAAGCCGCACTGGAGGCCGGTTTCTCGGCTGCCGGCGTCGATGTGATGTTGTGCGGGCCGTTACCGACTCCCGCGATCGCCTATCTGACGCGGGCATTGCGTCTGGCCGCCGGTGTCGTGATCTCCGCCTCGCACAACCCCTATGACGACAACGGCATCAAGTTCTTCGCCGCCGGCGGCTTCAAGCTGCCGGATGCCGTCGAGCTGGAAATCGAAACGCGTCTGGCCGAGCCGATGGGCTGCCGGCCGTCGGCCGAGCTCGGCAAGGCGCGGCGCATCGATGATGCTGCTGGCCGTTACATCGAATTCTGCAAGAGCACCTTCCCTAACGATCTCGACCTGCGCGGCCTGAAGATCGTCGTCGACTGCGCGCATGGTGCGGCCTATCACGTCGCGCCGAAGGTCTTTCACGAACTCGGTGCCGACGTGGTCGCGGTGGCGGCCCAGCCGGACGGGCTCAACATCAATGCCGGCGTCGGTGCCACGGTGCCGGCCTTCATTCGTGAACAGGTGCTCAAGCACCAGGCCGATCTGGGCATCGCACTCGATGGCGACGGTGACCGGGTGATGATGGTCGATGCCGCGGGCCGCCTGTTCGACGGTGATGCGCTGCTGTACGTGATCGCACGCCGCCAGCAGGCGCTGAAATCCTTGCCGGGCGTGGTGGGCACCTTGATGAGCAATCTCGGCTTCGAGCAGGCACTGGTTCGGCTCGGCATCGGTTTCGCGCGCGCCAAGGTTGGCGACCGCTACGTGCTCGAACTGATGCAGGAAAAGGGCTGGCCCCTCGGCGGCGAGAATTCCGGCCACATCATCTGCCTGGAACGGCATACCACCGGCGATGGCATCGTCGCCGCACTGCAGGTGCTGGCGGCCTTGCGCGAGCGCAATGAAACGCTTGCCGAAGCCTGTCGTGATCTGACGATGTTCCCACAGAAGCTGATCAACGTGCGCTTTACGAAACCTTTCGACTGGCGCAACAATGCTGCGATCCAGACGGCGACATTGCAGGCGGAGAAAGTGCTCAACGGCCGGGGCCGCGTGCTGCTTCGCCCTTCGGGCACCGAGCCGCTGTTGCGCGTGATGGTCGAAGGCGAAGATCAGGAGCTCGTCGTCGCCCAGGCCGAGGCGATTGCTGCAGCGGTGCGCGCAGCGGCGGATTTGTGAGTGCCGTTCCGCCAGAGCCGAATTTCCGCCGTCACCCCAGCAGCACCAGACTCCAGGTCACGACGACGTTGATCAGCGCGATCAGCACTGCGGCGCTGCCGATGTCCTTGGCGCGCTTCGCGAGCCGGTGGCGTTCGAGCGAGACACGATCGACGGTGGCCTCGATCGCCGAATTGAGCAGTTCCACGATCAGTACCAGCAGAATGCTACCGATCATCAATGCCTTGCCGATCGCGCTCGCCGGCAGGTACAGGGCCAACGGGATCATCACGGCGGCGAGCCAGATCTCCTGGCGAAACGCATCCTCGTGACGATAGGCGGCACGCAAGCCGTCGAGCGAATAACGGAGCGCATTGATCAGCCCGGTGATGCCGGTTTTGCCCTTGAAGGGGCTTTCGCCTTTGTTGGAGGGGGAGGGGACGTGGGTATTCATGCGCAAAAGATAACAGTTTCCTTCCGCAGGACGGTGACACCTCTTTCCGGGCTTTACGGTTTTCCTGCCGAATTTTTGTTTGACCCGCAGCCAGACCATCGTTAGAATGCGCGCTCTCGGGGTGTAGCGCAGCCCGGTAGCGCGCTTGCTTTGGGAGCAAGATGTCGGGGGTTCGAATCCCTCCACCCCGACCAGGCGCCTACATCCTGCCGCTTGACGGGACCGCCCGTAGCTCAACCGGATAGAGCACCGGCCTTCTAAGCCGGGGGTTGTGAGTTCGAGTCTCGCCGGGCGGGCCAGGTTTCTAGGTGGTGGACGTAGCTCAGCTGGTAGAGTCCCGGATTGTGATTCCGGTTGTCGTGGGTTCGAATCCCATCGTCCACCCCATTTCTCTCATTTCGGCTTTCTGTTCCCTGCCTTGGCGTTGGGCCCGACACGACGATGGCTCGTGCATGCTTGCAGCCCTAAATTTTTTTCGCTACTATTCAAACGAACGTATGAACAACGCGGTGTTGCAATGAAAAAGCCACGTGACAATCAGCCAGTCGATACGCGCGAACGCATCCTCGATGTCGCCGAAAGGCTGTTCATGGAATATGGCTACGAGGGGACTTCGATGCGCCAGATCACTGGCGAGGCCAACGTCAATCTCGCCGCGGTGAATTATCACTTCGGCAGCAAGGAAGCTCTGCTCCAAGCCGTCTTCCGCCGTCGGCTGGCTTGCCTGAACGAGGAGCGGCTGCGTGTGCTCGACCGTCTCGAAGCCGAAGCCGGTGGCAAGCCGCTGAAGCCATCCCAGATCGTCGATGCCTTCTTCGGCACGATGCTGCGTATGGCACAGGATGAGGATTGCGGCGGACAGATCTTTTTGCGTCTGCTGGGGCGCACGATGACCGAGCCGGCGGAATTCATCCGCACTTTCCTGGCGCAGGAATACCGCGAGGTGCTGGAGCGCTACAAGGTCGCGCTGTTCCGGGCGCTGCCGGAGGTGCCACATGCCGAAATCGTCTGGCGCTTCCATTTCATGCTCGGCGCCACTTCCTATGCAATTGCCGGTACCGACGCGCTGCGCCTCGTCACCGACTGGGAAATCGAGGAAGAAGACGCGGTCGACCGCCTCGACCGCCTGTTGCCGCGCCTGATGAGCTTCCTGCTCGGTGGGCTGCGCGCACCGTTGCCGGATTTTGCCGACGAATCGAAATGATCAGCCTGGGGGAGTCGAGAAAATGAGCCTTACCTATGGGGTCTTGCTGTTGCTGGTGCTGGTGGTTGCCGTGCTCTTCATTGTGCCGCTGCGCCGTGCCGTGTTGTCAGCGCCGATTTTCGCTGCCTATCGGCGCCTGCTGCCGCCGATGTCGGACACCGAGCGGGCGGCGCTGGAAGCCGGCAGCGTCTGGTGGGAAGGCGAGCTGTTCTCGGGACAGCCGGATTGGCGCAAGCTGCACCATTTGCCGAAGCCGACGCTCACAACGGAAGAACAATCCTTCCTCGACAACGAGGTCGAAGAGGTCTGCCGCATGGTCGAAGACTGGCGCATCAGTCACGAGCTCTGCGACTTGCCGCGCGAGGTGTGGGACTATCTGAAGCGCAAGGGTTTCTTCGGCATGATCATTCCAAAGCGCTATGGCGGGCTGGAGTTTTCCGCCTTCGCCCATTCGCAGGTGGTGACGAAACTCTCCTCGCGCTCGTCGGCCTTGGCGGTTACCGTGATGGTGCCGAATTCGCTCGGCCCCGCCGAACTGCTGTTGCATTACGGCACCGAGGCACAGAAAAATCACTTTCTGCCAAGGCTGGCAAGGGGTGAAGAGATCCCGGCCTTCGCCCTCACCAGCCCGTGGGCCGGCTCGGATGCGGCGTCGATCCCGGATGTCGGCATCGTCTGCAAAGGCCTCTGGCAGGGGGAGGAAGTGATCGGCATGCGCGTGACGTGGGACAAGCGCTACATCACGCTGGCACCGGTATGCACGCTGCTCGGGCTGGCCTTCCGTCTCTACGATCCCGAGGGTCTGCTCGGCGACAAGAAGGAGCTCGGCATCACCTGTGCATTGGTGCCCGCCGATCATCCCGGCGTCGAGCTCGGCCGCCGCCATCTCCCGCTCGATGCGATGTTCATGAACGGGCCGACACGCGGCAAGGAGGTGTTCATGCCGCTCGATTTCATCATTGGCGGGCCGGCGATGGCCGGGCAGGGTTGGCGAATGCTGATGGAATGTCTGGCGGCCGGCCGGGCGATCTCGCTGCCCTCCTCGCATACCGGGATGGCACAGCTCACGGCACGCGCCGTGGGCGGCTATGCCCGCGTGCGCCAGCAGTTCGGCATGCCGATCGGCCGTTTCGAAGGGGTCGAAGAGGCACTCACGCGCATCGGCGCCTACACCTATCTGATGGATGCAACGCGCCGCTTCACCGCCGGCGCCGTCGATCTCGGCGAAAAACCCGCGGTGGCCTCCGCGATCGCCAAGTATCACGTCACCGAACGCGCCCGCCGGGTGGTTGCCGATGGCATGGATGTGATCGGCGGCAAGGGCATCTGCCTTGGCCCGGGCAATTTCCTCGGGCGTGCCTGGCAGCAGGCACCGATCGGCATCACCGTCGAAGGTGCGAACATCCTGACGCGTTCGCTGATCATCTTTGGCCAGGGAGCGATCCGCTGTCATCCCTATCTGTTCGCCGAAATGTCGGCCGCCCAGGATGCCGATGCGCGCCGTGGTCTGGAGAGATTCGACCGCGCCTTCTGGGGTCATGTCATGTTCACGCTCAGAAACGGCCTGCGTGCCTTCTGGCTGGGGCTGACCGGCTCACATTTCGTGCGCATCGGTGCCGACGTGGCGGCCGAGATGCGGCGTTATTACCAGCAACTGACGCGTTTTTCTGCGGCCTTTGCATTCCTTGCCGATATCTCGCTGCTGGTGATGGGCGGCAGCCTGAAGCGACGCGAAAAACTCTCGGCGCGGCTCGGCGACATCCTGTCGGCGCTCTATCTGATGTCGGCGACGCTGAAACGTTATGAAGACGAAGGTCGCCAGGCCGCCGACGCCCCGCTCGCGCATTGGGCGATCTGGGACACGATGTATCGGGCCCAAGAAGCCTTCGAAGGCGTGATCAGCAATTTTCCGAACCGTCTGGTGGCTGCCTTGCTGCGCCGTTCGATCTTTCCGTGGGGACATCCCTATGTCGTGCCATCCGATGAGCTCGGCCATCGCGTGGCGCGGCTGCTGATCGAACCTTCGGCGACGCGCGACAGATTGACCGCTGAATGTTTCCTGCCGCGTGACGAGCGCGAGCCGGTCGGCGCGATCGAACTCGCCTTGGCTGCCACGCTGGCCGCGGAGCCGATCGAGACGAAGATCCGCACCGCGGAGCGTGAAGGGCGCTTTGCTGATGAGCCGCGCGCCAATCTGCGCGAGATCGCGCAGCTCGCCTGTGAGCGCGGTGTGATCGGCAGTGCCGAATACGCGCTGCTGCAGCGCCGTAACCGGTTGCGCGACATCGTCGTCAGCGTCGATGACTTTCCCTTCGATCTGGGCCGCGCAGACACCGGCGTTGCGGGGGAACGCGCGGCGGCGTGAGCAGGCAAACCGGAGACTGTTGCATAAATCGCACAACGTACCGAGGAGGACAACATTCAAACGGAATTTGAAACGCGTGTTTGGGATTTAATCGGCAGCACCAGCGGAATCACCCCGATACTTCGATTCACGATACAAGGAGGAGTCATCATGCAGAAAGCCTTCACCCCGCGGATTCTTGCCGTTGCCGTCGCGGCTCTCGCATCCGGCAGCGTCTGGGCGTCGGGATTTCAACTGCTTGAGCAGAATGGCAGCGGAATCAGCACGGCCTATGCCGGCTCGGCAGCGATCGCCGAGAACGCCAGCACGATCTTTTTCAACCCGGCAGGCATGACCAAGCTGGCGGCGCGTGAATTTTCAGTTGGCCTCGATGCGGTGCGGCCAAGCTTCGAGTTTTCTGACAAAGGGACGATCATTTCACCTGCCACGGGAACGGGGACCGGTGATGCCGGGGACTGGAACTTCATCCCAAACGCTTATCTTGCCTGGGCGTTGAACAAAGACCTCTCTCTCGGTGTCGGTCTGAGCGCTCCTTTTGGTTTGAAAACGGAGTATGACCCGACTTGGGTGGGGCGTTTCCAGTCGATCAGTTTCGATATCAAGACCTACAACATCAATCCGTCGATTGCCTGGAAGGTCAATGAGAAAGTCTCCTTGGGCTTTGGTATCAATTGGCAGCGGATGGAGGCGGAATATCAGCGCTATGCCGCGGTTGCGCATCCATCAATTCCCGCTTTGAACGCCATCGTTCAAAATACCAAGGTTGTTCTCAATGCCGATGACGACAGCTGGGGCTGGAACGCCGGGGTGCTGTTCGATCTCTCGCCATCGATGCGGCTGGGCATTTCCTATCGTTCGACGATCAAACACACGCTGGAGGGAACCCTCAAGTCGACGAACCAGTCGGTTTCTCCGGATGTAAACGCCAAAGGTGAGATCGAGCTGCCGGATACGCTGATTTTCAGCGTCGTGCAAAAACTCGATGACCGCTGGACGATGCTGGGAGATCTTTCCTGGACCGGCTGGTCGAGCGTGAAGAAAGTGGACATCATCCGCACTTCCGGCACAGCGCCGGGTTCGGTGGCGCAAACGCTGGATACCGATTTTCGCAATACCTGGCGGGTCGCGCTGGGCGGCATCTATCGCTACAACGCCGATTGGGATTTGCGCTTTGGTATCGCCTATGATCAGACGCCCGTGCGGAATGCCCAGAAGCGTCTGACTTCGCTGCCTGACAACGACCGCTTGTGGTTCAGTTTCGGCGCTCAGCGCAAGTTCGGTAAGGATGGCAAGCTCGATCTGGGGGCAGCCTATCTCTACGTGCGCGACACCGACATCGATAACAACCAGTCGGCCTTAGGTCGCGGCTGGGTGAAAGGCAGCTACGATTCCAGCGTCCTTATTCTCGGCGCCCAATACTCGCAAGCATTCTGAAAGGTATCCCTCTGAACGACCCCGGAGCTTCCTCCGGGGTTTTTTTTCTCGGAAGCTTGACAGCGCCGAATCGGATAGAGTTACAATTCAAACGTTCGTTTAACACATAAGGAGGGTGGAGTGAACCAGCCAACCATCAAACGCGTCGCAGTGCTCGGTGCTGGCGTCATGGGCGCGCAGATCGCCGCGCATCTGGCGAATGCCCGGGTGCCGGTGGTGCTTTTCGATTTACCGGCCAAAGAAGGCGGCAAGGATGCGATCGTCGAAAAGGCGCTAGCGGGGCTGAAGAAATTGAAACCGGCGCCGCTGGCGACATTACGCGTGCTGCCTTACATCGAAGCGGCCAATTATGACGATGATCTGGAACGGCTCGGCGCCTGCGATCTGGTGATCGAGGCGATCGCCGAGCGCCTCGACTGGAAGAATGATCTCTACGCGAAGATCGCATCCCATCTCGCCCCGCAAACGATCCTTGCAACCAATACTTCCGGCCTGTCGCTGGCCGCGCTCGAGGCGACGCTGCCCGAGGCACTGAAGGCGCGTTTCTGTGGCATCCATTTCTTCAATCCGCCGCGCTACATGCATCTGGTCGAGCTGATCCCTGCGCCTCAGACCACGCCGGGGCTGCTCGATGCGCTGGAGGGCTGGCTGGTGATGCGCCTCGGCAAGGGGGTGGTGCGCGCTCTCGATACGCCGAACTTCATTGCCAACCGGATCGGCGTGTTCTCGATGCTGGCCGTGATGCATCACACGCAGGTCTTCGGCCTGGGGTTCGATACGGTCGATGCGCTGACCGGCCCATTGATCGGTCGGCCGAAGAGCGCGACCTTCCGCACCGCGGACGTGGTCGGGCTGGACACGCTCGCCCACGTCGTGAAGACGATGCAGGAGGCGCTTCCGAACGACCCATGGCATGCCTATTTTCAGGTGCCGCTGTGGCTGAACCTGCTGATCGAGAAAGGCGCGCTGGGCCAGAAGGTGGGGGCCGGCATCTATCGGAAGCAGGGCAAGGACATCCAGGTGCTGGATCTGGCGGCGCGCGATTATCGGCCTTCCGCCGGCCAGGTGGCCGAGGAGGTCGCGGCGATCCTGAAGAATCCGAATCCGGCCGAAAGATTCGCGCAGCTGCGCGCCTGCTCTGATCCGCAGGCGCAGTTCCTCTGGGCGATCTTCCGCGATCTGTTTCATTATGCGGCTTATCATCTGGCCGAGATCGCCGACAATGCGCGCGATGTCGATCTGGCGCTGCGCTGGGGCTTCGGTTGGGCATTCGGCCCGTTCGAGACTTGGCAGGCGGCGGGTTGGCAAACTGTTGCCGACGCGATCTCTGCCGACATCGCGGCCGGCAAGGCGATGAGTAGCGCGCCTTTGCCTGCCTGGGTGGGCGATGGCCGCAAAGGGGTGCACACGCCAGAGGGTTCATGGTCGGCAAGCAGACAGACCTATGTGCCTCGTTCCAGCCTGCCGGTCTATCGGCGTCAGCTGTTTCCGGAGACGCTGGTCGGCGAAGCGTTCCAGACGGTGGAGCGCGCCGGCGAGACGCTGTATGCCAACGAGGGTGTGCGGCTGTGGCGTCTGCCCGAATTCGATGCCGGCATCGGTATTCTGTCGGTGATCTCGAAGAATCACACGCTCGGCAACGAGGTGCTCGAGGGTATCCAGGCCGCGGTGCGCCTGGCCGAAGAAAAGCTCGCGGGTCTGGTGTTCTGGCAACCGGCCCCATTCGCGGTCGGCGCGAATCTGAAACAGGTGCTGCAGGCGATCCAGGCCAATGAATGGACTTTGCTGGAAGAAACGGTCGAAAAGTTCCAGCGCACTTCGCAGGCGCTCAAATACGCCCAGGTGCCTGTGGTGGCGGCGGTCGAGGGTATGGCGCTCGGTGGCGGCTGTGAGTTCGTGATGCACTGTGCGCAACGCGTGCTGGCGCTGGAGAGCTACCTCGGGCTGGTCGAAGCCGGTGTCGGGCTGATCCCGGCCGGCGGTGGCTGCAAGGAATTCGCGCTGCGCGCCGCCGAAATGGCGGCGCAGACGGCGACGCCGAACGAGGTGTTTCCGTTCCTGCAGACGGTGTTCCAGACCATCGCGATGGCGAAAGTTTCGGGCAGTGCGCTGGAAGCGATCGACTACGGCTTCGCGAAGGCCACGGATACGGTGCGCTTCAATGCCAAGGAGCTGCTCTATGTCGCACTGAAGCAAGCACGTGCGCTGGCCGAGGCGGGCTATGTGCCGCCGCTGCCGGCGCGCGATATTCCCGTCGCGGGCCGTACCGGCATTGCCAATTGCGAAATGATGCTGGTCAACATGAAAGAGGGCGGCATGATCTCGGCGCACGACTACCGGGTCGCGAAAGCCGCTGCGGTGGCTTTGTGTGGTGGCGAGATCGAGGCCGGCAGCCGCGTCGATGAGGAATGGCTGTTGACCGTCGAGCGCCGCGAGTTCGTCGCGTTGCTGCGTACGCCGGAGACCCAGGCACGTATCGCGCACATGATGGAAACCGGCAAGCCATTGCGCAACTGATCGGGAGGGGAGAGATTCGATGAACAAGCAAATCCAGGACGCCTACATCGTCGCCGCGAAACGACTGCCGGTGGCGAAGAAAAACGGCATGTTCCGCCATGTGCGCCCCGATGACATGCTCGCGCATGCGCTGCGTGCGGTGCTGGCCGAAGCGCCGCAGCTCGATCCGGCGCGCATCGGTGACGTGATCGTCGGTTGCGCGATGCCCGAAGCCGAGCAGGGCATGAACATCGCACGCATCGGCCTGCTGCTCGCCGGCCTGCCGGTCACGGTGCCAGGTATGACGATCAACCGCTTCTGCGCTTCCGGTCTACAGGCGGTGGCCGATGCGGCAAACCAGATCCGTCTTGGCCAGGCCGATGTGATGATCGCGGCGGGCACCGAGTCGATGACCGTGATGCCGCAGATCATGGGCAACAAGGTGGCGATCAATCCGGCGGTGTTTACCGATGAAAACGTCGGCATCGCCTACGGGATGGGGCTGACGGCCGAGAACGTCGCCTTTCGCTGGCAAGTCTCGCGCGAGGATCAGGACGCCTTCGCACTCGAATCGCATCGCCGTGCGCTGGCTGCGATCACCGCCGGTCATTTTCGGGACGAGATCGCTCCCTATCCGGTACGAGAACATCTGCCCAACTTGACTACGGGAATGATCGAAACGCGCGAGTTCCTCGCCGAGAACGATGAAGGGCCGCGTGCCGATACCTCGCTCGAAAAGCTGGCGCAACTCAGGCCGGTGTTCCACGCGCGTGGCTCAGTGACGGCGGGCAATGCTTCGCAAATGTCGGATGGCGCTGCCGCGGTGCTGTTGATGTCGGAACGGGCGGTCAAGGAATACGGTCTGACGCCCTTGGCGCGTTTCGTCGGCTTCGCAGCCGCGGGTGTCGATCCAAAGATCATGGGCATCGGACCGGTCGCGGCGATTCCGAAGGTACTCACCCTGACGGGCATCCGCCAGGAAGAGCTCGACTGGATCGAACTCAACGAGGCTTTTGCCGCCCAGTCGCTGGCCGTGATCCGTGAGCTCGGCCTCGATCCGGCCAAGGTCAATCCCCTCGGCGGCGCGATCGCGCTCGGCCACCCGCTCGGCGCCACCGGCGCGATCCGCACCGCGACCGTCGTGCACGGGCTCAAGCGCACCGGTGGGCGCTATGGCATGGTGACGATGTGTGTCGGCACCGGCATGGGCGCTGCGGGAATCTTCGAGCGGGTTTGAAACCACACTGATTGTGACGCCGGCTGCCGTCGCAGCGTCGCTGCAAAGGAGGAGGAGCATGCAAAGCAAGATCTCCGGGATGATGTGCAGCATCCTGCTGGCACTGATCTTGGGAGCGACAAGCCATGCACTGGCACGTGACTTCGCTGGTGTGAAGGTCGAGGATAACGTCCAGGTGGCAGGCAAGGAGCTCGCGCTCAATGGCGCCGGCATCCGCACCAGGCTGTTTTTCAAGGTATATGTGGCGGCGTTGTATACCGAACGGCCCAGCCGCGAGGCTGCTGCGCTGATCAGCGGGCCGGGTTTGCGTCGCATGACGATGACGATGTTGCGCCAGCTCGATGCCGAGACACTCTACGCTGCGCTCGAAGAAGGCTTGCGCAACAATCTGGGCGAGGCCGAGCGTAACGCGCTCAAGCCTTCGATCGACTCGCTCGCTGCGACGATGCGCGCGATTGGCAAAGTCATGCCGAACGATACCGTGACGCTGGATTTTTCCTCTGCAGGAGTGAGCATTGTCCACAATGGCACAGCGCGTGGCATGATCGCCGACGAGAAGCTTGGCCCGGCGCTGCTCCGGGTCTGGCTCGGTGAGAAGCCCGTCGAGGAAGCGCTCAAGCAGGCTTTGCTCGGCCGTTGAGAGAAAAAAGGAGGAGGCGAGTCATGGAAAAGATCTGGTTGAAGAGCTATCCGCCCGGGATGCCGGAAACGATCGATGCCACGCGTTTTTCCAGTCTGGCAGCGGTCTTCGAACAGTCGTGTGCCAAGTTCACTGCGCAGACCGCTTATCTGTCGATGGGCAAGAGCCTCAGTTTCAGCGAACTGCACGCGGCGGCACGAAGCTTCGCCGGCTGGCTGCAGGCACGCGGTGTGAAGAAGGGTGATCGTGTCGCGCTGATGATGCCGAACGTGTTGCAGTATCCGGTGGCGCTCTTCGGTACCCTGCTCGCTGGCGCCGTGGTCGTCAATTGCAATCCGCTCTACACGCCGCGCGAGCTCGAACACCAGCTCAAGGATTCGGGCGCCACCGTGATCGTGATCCTGGAGAATTTCGCCCATACGCTACAGGCCGTCATCGACAAGACGGCGCTGCGCCATGTCATCGTCACTCCGCTCGGCGAGATGCTGGGCCTGAAGGGCGTGTTGGTCAATTTCGTCGTGCGCCATGTCAAGAAACTGGTACCGGCCTGGCATCTGCCGCAGGCGTGCAATTTCTCCACGGCGCTCGCCGAGGGTCGCCGCCACGGCTTTAGCGCGGTGCCGCTCGGTCATGATGATCTCGCCTTACTGCAATACACCGGTGGCACCACCGGCGTTTCGAAGGGGGCGATGCTCACGCACGGCAATTTGTGCGCGAACATGTTACAGGCGCAGGCGTGGATCGCGTGGAAACTCGAAGAAGGCAAGGAGGTGATCATCACCGCGTTGCCGCTCTATCACATCTTCGCGTTGACTGCGAACTGCCTGGTGTTCCTGATGATGGGGGCGCGCAACGTCCTGATCGCCAATCCGCGCGACATTCCGCATTTCGTCAAAGAATGGGCGAAATACCCGGTCTCGGTGATCACCGGTGTGAACACCCTATTCAACGCGCTGCTCAACAACGAGGATTTTCGCAAACTTGATTTCTCGTCGATGAAGGTTACCCTTGGCGGCGGCATGGCGGTTCTCAAGCCGACCGCCGAGCGCTGGCAGCAGGTGGTCGGTGTGCCCCTGATTCAGGCCTACGGGCTGACTGAGACGTCGCCCGCCGCGACGATCAATCCGCTCGACCTGACTGAATTCAATGGCTCGATCGGCTTGCCCATCCCTTCGACCGAGGTTTCGATCCGCGCCGATGATGGCCACGAGGTGCCGAGCGGTCAGGTCGGCGAGATCTGCATCCGCGGTCCGCAGGTGATGAAAGGCTATTGGCAGCGCCCCGAAGAGACCGCCAATGTCATGATGGCCGACGGTTTCCTGCGCACCGGTGACCTGGGGTATATCGATGAAAAGGGTTATGTCTATTTGGTCGACCGTAAGAAAGACATGATCCTGGTCTCTGGCTTCAATGTCTTCCCGAACGAGGTCGAAGAAGCGGTGGCGCAGCATCCGGGCGTGCTCGAGGCAGCTGCGATCGGCGTGCCGGACGAGCATTCGGGTGAGGCGGTGAAAATCTTCGTCGTGCGTAGGGATCCAAATCTGACGGCCGAGGAGTTGATCATTCATTGCCGCAAGCTGCTGACCGGTTACAAGGTGCCGAAGCATGTCGAATTCCGCGCCGATCTACCGAAGACCAACGTCGGCAAAATCCTGCGCCGTGCGTTGAAGGAGCAACACTGATGCCGCTGCCCTCGACGCTGGCGAAACATCTCGTGCTGCCAGTGATCGGCGCGCCGATGTTCATCGTTTCGACCCCCGAACTGGTCATCGCCCAATGCCGCGCCGGCATCATCGGCGCCTTTCCGGCACTCAATGCGCGACCGCAGGAGCAGCTCGACGCCTGGCTGACTTCGCTCGAACAGTCTCTCGCCTCGACGCCACAGGCCGCGCCGTATGCGGTGAACCTGATCGTCCATCCGAGCAACGAGCGGCTTGAATCCGATCTCGCATGCTGCGTCAAACACCGCGTGCCGCTGGTGATTACCAGCCTCGGCGCGCCGGCGGCGATCGTTCCGCAGGTGCATGCCTATGGCGGATCGGTGTTCCACGATGTGACCAACGTGCGCCATGCCGAAAAGGCACTCGAAGCGGGCGTCGATGGGCTGATCCTCGTCGCCGCCGGTGCCGGTGGGCATGGCGGAACGTCGAGCCCATTCGCACTGGTTGCCGAAGTGCGCCGCTTCTTCGCTGGGCCGCTGGCGCTCGCCGGTGCAATCACTCACGGTCGCCAGATTCTCGCGGCGCTGGCGATGGGGGTCGATTTCGCCTACATCGGCACGCGTTTCATCGCCACGCAGGAAGCCAATGCAAGTGTGGCTTACAAGCAGGCGATCCTCGCCGCCTCGAGCGCCGACATCGTCTACACGCCTTATTTCACCGGCGTGCCCGGCAATTATCTGAAGGCCAGTATCATCGCTGCCGGCCTCGACCCGGACAAGCTGCCCTCCGGGCATGGAGCGAAACTCGAATTTGCCCGGGCGACAGAAGGGGCGAAGGCCTGGCGCGACATCTGGGGCGCCGGTCAAGGCGTCGGCACGATCGACGACGTGCCGACGACCGCAGCCTTGATCGAGCGGCTACGAAACGAGTTTTATGCGGCTCGTGCCGCGCTGTGCAGAGAGGGTGCCGTGTCACCAGCGCCGAGTTTGTGAAGTAATCTGCCAATTTTGGGTTTCCTTGCCACAACAATTCATGAACGCAGCTAGGAGTGGAGACAGATGAGTGATTACCGAGCCCCCGTCGCGGAAATGCGCTTTCTGATCGAGGAGATCGCCGGACTGGCGGAGATTCGCCAATGGCCCGGCTGTGAGGAGGCGAGCGAGGATGTGGTGGCGGCGATTCTCGATGAAGCCGCCAAGTTCGCCGGTGAAGTCTTGGCGCCGCTCAACCGTGTCGGCGACAAGCACGGTTGTCGCCTTGACGGGGATGCCGTGATCACCCCGCCGGGCTGGCAAGAGGCTTACCAGCAATTCTGCGCGGCTGGCTGGGGAGGGCTGACTGCTCCAGCCGAGTTTGGCGGACAGGGATTGCCGGAATCGCTCGGTGTGGCCGTCGAGGAGATGTGGAATGCCGCCAACATGTCCTTCGCACTTTGCCCGATGTTGACCACCGGCGCCGTCGATGCGCTGCTCACCGCCGGCAGTCCGGAAATCAAATCGCTCTATCTGCCAAAGATGATCTCCGGGCAATGGACTGGCACGATGAATCTGACCGAACCCCAGGCCGGTTCCGACCTCGCCCTGATCCGCACGCGTGCCGAACCGCAGCCCGATGGCAGCTACCGGTTGTTCGGCCAGAAAATCTTCATTACCTACGGCGAACACGATCTCGCCGAGAACATCATCCATTTGGTGCTCGCCCGGCTGCCTGACGCACCGCCGGGCGTAAAGGGCATTTCTCTGTTCGTCGTGCCGAAATTCCTCGTCAATGCAGACGGCTCCCTCGGCGCCCGCAACGACGTTCGCTGCGTCTCGCTCGAACACAAGCTCGGCATCCATGCCAGCCCCACCTGCGTGATGGCCTATGGCGATGCCGGAGGTGCGGTGGGCTATCTGGTCGGCGAACCGAACGCCGGCCTCAAGTACATGTTCATCATGATGAATGCGGCGCGCCATGCCGTCGGCGTGCAGGGTGTGGCGATCGCCGAACGCGCCTATCAGCAGGCATTGGCCTACGCACGGGAGCGCAAGCAAGGTCGCGATTTGGCCAGTGGCGAAGGACCGGTGACCATCGCTCGCCATCCGGACGTGCAGCGCATGCTGCTGACGATCAAGGCGCGCACCGAAGCCTGCCGGGCCCTCGCCTATTACGCCTCGGGACTGTTCGATCGCGCCTACCATCACCCCGATGCGGCGGAGCGCGAACAGGCGCTGCTAATGGGCGAGCTATTGATTCCGCTCGTCAAGGGCGGGGCGACAGAGATGAGCATCCTGGCTACCTCGCTCGCCGTCCAGGTGCATGGTGGCATGGGATATGTCGAGGAAACCGGCGTGGCCCAGCACTTCCGCGATGCGCGCATCACGACGATCTACGAAGGCACCACCGGGATTCAGGCCAACGATCTGGTCGGCCGCAAACTGCTGCGCGATCAGGGGGCGACGCTGAAACGCTTGCTTGGCATGGTCGAGGCGACGTGCAAGGAGCTTGCCGCCAGCCACGATGCCGCGCTTTGCGCGATAGGTGCCCGGCTGTCTCAGGCCTTGGCCTGGTGGAGCAAGGCGAGCCTGTGGCTGGGCGAGAATGCCAAGAGTAATACGCTGGGGATTTTCGCCGCGGCGGTGCCGTTTCTCGAGCTATCGAGCCTGGTTGCCGGCGGCTGGCTGCTGGCTCGTTCGGCGCAGATCGCCCAGCGGCGACTGGCCGAAGAGACGGATCAGGCACGCTTCTATCAGGCCAAGATCGCCACGGCTCGCTTCTATGCGGATCATCTGCTGCCACAGGCCCAAGCGCAGGCGGCATCGATCCAGACATTCGATGCCGCGGCACTGGCGGCTTACGGCGCGGCACTCTCCGCGTATGATTGAGGGCATCTCGTAGCGATACAGGAACGGTGATGGAGCAGTCCGAGGAGTTGGAGGCCAAGAACGAGCTGGAACGCAAACTGCTCGCCGCGATCAACGGCGAGCTTGGCAGCGAGGATTTCATGCGCGAGCTGCTGACCCAGCAGGTCTTCATCCCGATCAAGGATGACCGCGACAGCGGCGTGCAGGGTCTTCAGCTCACCAACAAGGCGACGCCATTGCTCGTCGAGGACGATGACGGCAGTAGGATCCTCGTGCTGTTTACCAGCCCGGAGCGTGCAAAGGACTTCCTTGCCGACATACCCGGTTACAGCGGCGGTTTGCTGGCGGAATTCGCCTGGATCATCGAACGGATGGAGGCGGGGATCAGGATCGTCGTCAATCCCGGCATCGAGCTTGGCATGGACATCGAGCCCGAGCAGGTGATGGAAATGCTGGCGCTGTTGGCCGCGCGCGACAAGACGAACTGAGGGAGTCTGGATTGAAAGCGGGTTATGTGCGACCGCTCGATCTGCGGCGTGGCTGCGTCGAAATGGCGCATGGCGCGGGCGGCCGTGCGATGGTGCAGCTGATCACGGAGCTGTTCGCCCGTCATCTCGGCAACGAATACCTCGGTCAGGGCAATGATGGTGCCGTGCTGCCAGCGCCGACTTTGGGTGGAAAGCTGGTGATGGCCACCGACAGTCACGTGGTCTCGCCGCTGTTTTTTCCCGGGGGCGACATCGGTTGTCTCGCCGTCCATGGCACGATCAACGACGTCGCGGTGATGGGCGCCAGACCGCTGTATCTCGCGGCAGGCTTCATCCTCGAAGAGGGCTTTCCACTCGCCGAGCTGGAACGCATCGTCGCTTCGATGGCGCAGGCGGCGAAGGAGGCCGGTGTGCCAGTGGTCACCGGCGATACCAAAGTCGTCGAGCGTGGCAAGGGCGATGGCATCTTCATCACGACGACTGGCGTCGGCGTCTGTCCAGAAGGACGGGTGCTCGATGGACAAAGAGCGCAGCCGGGTGATGCGATTCTGATTTCAGGCACGATCGGCGATCATGGCGTCGCAATCATGAGCCAGCGCGAGAACCTGAGCTTCGAGGCGCCGATCGTCTCCGACACTGCCGCTTTGCATGACCTGATCGAGCAACTCTTCGAGAGTGGTGCCGACATCCATGTGCTGCGTGATCCGACTCGGGGCGGGCTGGCGGCTACGCTCAACGAGATCGCCAGCCAGTCGGGCGTAGGGATGCGGCTCGAGGAAACGGCGATCCCGATCCATCCGGTAGTCGATGCGGCTTGCGAGTTTCTCGGCCTCGATCCGCTGCACGTCGCCAATGAAGGCAAGCTCGTGTGCATTTGCGCTGCAGCCGACGCTGAACGGGCATTGGCAGCGTTGCGTGCCCATCCGTTGGGCAGACAGGCAGCGATCATCGGCGAGGTCGTTGCCGATGATCACCATTTCGTGCAACTTGCAACCCGCCTGGGCGGGCGCCGCATCGTCGACTGGCTGGCGGGGGATCAACTCCCCCGCATCTGCTGATCAGACCGCCACGCTTTCCGCGATCTCCTGGTAATCAGGAAGTTCGTTGAAGTTCAGGTAGCGATAGATGTCGCCGGCCTTCTGGCCAACGGCATTGACGTGCGCCATGTATTCGGCGACGGACGGGATGCGACCGAGCAATGCGCTCACCGCCGCCAGTTCGGCCGAGGCGAGATAGACGCGGGTATCGAGTCCCATCCGGTTCGGGAAGTTGCGCGTCGAGGTGGACACCGCCGTCGCGCCGCGGTGCATCTGCGCCTGGTTGCCCATGCACAGGCTGCAGCCGGGCACTTCGATGCGTGCGCCGACCTTGCCGAAGAGCGCGAAGTAGCCTTCTTCCATCAGCTCCTGCTGATCCATCTTGGTCGGCGGCACCACCCACAGCCGCGTCGGGATGTCGGTCTTGCCAGCCAGTACCGTCGCGGCGGCGCGGTAGTGGCCGATGTTGGTCATGCACGAGCCGATGAACACCTCGTCGATCCTGTCGCCGGCGACCGCCGACAGCGGCTTGATGTCGTCGGGATCGTTCGGGCAGGCGAGCAGCGGTTGCTTGATCTCGTTCATGTCGATCTCGATTACCGCGGCATATTCGGCATCGGCATCGGGTTCGAGGAGTTGCGGGCTTGCGAGCCACGCTTCCATCTTGTGGATGCGCCGTGCCAGGGTGCGCTTGTCCTCGTAGCCTGCGGCGATCATCCATTTCATCAGCGTGATGTTCGATTTCAGGTATTCGATGATCGGTTCTTTCGCCAGACGCACCGTGCAGGCGGCGGCGGAGCGCTCCGCCGAGGCATCGGTCAGCTCGAAGGCCTGCTCGACCTTGAGGTTGGGCAGCCCCTCGATTTCCAGAATGCGGCCATTGAAGACGTTCTTCTTGCCCTTCTTCTCGACGGTCAAGAGCCCCTGCTGGATCGCCACATAGGGGATCGCATTCACCAGGTCGCGCAGCGTGATGCCTGGCTGCATCTCGCCCTTGAAGCGCACCAGCACCGATTCCGGCATGTCGAGCGGCATCACGCCGGTGGCCGCAGCGAACGCCACCAGACCCGAGCCAGCCGGGAAGGAAATGCCGATCGGAAAGCGGGTGTGTGAGTCGCCGCCGGTGCCGACAGTGTCCGGCAGCAGGAAACGGTTCAGCCAGGAATGGATCACGCCGTCGCCGGGCTTCAGCGACACGCCGCCGCGCGCGGTGATGAACGAGGGCAGCGTCTTGTACATCTTGATGTCGACGGGCTTCGGATAGGCCGCGGTGTGGCAGAACGACTGCATCACGAAATCTGCCGAGAAGCCGAGACAGGCGAGATCCTTCAGTTCGTCGCGCGTCATCGGCCCGGTGGTGTCCTGTGAGCCGACGGTGGTGATGCGCGGCTCGCAGTAGGTGCCGGGGCGGATGCCTTGGCCTTCGGGCAGACCGCAGGCGCGGCCGACGATCTTCTGGGCGAGCGTATAGCCCTTGCCGCTGTCGACCGGCGCTTTCGGCAAACGGAAGAGCGTCGAGGGCGGCAGGCCGAGGAATTCGCGTGCCTTGGCGGTGAGTCCCCGACCGATGATCAGATTGATGCGTCCCCCGGCACGGACTTCGTCGAGCAATACTTCGGACTTATAGTCGAAGGTGCTGATCACCCGGCCGTTCTTCTCGATCTTCTTTTCATACGGATAGATGTCGATGACATCGCCCATTTGCATCTCGGATACGTCACATTCGATCGGGAAGGCGCCGGCGTCTTCCTGGGTGTTGAAGAAGATCGGCGCGATCTTGCCACCCAGGCAGAAGCCGCCGTAGCGCTTGTTCGGGACGAAGGGAATGTCCTCACCGGTCCACCAGATCACCGAGTTGGTGGCCGACTTGCGCGAGGAGCCGGTGCCGACGACGTCGCCGACATAGGCCACCGGATGACCTTTCTTCTTGAGCGCTTCGATCAGGCTGATCGGGCCGCGCTCGCCGGATTTGTCGGGTGTTATCCCATCGCGCGGGTTTTTCAGCATCGCCAGCGCATGCAGCGGAATGTCTGGACGGCTCCAGGCATCGGGAGCAGGGGAGAGATCATCGGTGTTGGTCTCGCCCGGCACCTTGAACACGGTGACGGTGATCTTTTGTGGCACCTCCGGGCGCGACGTGAACCATTCGGCATCGGCCCAGCTCTGCATCACGGCCTGCGCATGGACGTTGCCGGCCTTGGCCTTTTCGGCGACGTCGTGGAAGGCATCGAACATCAGCAACGTTTTTTTGAGCCCCGCAGCGGCGACGGCGCCGACTTCCTGGTCGTCGAGCAGCTCGATCAAGGGCTTGACGTTGTAGCCGCCGAGCATCGTGCCGAGCAGTTCGACCGCCTTGGCGCGTGAAAGCAGTGGGCATGCCGCCTTGCCAGCGCCGACTTTGGCGAGGAATTCCGCTTTGACCTGCGCGGCGTCATCGACGCCGGCCGGCACGCGATGCGTGATCAGATCGACGAGGAAGGCTTCTTCGCCCGGCGGCGGATTCTGCAGCAGCTCGATAAGCTGCTGCGTCTGCTGTTTGGAAAGCGGCAGAGGGGGTATGCCGAGAGCGGCACGTTCTGCGACGTGGGCGCGATAGGCTTCGAGCATCGATGTTTCCTTTCGGTTCTGTCAGGGGTGGTAAGGAAGTCGGGAATTGCATGTCAGTGTCATTTCTTACAGTCGCCCAGGCGGCGGCCTTTGACGAACGAGACCATCTCGCCCATTCCCTGATCGGGCGTCATACGCAATTTCTGTTCGAAAGCAAAGGCGGTCGCGGACATCGTGCCTTTGACACTGCCGGTCATCTTGCTGCCGTCGGCTTCGCAAGTCATCTCGTAACTGATGTTGCCGCCGACGTTTTTCAGGTTGCGGATCGAGCAACGGCTTTTTCGTCCATGCCATATTGCTTGCCGGAAGCGATGTCCTGCGGGGTATAGCAGTGAGTGAATTTCTGCGGCGGCATCTTCATGCCCTGCATCTTCATCTCAGTGGAGAGTTCCCATAGGCCGGGTTGCATCTCCTGGGCAAAGGTCAGACTGGCAGACAAGGTACAGGCGAGGGCGATCAGCAGGCGTTTCATGGCGTCATCCTTTCTGGTGGTCAGAGGGGAAAAATGGCATTGCCTGGGCAGGCAAAGTCACGCCCGTGGCATGGGCACGTTGCAGCAATTCCCAATAGTAGCGGTAGGAAGCGCGGTCGTGGAGTCGTCCTTCGATCTGGATCGGTCCCCAGTCTGCTGCAGCGGCCGCGGTGAGAATCGTGGCAGCCTCTTCGATTTCCGTGTGCGATGGCTGCATCGCCGTGACGATCGGTGGGATCTGGTTCGGGTGGATGCTCCACATGCGTAAGTAACCAAACTCCTCGCGGGCGCGGCGCGCATCGGCGGCGACGACATCCGTGTCACGGAATTCGGTAGTGACGTTATGTGTCGGCACGATACCGTGTCCCAAGGCCGCAGCGGCGATTTCGCACTTGGCGCGCACGATCAGTGGGTGTTCAAACTGCCCAGGCGAGCGCATCGCCGTCGCCGGAATCGCACCGTGGTGGGCGGAGACGAAGTCCATCAAACCGAAGTCGAGCGACTCCACCTGGGGAAGGCCTGCGATCTGCCAGACATCGTGCAGTGCGCCAGGCGTTTCGATCAGCACATGGACTGGAATCGGCCGTTCGAGGCCCAGCTCGGTGCGCAGCGCTTCGAGAGCGGCTATCTGTGTCGTGACATCGTTGAGCGTCTCTGCCTTCGGCAGCACCAAATAGGCGAGACGCGTGCCGGCATGGGTAAGGAGAATTTCCAGCTCCTCACGCCAGGCGGGATGATGCGCCGGATGGATGCGCGCACCGACACGGTCGAAGCGGTTGGCCGGCGAAGCGATGAGCCGGGCGATCATCAGGGCATGTTCTCTTTCGCTACCGGCCGGTGCGCCATCCTCGCAATCGGCCGTGACATCGAAGAGCGGCCCGATCTCGGCCTGCAATGCGAGCGCTTTCGCGATCAGCCTTTCACTGCCGGCGAAATGTTCACAGGCGGCGAGCCGCGGAAACGGCTTGCCGCCGGCATACAGGACTTGCGCGGGATGGAGCGCCGGCGCCACGATCAGGCGAACAGGTGCTTGACGCCGTTGCGTTCTTCCAGCAGCTCCTTGAGTGTCGCATCCATTTTTTCACGCGAAAAGGCGTCGATTTCCAGCCCTTGGACGATCTGCCATTTGCCGTTCGCGCAGGTGCAAGGCATGCCATAGATCATGCCTTCGGGGATGCCATAGGAGCCGTCCGAAACCACACCCATCGTCACCCAGGCGCCGTTGGTGCCGAGATTCCAGTCACGCATGTGATCGATCGCGGCGTTGGCCGCAGAGGCCGCCGACGAAGCGCCGCGCGCCTCGATGATTGCGGCGCCGCGTTTGCCGACCTTCGGGATGTATTCGTTCCGGTACCAGGCCTCGTCATTGACGAGTTGGGCAGCCGGTTGGCCTTTGACCGTGCAGAAGCGGATGTCCGGATACATCGTCGGCGAGTGATTGCCCCAGACGACCATTTTTTCCACATCGGTCACCGCAGACTTGACGCGCGCGGCGAGCATCGAGATCGCGCGGTTGTGATCAAGCCGCATCATCGAGGTGAAATTCTCGCGCGGCAAACTTTTCGCCGTGTTCATAGCGATCAGCGCATTGGTGTTAGCGGGGTTGCCGACGACGATCACTTTCACGTCACGGGCCGCGACTTCGTCGAGTGCCTTGCCCTGCTCGATGAAGATTTTCGCGTTGTCGAGCAGCAGGTCTTTACGTTCCATGCCGGGGCCGCGCGGTTTGGCGCCCACCAGCAACGCTTGCTGTGCGTCCCTGAAAGCCACTTTCGGGTCGGCAGTGCCGATCATGTCGGTAAGCAGCGGGAAGGCACAGTCCTCGAGCTCCATCATCACGCCCTTGAGTGCCTGTTGCGCTTTTTCGGTGGGCAGTTCGAGCATTTGCAGGATCACCGGCTGGTCCTTGCCGAGCATCTCGCCGCTGGCGATACGGAACAGCAGGGCATAACCGATTTGACCGGCGGCACCGGTGACGGCGACGCGGATGGGGGGCTTGGTCATGAAAAGACTCCTTGATCTGGATTGGGGGAAACGAAGCGTAAAAATCATAGAGGCGATTGCCAGATCATGTCAATCTAAATCTTATAACATATATAAGACATATGTTATCCTATGGACGAGGTCGAAAATTTGTGCTTCAATACGCATCATGATGAAAAAACAGACCGTGGCTGGATCACCTTCCTTCAGTCCGCTGTATCGCCAGATCAAGGGGTTGATATTGCAGGCCCTCGCGAGTCAGGAATGGCGTCCAGGGGAGATGATTCCCAGCGAAGCCGAATTGGCCAACCGTTTCCAGGTCAGCCAGGGCACGGTGCGCAAGGCCATCGACGAGATGGCGGCTGAAAATCTGCTGGTGCGCAAACAGGGCAAAGGCACCTTCGTCGCCAGCCACAACGATCCGCGCGCTTTCTTCCGCTTCCTGCGTCTGGTGCCGCTCTCAGGCAGCGTCGAGCCGGCCCACAGTCGCCCTCTCGAGTGCTGGCGTGGCAAAGCGCGTGCCGATGCTGCCAATGTCCTTGGCATCAAGCCAGGTGAGCCGGTGATCATCGTGCGTCGCCTGCTCGAGTTTTCTGGCAAGCCGGTGGTGCTCGACGAGATCTATCTGCCGGGGGAGATCTTCGCCGGACTCACTTTCGATGTCCTGAAAGAGTCGAGTGTTTCGCTCTACACCCTGTTCGAAGAAAAGTTCGGCGTGCGCATGATCCGAGCAGAAGAGCGCATTCGTGCGGTGGCCGCCGACCGCACCAGCGCCGAGTTGCTCGGAGTGCCCGAGGGTAGCCCCTTGTTGTCCGTGGAGCGCACCAGTTTCACTTATGGCAACCGTCCCGTCGAGTGGCGCCGTGGCTTGTATTCGACCGAAGCACATTACTATTTCAATGAGTTGACGTAGGAAATCAGATGCCTCACCCGTCGGAGAGGTGTCGGCGCATGAGTGAGTAAGATGCTGCATCGCAAATAAAACGAAAGGAGTGGCTCGATGACTGGAATTGCCCGCAAGCGTCCCAAGCATTTGAATCTCTTTCAGATAAAGCTGCCCATCGCAGGAGTGGCATCGATATTGCACCGCATCAGCGGATTCGGCCTCTTCCTGATGCTGCCATTGCTCATCTGGTTGCTCGAGTTGTCGCTGACTTCCCCGGACGGCTTCGAGCAATTCAAGACCATCACTAGTCATCCCCTGGTCAAACTGCTATCGATCGGCTTGCTGTGGGCTTTCCTGCACCACTTCTGCATGGGAATCCGCATTCTGCTGATCGATGTCCACATCGGTGTCGCCAAGGCGCAGGCGGCGGCTTCGGCCAGGGCCGTGCTGGCCGTGAGCCTGCTGCTGACGGTCATCCTGGGAGCGAAGCTATGGTGAACCGCAAGATCGTTGGCGCCCATTACGGCCTGTTCGACTGGCTGGTGCAGCGCATGACAGCCATCGTGATGATCGTCGTCACCGTGGCGCTCGTCATTGGTCTGCTTGCCGGGGTTGGCACGAGCTACGAATCATGGCGCGGTTTCATGTCGTCGGGTCTGATGCGCTTCATCAGTTTCCTCAGCATTCTCGCCTTGTGCTGGCACGCCTGGGTCGGGGTGCGTGACATCTGGATGGACTATGTCCAACCTGCAGGCATCAAGCTCGCATTGCATGCCCTAACGCTGTTGGCGCTGATCGGTTATGCCGGTTGGGCAGTAAGAATTCTCTGGAGGCTCTGAGCGTGAAAGTCACCGTCCGCAAATTCGATGCAGTGATCGTCGGTGCGGGTGGCGCTGGTTTGCGCGCCGCGATACAGCTCGCCGAATCCGGTTTCAAGACCGCCGTGATCACCAAGGTGTTCCCGACGCGCTCCCATACCGTCGCTGCACAAGGGGGGGTCGCTGCCAGTCTTGGCAATTCCGAAGAGGATCACTGGCACTGGCATATGTACGATACCGTCAAAGGATCGGACTGGCTCGGCGACCAGGATGCGATCGAATTCATGTGCCGCAAAGCCAACGAGGTGGTGATCGAGCTGGAACATTACGGTATGCCTTTCGACCGCCTCGACAATGGCCGCATCTACCAGCGCCCGTTTGGCGGGCACATGTCGAATTTTGGCGAGAAGCCGGTGCGGCGTGCCTGCGCGGCGGCCGACCGTACCGGGCATGCGATGCTGCATGCGCTCTACCAGCGCAACGTCAAGGCCCACACGCAGTTCTTTGTCGAGTGGATGGCGCTGGATCTGATCCGCGACAGCGAAGGCGAGGTGCTCGGTGTGACGGCGCTGGAAATGGAAACTGGTGAGGTGTATGCCTTCCATGCCAAAGCGACGATCTTCGCCACCGGCGGGGCCGGACGCATCTATTACTCCTCGACCAATGCTTTCATCAATACCGGGGATGGTCTGGGAATGGCCGCGCGCGCTGGCATCCCGCTCGAAGACATGGAGTTCTGGCAGTTCCACCCGACCGGCGTGGCCGGCGCTGGCGTACTGATCACCGAGGGTGTGCGTGGCGAAGGCGGCATTTTGAGGAACAGCAACGGCGAGCGCTTCATGGAGCGTTATGCGCCGAACGCGAAGGATCTCGCCAGCCGCGACGTCGTATCACGAGCGATGGTCACCGAGATCAACGAAGGGCGTGGTTGTGGGCCGAACAAAGACTATGTGCTGCTCGACATCACGCATCTCGACCCCGAGGTGATCATCAAACGGCTACCCGGTATTCGCGAAATCTCGATCCAGTTCGCCGGGGTCGATCCGATCAAGGCACCGATTCCCGTCGTGCCGACGGCGCATTACCAGATGGGCGGTATTCCGACCAATTATCATGGTCAGGTCGTCGTGCCTGGAAAACGTTCGCAGAACGAGATCGTGCCAGGCTTCTATGCTGCCGGTGAATGCGCATGTGCGTCGGTACATGGCGCCAACCGGCTAGGTACCAACTCGCTGCTCGATCTTCTGGTCTTCGGCAAATCGTGTGGGGAGACGGCCGTCGAACAGCTGCGTGCCTCGCCCAAGGCGCACAAGGAGCTGCCGCCTGATGCATTTGAGCGCACTTTGGAACGCTTGAATCGTCTCGAGATCCAAAAGGATGGCACCAATGTGCATGAGACGCGCTTGAAATTGCAGCGCACGATGCAGAAACATGCCGGCGTGTTTCGCTTTGCCCATCTGCTCAAGGAAGGGGTACAGAAAATCCTCGAGGTACAGCAGGAGGTGCAGCACACCGAGATCAGGGATAAGTCGAGAGTATTCAACACGGCACGCATCGAAGCGCTCGAACTCGAGAACATGATCGAGGTTGCCGTCGCGACGATGGTGTCCGCCGAGGCACGCAAGGAATCGCGGGGCGCCCATGTGCGTGACGATGCGCCGGATACACCGGAGCATCCGAATGGTCGCGATGACGATAACTGGCTCAAGCACACACTCTGGTACAAGGAGGGCAACCGCCTCGATTACAAGTCGGTGACGCTACGCCCCTTGACCGTCGAGACCATAGCCTTGAAGAAGCGCGCCTATTGAGGAAGCGAAGATGACGACACGTACCCTCGAGTTTAAGATTTATCGCTATGATCCGGAGCGGGATGCCAAACCCTGGATGCAGGACATCAGCGTCGAGGTGGACAGCACCGATCGCAAGCTGCTCGACGCGCTGGTGAAGCTGAAGGCCAAGGATGACTCGCTCGCGTTTCGCCGCTCCTGCCGCGAAGGTGTCTGTGGCTCCGATGCGCTCAACATCAATGGGCGCAATGGTCTGGCCTGTCTGACCGATCTGGCAAGTTTTCCGGAGGGTAAGCCGATCGTGCTGCGGCCATTGCCGGGACTGCCGGTGATACGCGACCTGATCGTCGACATGACGCAGTTCTTCAAGCAGTATCACTCGATCAAGCCGTATCTGATCAACGACGATCCGCCGCCGGAGCACGAACGGCTGCAATCCCCGGAAGACCGTGAAGAACTGAACGGCCTCTACGAGTGCATCCTGTGCGCCTGTTGCTCGACGGCCTGTCCGTCGTTCTGGTGGAATCCGGACAAGTTCGTCGGCCCGGCTGGGCTGCTCGCCGCCTATCGTTTCATTGCCGATACACGTGATCAGGCGACCAGCGAGCGGCTCGACAACCTCAACGATCCGTATCGGCTGTTTCGTTGTCATACCATCATGAACTGTGTCGATGTCTGCCCGAAGGGATTGAATCCCACCCAGGCGATTGGCAAGATCAAGGCGATGATGGTGAAACGGGCGATTTGATGGACGCCGAGCTGAGTCGTATCCGTACCGAGAAGCTGCGCTGGGCGAGCCGCCGTGCGCTGCTGGAAAACGATCTCATCTTGCAGCGCTTTTGGCAACACCATGCCGACGATTTAGACGATGGCATGGCAGCTACCTTCGAACGCCTCTTGGCAATGGAAGACCACGATTTGTGGGCGCTGCTCTCGGGCCGCCGCGAAGCTGCCGATGCGGAGCTGGCAAACCTGGTTGCGCTGCTGCGGCAGCCGGCCTTTCGTACTGACAACCTTGGACAGGGGACTGACGCATGACGCAAAAAACCGCCACCTTGACCTATAACGGCAAGACCACAGAATACCCGGTCTATTCCGGCACCATCGGACCGGAGGTGATCGACATTTCCAAACTCTATGCCCAGACCGGCGCCTTCACCTACGATCCGGGCTTCATGTCCACTGCGTCGTGCAAGTCGTCGATCACCTACATCGATGGCGACAAGGGGGAACTGCTCTACCGTGGCTATCCGATCGAGCAGTTGGCGCAGAAATGCGACTTCATGGAAGTGTGCTACCTGCTCAAGAACGGCGAGCTGCCGAACCGCTCCCAATATGAAGAGTGGGTGAGCAGAGTGCGCTCCCATACGATGGTGCATGACCAGCTGACGCGTTTCTATAACGGTTTCCGCCGCGATGCCCACCCGATGGCGGTACTGGTCGGGGTGGTAGGCGGTCTGTCGGCCTTCTATCATGATTCCCTCGACATCAACAATCCAGAACACCGCATGACGGCGGCGATCCGCCTGATCGCTAAGATGCCAACCATCACGGCGATGGCCTACCGCTACAACCGCGGCCTGCCGTTCATGTACCCGAAGAACGACTATGACTATGCGACCAATTTCCTCTACATGATGTTTGCTACGCCCTGCGCGGAGTTCAAGCCCAATCCGGTGCTTTCGCGGGCGCTCGACCGCATCCTGATTCTGCATGCCGACCACGAGCAGAATGCCTCGACCTCGACGGTGCGTCTGGCCGGTTCTTCTGGCGCCAATCCATTCGCCTGCATCGCTGCCGGGATTGCCTGCCTGTGGGGGCCGGCGCATGGGGGGGCGAACGAAGCCTGCCTAAAGATGCTCGAAGAGATCGGCGATGTCTCCCGCGTGCCGCTCTATATCAAGCGCGCCAAGGACAAGAACGACCCGTTCCGGCTGATGGGCTTTGGTCACCGGGTCTACAAGAACTACGATCCGCGCGCCAAGTTGATGCGTGAAACCTGCCACGAAGTGCTCAACGAACTTGGCCTGCACGATCAGCCCTTGTTCAAGCTCGCGCTCGAGTTGGAACGCATCGCGCTGGAAGACGAATATTTCATCGAAAAGAAACTTTATCCGAACGTCGATTTCTATTCAGGCATCGTGCAGAGTGCGCTGGGCATCCCGACCAACCTGTTTACCGGCATTTTTGCGATGGCGCGCACGATCGGCTGGATCGCCCAGTGGCACGAGATGATCGGTGATGCGGAGCAGAAGATTGGACGGCCGCGCCAGCTCTATACCGGTGCCGCGAAGCGCGACGTGCCGGACATGGAAGCGCGCTGATTGCAGGCAAAGAAGGGGCGCCGGAGGACGTCCCTTTTTTTGAGGTACGCCTATTAAAAGAGGTGATGAGATGATCAAGGAATTGTTGTCCAACTCCTATCTGTTCGGTGCCAACGCACCGTATGTCGAGGAGCTCTACGAGAAATATCTCGAAAACCCGGGCGCGATCGATCCAGCATGGCGGGACTATTTCGACAAGCTGGCGAATCTGCCGGGCAGTGGCGCCTATCAGGGGCCGGATGTTCCGCACATGCCGATCATCACCGGTTTCGCGCAACGTGCGCGCGAGGGCTGGCTTTCCATTGCCCGCCACGCAGGTGTCGGCGAGAAGCAGACGAAGGTCCTGCAGATCATCAATGCCTATCGCTTTCTCGGCAATCGCTGGGCACAGCTTGATCCGTTGAAACGGCATCCGCGCCCGGACGTCCCCGAGCTGGAACCTTCCTATTACGGTTTCACCGAGGCCGATCTGGCGACGCCCTTCCGTACCGGCTCTTTCGACATGGGGGTCGAGGAGGCGACGTTGCGCGAGATCCTCGATATGCTGCGCCAGCGTTACTGCGGGCATATCGGCGCGGAATACATGTACATCGCCGATGTGCAGCAAAAGCGCTGGATCCAGGCGCGCTTCGAGCCGCCACGCGCGCAACCGCGTTACAGCAGCGAGGATCGCAAGCAGTTCCTGGAAATCCTCACCGCGGCGGAAACGCTGGAACGTTATCTGCACACACGCTATGTCGGCCAGAAGCGTTTCTCGCTGGAAGGTGGCGAAGCCTTGATGGTGGCGCTACACCAGCTCATCCAGTTGGCGGGCGCGCAGGGTGCCAAGGAAATCGTCATCGGTATGGCACACCGGGGGCGCCTGAATGTGTTGGTGAACATCCTCGGCAAGCAGCCGGCAATGCTGTTCGAGGAGTTCGAGGGCAAGAAGAAGAGCGATCTCGTCGCGGGCGATGTCAAATATCACATGGGGTATTCCTCCGATGTCGCCACGCCGGGCGGGCCGGTGCATCTGACACTCGCCTTCAACCCCTCGCATCTAGAAATCGTCAACCCCGTCGTCGCGGGCTCGGTCTATGCACGCCAGGTGCGGCGTGGCGCGGTCGGCAAGCGCGAGGTCGTGCCGGTGCTGATCCATGGCGACGCAGCCGTGGCGGGACAGGGCGTCAATCAGGAGATGCTCAACTTCTCGCAGACGCGCGGCTATGGCACCGGCGGTACCGTGCATCTCGTCGTCAACAATCAGATCGGTTTCACGACTTCCGATCCGCGCGATGTACGCTCGTCGCTCTATTGCACCGACATCTTCAAAATGGTCGAGGCGCCGATTTTTCATGTCAATGGCGACGATCCCGAGGCGGTAGCCTATGTCACCGCACTGGCGATCGATTTCCGCAACACTTTCCAGAAAGATGCCGTCGTCGACATCGTCTGTTTCCGCAAACTCGGTCACAACGAGCAGGACGAACCGATGGTGACCCAGCCGTTGATGTATCGCAAGGTGGCTGCGCATCCCGGCACCCGCAAGCTCTATGCCGAGAAACTCGAAGCGCAGGGCGTCATCGCTCCAGGCGAAGCGGAGGAGATGATCCGCGCCTACCGCACCGCGCTCGATGCCGGCAAGCATCTGCGCAACCCGGCGATCAGCGATTACAAGAGCCATTCGGCGATCGACTGGTCGCAGCACGTGAATGTGCCCTACACCGAGAAGTGCGATACCACCGTGCCCTTGCATGAACTGCAGCGTCTCGGCCACCGTCTGGTCGACATTCCGGCAGACTTCGCGCTGCATCCACGCGTGCAGAAGATCATCGAGGATCGCCGCTTGATGATCGAAGGCAAGCAGCCGATCGACTGGGGCATGGCCGAGAACCTCGCCTATGCGACACTGCTCTCCGCCGGATATGGTGTGCGCATCTCTGGCGAAGATGTTGGCCGGGGCACCTTCTTCCACCGCCATGCGGTGCTGCACGACCAGAATCGCGAGAAATGGGATCAGGGTACCTGGATGCCGTTGCAGAATCTCCAGGACGGACAGGCGCGCTTCCAGTGCTACGATTCGGTGCTTTCCGAAGAGGCGGTGCTGGCGTTCGAATATGGCTATGCGACGGCGAGTCCCAACGAGCTGGTGATTTGGGAAGCTCAGTTTGGTGATTTCGCGAACGGTGCCCAGGTGGTGATCGACCAGTTCATCGCCTCGGGTGAGGCGAAATGGGGTCGTGCTTGCGGTCTGGTGCTGTTCCTGCCGCACGGCATGGAAGGCCAGGGGCCGGAGCATTCCTCGGCGCGCGTCGAACGTTTCCTGCAACTTTCTGCCGATTTCAACTGGGAAGTGGTGATGCCGGACAATGCGGCGCAAATCTTCCATCTGCTGCGGCGCCAGATACTCAGGAAGCAGCGCAAGCCCCTGGTCGTGTTTACCCCCAAGTCCTTGCTGCGCAACAAGGATGCCTCGTGCAGTCTCGCAGATCTGGCCGAAGGAACCTTCCAGACGGTGTGTGGCGAGGTCGACGCACTCGATGCGAAGAAGGTCACACGGGTATTGATCTGCGCTGGCAAGGTCTATTACGACCTGCTCAACGCACGCCGCGAACAAAAGATCGATCACATCGCGATCGTGCGTGCGCCGCAGCTCTATCCGATGGATGATCGCCGCATCGCCGAGGAGCTGGCAAAGTATCCGCGCCTCAAGGAGCTGGTCTGGTGCCAGGAGGAGCCATTGAACCAGGGCGCCTGGTATGCCAAGCACCACACGCTGGAACCGCTTGTCAGGAAAGGACAAACGCTGCATGTCGTGGCGCGGCCCGCTTCCGCTTCACCGGCGGTGGGCAGCGCCGCCGTTCATGCCGAACAGCAGAAACAGATCATTGCAAGCGCGCTGGGCGCGCTCAAATAACCGGAGCCCATCATGCTGATCGAAGTCAAAGTCCCCCAACTGTCCGAATCCGTTGCCGAAGCGACGCTGGTGTCCTGGCACAAGCACGTCGGCGATGCCGTGGCACGCGACGAAAACCTCATCGACATCGAAACCGACAAGGTCGTGCTCGAATTGCCCGCGCCGGAGGCTGGTGTGCTGGTCGAGGTGCTGAAAGGCAATGGCGAGACGGTGACCTCTGGCGAGGTGATCGCCCGTATCGATACCGAAGCCAAAGCCGCGGCAGGCGCTCCGGCACAAGCTGCTGCGGCACAAAGCGCGCCCGCATCAGCCGCCGTCCCGCCCGGCGTGGGGCCGGCGGCACGCAAGGCGCTGGCCGAAAAAGGGCTGACGGCGAGCCAGGTGCAGGGCAGCGGCCCGGGCGGTCGGGTCACCAAGGCTGACGTGATCCATGCCGCCGTGGGCAAAGCCGCTGCCGCTGCTGCTGCGCCGTCAGCCCCTGCGGCAGCTGCCCAGCCTGCGCCTGCGGTGGGAGGTGCCGTTCCGTCAGCGCCGAGTTTCGGCAGCGGCCTAGCTGTGCCGCCGGCGGTGAATCCCGATGCGATTATCGGCGAGCGCCCCGAACAGCGTGTGCCGATGTCGCGGCTGCGCGCGCGCATCGCCGAGCGCCTGCTGCAGTCGCAGGCTCAGAATGCCATCCTGACCACCTTCAACGAAGTCAACATGGCGCCGGTGATCGAGCTGCGCAAGAAATACGCCGACAAGTTCGAGAAGGAACACGGCGTGCGCCTCGGCTTCATGTCCTTCTTCGTCAAGGCGGCCGTGCATGCGCTGAAGAAATTCCCGATCCTCAATGCTTCGGTCGATGGCAACGACATCGTCTATCACGGCTACTTTGACATCGGCATCGCGGTGGGCAGCCCACGCGGCCTGGTGGTGCCTATCCTGCGTGATGCCGACCAGTTGAGCCTGGCGCAGATCGAGAAAAAGATCGCCGAATTCGCCACCAAGGCCAAGGACGGCAAGCTCACGCTGGAAGAGCTGAGCGGCGGCACCTTCTCGATCTCGAACGGCGGCGTGTTCGGCTCGATGCTCTCGACGCCGATCATCAATCCGCCGCAGTCGGCGATCCTCGGTATCCACGCGACGAAGGAGCGGCCGGTGGTCGAGAACGGCCAGATCGTGATCCGGCCGATCAACTACCTGGCCCTGTCTTACGATCACCGCATCATCGATGGCCGCGAGGCGGTGCTGGGGCTCGTCACCATCAAGGAGGCGCTCGAAGATCCGGCGCGTCTGCTGCTCGATCTGTAACGGGAGACGGTCATGGCACAGAGGGAGTTCGATGTCGTCGTCATCGGTGGCGGCCCCGGCGGTTATGTCGCCGCGATTCGTGCCGCGCAGCTCGGTTTCAATACCGCCTGCATCGAGATGGCTAGTTACGCCGATCCGAAAGGCGAAATACGCCTCGGCGGCACCTGTCTGAACGTCGGCTGCATTCCATCGAAGGCGCTGCTGCATTCCTCCGAACTGTATGACGCTGCCCAGCATGCCTTCGTAATGCATGGCATCAAACTGGAGAACCTCAGCGTCGATGTCGCCGTGATGATGCGTCGCAAGGACAATATCGTAACGCAATTGACGCAGGGTATCCGTGGCCTGTTCAAGAAGAACAAGGTCACATTGCTGGCCGGCCGTGGCAGCTTCGTCGGGCGCGAAGACGAACGCTGGCAGATCGCCGTGACAGACCAGGCTGGTGCCAGTGACATCGTCGCCGCCCGGCACGTGGTCATCGCCACGGGATCGCGGCCGCGCCATCTCGAGGGGATTCCGGTCGATAACGTGACGATCTGCGACAATGTCGGCGCGCTGTCGCTGACTGCGGTGCCGCCGCGCCTCGGCGTGATCGGCGCCGGGGTGATCGGCCTCGAGCTCGGCTCGGTCTGGAAGCGCCTAGGGGCCGATGTGACATTGCTTGAAGCCATGCCCGATTTTCTGGCTGCGGCCGACCCGGCGGTGGCCAAGGAGGCCTGGAAAATCTTCACGCAGAGACAGGGACTGAAGATCCAGCTCGGTGTCAGGATTCATGAAATCAAGCAGGGGGTGCAAGGCGTCACGATCGAATACGAAAACGGTGCCGAGGTGCAGCGACTCGAATGCGACAAGCTGATCGTCTCGGTCGGCCGCGTACCGAATACCGAGGGTCTGAATGCCGCCGCAGTGGGGCTAGCATTCGATGCACACGGACGCATCCAAGTCGATGAACATTGCCGCACCAATCTGGAAAACGTCTGGGCGGTGGGCGATGTGGTGCGCGGGCCGATGCTCGCCCACAAGGGCATGGAGGAGGGCGTGATGGTGGCCGAGCGTATCGCCGGTCAGGCCGGTCATGTCAATTACGACGCGATCCCTTGGGTGATCTACACGCACCCGGAAATCGCCTGGGTCGGCAAGACCGAGACGCAGCTCAAGAACGCGGGCGTCGAGTATCGCGTCGGTCAGGTGCCCTTCCTCGCCAATGGTCGCGCGCTCGGCCAGGGGGATACCAGCGGCTTCATCAAGATGCTCGCCGATGCCAGGACCGACCGCGTACTCGGCGTGCATGTGATCGGTGCGAATGCTTCCGAACTGATCAGCGAGGCCGTCACGGCGATGGAATTCGGTGCCAGCGCCGAGGATATCGCGCGCACCTGCCATGCCCACCCGACGCTCTCCGAGGTAATGCACGAGGCGGCACTGGCCGTCGACAAGCGCGCCTTGCATTTCTGAGGTTGCGGCAAGGAAGACCCTTTGGTAGCCCACCGGATCCTCGGCGTGCCGCGGGATGGCATGATCGCGGGATTTCACGCCGCGTTGCGGGAGCGTGGTATCGAGGCGGATGCCGCGCAACTGGCCGCCGCCCAGAGGTTGCAGAAGTTCTACGACGAGCTGGTCGCCTTCAAGGCGGCGCGCAGAAACCGTTTGCGCAAACTGCTCGTCCATCCGCCGCTACCGCGCGGCGTCTGGTTCTGGGGCGGTGTTGGACGCGGCAAGAGTTTCCTGATGGATTGTTTCTTTGCCGCGGTACCCTACCAGCGTAAGCGGCGCGTGCATTTCCATGCCTTCATGCGCGAGGTGCATGCGCGGCTCGAAGGCTTGCGGGAGCAGGCCGACCCGCTGGCAAAGGTGGCGACGCAGATTGCCAGGGAAACGCGCCTGATGTGCTTCGACGAGTTTCATGTCGCCGACATCGCCGACGCGATGATTCTCGGCCGGCTGATGGAAAAACTGTTCGCCGCGGGCGTGGTCTTCTGCATCACCTCGAACTACCCGCCCGACGGCCTCTACCCGAATGGTCTGCACCGCGAGCGTCTGCTGCCGTTGATCGCGCTGCTGAAGGAAAAGCTCGATGTCATCGAGGTCGATGCCGGCATCGATTACCGTTTGCGAGCGCTGGAAGCCGCGCCGGTCTATCTGTTGCCGTCCGATGGCGAAGCGGCCACACTGCTGATGCGCACCTTCTCCCAGGTGGCGCACGGCGAGGGCCATGCGCGCCCGCTGGAGGTGTTGGGCCGTGAACTGCCGGTGATCCACCGCGCGCCCGGCGTGGTCTGGTGCGATTTCGCCGTGCTGTGCGGCGGGCCGCGCTCACAGAACGATTATCTCGACCTCGCGCATCGCTTCCATACGATTTTCGTCTCCGGCATCCCGCGCATGGGGCCGGAAATGGCCAACGAGGCGCGGCGTTTTACCTGGCTGGTCGATGTCTGTTACGACCATCGCGTCAAACTGGTGCTCGCCGCGGCGGTGCCGGCGGAAGAACTGTACGTTGCCGGGCCGCAGGCGGGAGAATTCCAGCGCACGGTATCGCGGCTGATCGAGATGCGCTCGCACGACTATCTCGCCAGTGCGCATCGGCG
>CAYZII010000013.1:0-34592 GCA_964478415.1 uncultured Methyloversatilis sp.
GCGCAACCTGCTGGAAGCGGCGGGGCACGCGGGGGTGAAGCGCTTCGTGTTTCTTTCAAGCGTCAAGGCGATGGCGGAGCCAGGCGAGGAATGCGTCGACGAAGACTGGCCGGGAGAACCGGCAACGGCCTACGGGCGCGCCAAGCGGGCGGCGGAAGAGGCGGTGCTGGAAGCTGGTGCGAAATGGGGCATGCACGTCGTGATCTTGCGCCTGGCGATGGTCTATGGCCGGGGCAGCCGGGGCAATTTGTGGCGCCTTGCACGGTTTCTGCACCACGGTTGGTTTCCTTGCTTGCCGGAGACGGGCAATCGCCGTTCGCTGGTGCATGTGCAGGATGTGGTCGAGGCGATGCGGCTCGTTGCCGGCCGGCCTGAGGCCAACGGAGGCACTTACATCGTTGCCGATCCCCACGCCTATTCGGGCCGTGAGCTTTGCGAAGCGATCCGTGCCGTGCTACCAGCGCCGACTTTTCGCTGGACGGCGCCCGCTTGGGGGTTGCGGGTTGCGGGTCGCATCGGAGATGGGGTGGGGAGGTTGCTCGGTCGCCCCTTCCCGATTCGTTCGGAGCTGGTCTCACGCTTGCTCGATTCGGCCTGCTATTCGCCGGCGCGCATCGAGCGGGAGCTGGGCTTTCGGGCGCGGGTGACGTTGGAGGAGGGTTTGAAGGAGATGCTGGCTTCGGCGATCCGTCACTGATGTTATTGCAAATTTGAATTAATACTTCATTTTTGCAATACTTCTGACGATGATCGAACGTCATTTGATGAGAGTGCTACAGGCTCGTGCCGGTCAGATGCCTGTGGTGACCGTGACCGGACCACGACAGTCGGGGAAGACCACGCTTTGCCGTTTGGCCTTCCCTTCGCTTGCCTATGTGAATCTCGAACAGCCCGATACGCGCGAGTTCGCGCAAACCGATCCGCGGGGTTTTCTTGCCGGGCTGGCCAACGGGGGTGTGATCGACGAAATCCAGCGGGTGCCTGAGCTGCTTTCGTGGATCCAGGTCGAGGTCGATCGGCAACCGAGAGCCGGGCGCTTCATTCTGACCGGCAGCCATCAGTTCGAGCTGAGCCGACAGGTTTCTCAATCTTTGGCGGGGCGCACCGCCCTGCTCAAACTCCTGCCGCTTTCGATTGCCGAATTGCAGGCTTTCGGCCCTTGGACGGTCGACGATCTGATCCATCGGGGGGGTTACCCGCGCATCCATGCCGAGGGGCTCGATCCGGCGGTCGCGCTCGGCGATTATTTCGAAACCTACGTTCAGCGCGATCTGCGTGAGCTCGTGCAACTGCGCCATTTCGCCGATTTCGAGCGTTTCGTCCGGCTGGCGGCGGGCCGCGTCGGGCAGGTGCTCAACCTGCATTCCCTGGCGGGGGATGTCGGCGTGTCCGGCCACACCGCCCGCGCCTGGCTGAGTCTGCTGGAAGCTTCGTACATCGTCTTTCGCCTTCCTCCTTGGTTTGCCAACATCGGCAAGCGCCTGATCAAATCGCCCAAGCTCTATTTCTACGACGTGGGCCTGGCCGCCTGGCTGATCGGCATCCGCAAGCGCGAGCATCTGGCGACCCATCCGCTGCGCGGACCCTTGTTCGAAAACCTGGTTGTGCTGGAAGCGCTGAAAACTTTTTACAACGCCGGCGAGCGTCCTAGCCTTTATTACTACCGGGACAGCGCTGGGAAGGAAGCCGATCTGCTCGTCGAACAGGGCAATTCCATGCGGCTGGCCGAAATCAAAGCGGCGCAGACGGTTGCCCCTGATGCGCTGCGCCCGATTTCCGGTATCCAAAAAGCGCTGGGGGAACGCGCTGCACGTGCGGCCTTGATTTATGCGGGCAGCGAGGTCCAGCGACGCAGCGCGTTCGATGTCGTGCCGTATGGCGAGATCCGGCGCTGGCTCTTGGGTGCTTGGGATGAAGGATGGCACTGATCCGTTTCTTCGACATCCTGCTCTCGGCTGTGGGTCTCGTGACGCTCTCGCCTCTATTCCTGTGCCTGTGGATCATCGGCTGGTTCGATACCGGCGCGCCGCTGTTTCGGCAGGTGCGGGTCGGGCGGTTCCAGAAACCTTTCGTGCTCGTGAAGTTTCGCACGATGCGGCCAGGCACGGCAGAAGTCGCCACGCATCTGGCCGATGCCGGGGCGATCACGCGCTGGGGGCATTTCCTGCGCCGCAGCAAGCTCGATGAGCTGCCGCAGCTGTGGAACGTGCTCAAAGGCGAGATGAGCCTCATCGGCCCGAGGCCTTGTCTGCCGACGCAAGCCCGGCTGATCGAAGCGCGCGAGCGGCGGGGGGTGTTTGCCGCCCGGCCGGGCATCACCGGGCTTGCCCAGGTGCAGGGGATCGATATGTCCGATCCCGAACGACTCGCCGAGGTGGATGCGCGGATGCTCGAAGACTTGACGCTGGCACGTTATTTTCATTGTCTCGTGCTGACTGTTCTTGGCAAGGGGGCCGGCGATCGGGTGAAATCCAACCATGGAAGCCAGCAGCAGCCGTAGGTTGTTGCGGCGCCTCTTATAATTCCGTCATGCCGCTTGCCAAGGCCGCCGATTTCCTGCTCGACCTGCCGCGCGCCGCGAAGCGCGTCATTGCGCTCACCTTCGATGCCGCGTTGTGCGCGCTGGCGGTGTGGTTTGCGTTCTATTTGCGTCTCGACGAATGGCTGCCGATGGGGTTTGGTCGAGCGGTATCGACATGGCAACCCCACCTGGCGCTCCTTGCGTCTTGGCTGCTGGCGCTGCCGATTTTCATCGTATCGGGTTTCTATCGTGCGATCTTCCGTTACGCCGGCTGGCAGGCGTCGCTCACCGTTGCGCGCGCGCTGACGATCTACGGGGTGCTCTACGCGGCGGTCTTTACCGCGATCGGTGTGCCGGGGGTGCCGCGCAGCATCGGCATCCTGCAGCCGATGTTGCTTTTCCTGCTCGTCGCCGGCTCGCGTCTGCTGTTGCGTTTCTGGCTCGGCGGGCTTTACCGCGACATCCTGCAGCGTAGCGAACTGCCCAAGGTGCTGATCTATGGTGCCGGCAACGCCGGCCGGCAACTGGCGGCGGCGCTGGGACATGGGCGCGAGTTGCAGGTGGTCGGCTATCTCGACGACGATACCCTTCTGCACGGGCATCTGATTAATGGCCTGCCGGTGCATGCGCCGGACGATTTGCCGGGCTTGGTCGAATCGCTTGGCGTGCGCCAGGTGCTGGTCGCGATTCCTACACTCAACCGCCAGCGCCGCAAGGTGATTCTCGAACGCCTGCGTTTTGCGCGTGTCGCGGTGCGGCTCCTGCCGGCGGTCACGGAGCTCGCGCAAGGCAAGGTGGCGATCTCCGATTTGCACGAGCCGGACATCGAGGATCTGCTCGGCCGCGAGCCGGTCGCGCCCGATCCCGCGTTGCTGGAAAAGAACATCCGTGGCAATGTGGTGCTGGTCACCGGTGCAGCCGGCTCGATCGGCAGCGAGCTGTGCCGACAGATTCTGGCCGTGGGGCCGAAGACCCTGCTGCTCCTGGATCACAGCGAATTCGCGCTCTATGCGATCCATCAGGAGCTGGCGCCAAGCGCACAGGAGGCAGGCGTCGAACTGGTGCCGCTGCTCGGTTCAGTGACCGATGAACGACGCATGCGCGCGATCATGAGCGCCTTACGGCCAGCGACGATCTACCATGCCGCTGCCTACAAGCATGTGCCGCTGGTCGAACACAACGCCATCGAGGGCATCCGCAACAATGTCTTTGGCACGCTCACTGCCGCACGGTTAGCGCAGGAGACGGGGGTGGCCGATTTCGTGCTGATTTCCACCGACAAGGCGGTGCGGCCGACCAACGTGATGGGGGCCTCCAAACGGCTCGCCGAGATGATCCTGCAGGCGCTTGCCGCCGGGGGAAGTGCCACGCGTTTCACGATGGTGCGTTTTGGTAACGTGCTGGCCTCTTCCGGTTCCGTCGTGCCGCTGTTCCGTCGGCAGATCAAGGATGGCGGGCCGGTGACGCTCACCCACCCGGAAGTGACGCGTTATTTCATGACGATTCCGGAGGCGGCACAACTGGTGATTCAGGCCGGCGCAATGGGCAAGGGGGGAGGTTTTCCTGCTCGACATGGGCGAGCCGGTGAAGATCGCGGATCTGGCGCGGCGCATGATCGAGCTTTCTGGCCTGACGGTGCGCGACGAGGAAAATCCCGACGGCGACATCGAAATCCAGATCACCGGCCTGCGCCCCGGCGAGAAGCTCTATGAGGAACTGTTGATCGGCGAAGACCCGCAAGCGACGCCGCACCCACGCATATGGAAGGCAAAGGAGGCCTTTCTCGGCTGGGAGAAGTTGGGAAGCGAACTCGCTGCACTGGAGGAGGCGATGAACACATATGACGTCGGCGGCATACGCCAGAAGATGCAAGAATTGGTCTGTGGTTATCAGCCGAACGATGATGTCGCTGACTGGCTGCATCTGGCGCGAAAAGCCGGGACTCGGAGAGCGGCGGACAATGCTTCTCCGGCTGCGTTTGGTGGGTAGATTCGCTCCGTTGAAGCCTTTTGCGAAACGCGCAGCGTGAAGTGATGAGAAACATGAAAACTTCGATCCTGTTCGTATGCATGGGCAACATCTGCCGTTCGCCGACCGCCGAAGGGGTGGCGCGCGAGCTGGCGCGCCGGCGTGGGCTGGGGGAGTTTTTCGAGTTCGACTCGGCCGGCACGCATGCCTATCACGTCGGCAATCCGCCAGACCGACGGGCGCAGGAAGCGGCAGCCAAACGCGGTTACGATCTGTCGAAGCTGCGCGCGCGCCAGGTGAATGCGTTCGATTTCGTGCGCTTCGATCGCATCCTGGCGATGGACCGTGACAACCTCGCGTTGCTGCGCCAGGCCTGCCCGGTGGAACACCACGGCAAACTCGCTTTGTTCCTCGACTATGCGCTGCAGCGACCGTTCGACGAGGTTCCCGACCCCTATTACGGCGGGCCGGAGGGGTTCGAAACCGTCTTGGATTTGGTCGAAGAGGCGGCGCAGGGGGTGATCGAGCGGCTCGCTCCCCGCGAGTGAAAACGCCCGCAGGGGCGGGCGTCTTCTTCTCAATGCCGCATCGCCGACCTCGGGCCACCCACGGTCAATGAAACGCAGGCGGCCACGGTCGGCTGTTCAGGCGTTCCACGCTAAACGCGTTGCTCGGGTTTGCGGGTTTCAACCATGATCAGCGGCTCCTCGCTGATCGCCGGTGCCGGTTTGGGCTTGCGGCCGAGCGCTTGAGGTGGCGGCTCGACGACGGGCCGTGCTGCCCCTGGACGGGTTTCGACGAGTTCCAGTCCGGCTTTCGCGAGTTCCGCCGCGAGATCGACAATGATCGGCGTAGGCAGGGTCGTGGCCGGGGTGATCTCAGGGATGACTGCCGGCTCAACCGCGGGTGCGGGTGCTTCGGGCGGAGTGGGTGTCGTTGGCGGCACGACAGTGCTGACGCTCACCATCGGCTCAACGGGCAACGCTTCGGCCAATACCGGCTCGTGCAAACTCGGCGCTGGTGACACGGCACTCAAGCCGGGTTCGGGCTGCGCCACTGCGACGGAAGCGCCGACAGGACTGGTTTGGGGAGCGGTTTCCAGCCCGCCGGGCGGAGTTGGGGCAGCCGTTTCCGTGGCGGCCTCCGGCGCTGCAGCCACTGTGGGCGAGGCTTGTTCGGCGGCGACCGCAGCGACGGCAGCGGCAACTTCCTCGATCTGGCGTTCGCCGCGATTGCGCCCACCCCGGCGTCCCCGCCGCCGACCGCCGCCACTTGCTGCCTCGTTGGTACCGCCCTCTGTGGCAGCGGAAAGAGGGGCGGCAGGGGCTGTATCCTGTTCTGCAACGGCGGGTGTCTGGCGATTGGGTCGCGCCTCACGCGGCTCCTTCACGTTCTCGGTGCGTTCTTTGCGCTCGCCGCGTTCGTGGCGGGTCTGACGCCCTTCGCGCGTTTCGCGACGTTCGTTTTTGTCACCACGTTCCCGTCCTTCGCGTCGCGCACGCCCACCGCGCTCGGTGCTGGCCTCACGTTCGCGCTGGCCGGTGGTGGCTGCCCGTTTCGGTGCGGCCTCGGTGGGGGCTGCTTCCTTTTTGCCACCAGTAAACCAGGACAAGATGCGGGCGAACAAACCGGGAGCCGGCGGCTCCTCGGTGGTTTTTGGTGCGACCGTGGGCGCAGGCTGTTCCGGCGTGATGCCTTTCACCGCAGCTTCCTGTCGTGGCGCCTTCGCTTCAACCTGGCCTGGCTGGGTGGCAGCTTCCTCGCTGGGTTTCGTGGCCATCTCGTAACTGGGCAGGCTGACGCCTTCCTGGTTGAGCTGGTCGTGACGCAGACGGACGATGTTGTAGTGCGGCGTTTCGATGTAGCGGTTCGGGATGATGATCAGATTGACATGGTGCCGCAGTTCGATGCGCGCAATGTCGGTGCGTTTTTCGTTGAGCAGGTAGGTGGCGACATCGACCGGCACCTGCACGTGCAGCGCGCCGGTATTCTCCTTCATCGCTTCCTCTTCGAGGATGCGCAGGATGTGCAGCGCGGCGGATTCGGTCGACCGGATGTGACCGGTACCGGTACAGCGCGGGCAGGGGATGTAGCTCGTCTCGGCCAGTGCTGGACGCAGCCGCTGGCGCGACAGCTCCAGCAGTCCGAAGCGGGAGATCTTGCCGGTCTGCACACGCGCGCGGTCGTAGTGGAGCGCCTCTTTCAGACGGTTTTCGACTTCACGCTGGCTCTTGGGCGATTCCATGTCGATGAAGTCGATGACGATCAGGCCGCCTAGGTCTCTCAAACGCAACTGGCGGGCGATTTCGTCGGCGGCTTCGAGGTTGGTCTTCAGCGCCGTCTCTTCGATGTCGGCGCCTTTCGTGGCGCGGCCGGAGTTGACGTCGATCGCCACCAGCGCCTCAGTGTGATCGATGACCACCGCGCCGCCGGAAGGCAGATTCACCTGGCGCGCATAGGCCGATTCGATCTGGTGCTCGATCTGGAAGCGTGAGAAGAGCGGCACGTCGTCACGGTAGCGCTTGACCCGATTGACGTTCGCCGGCATCACATGGGACATGAACTGGCGAGCCTGTTCATAGATTTCGTCGGTGTCGATGAGAATCTCGCCGATGTCCGGCTGGAAATAGTCGCGGATCGCGCGGATCACCAGGCTGGATTCCTGGTAGATCAGGAAGGCGCCGGATTGCGCCGCCGCCGCGCCTTCGATCGCGCGCCACAGCTGCAGCAGGTAGTTCAAGTCCCATTGCAGCTCTTCGACGCTGCGGCCGATGCCGGCGGTGCGGGCGATCAGGCTCATGCCGGCTGGGACTTCGAGTTGTTCCATCACTTCGCGCAATTCCTGACGCTCTTCGCCCTCGATGCGGCGCGAGACACCTCCACCGCGCGGGTTGTTGGGCATCAGCACCAGATAGCGGCCCGCCAGAGAAATGTAGGTGGTCATCGCCGCACCCTTGTTGCCGCGCTCGTCTTTTTCGACCTGGACGATCAACTCCTGGCCGACTTTCAGCGCATCCTGGATGCGCGCGCGGTTGGCATCGACGCCGGGCTGGTAATAGTTCCGGGCGACTTCCTTGAAAGGTAGGAAGCCGTGACGCTCGGCGCCGTAATCGACGAAGGCGGCTTCGAGCGAAGGCTCGATGCGGGTGATGACTGCTTTGTAGATGTTGCTCTTGCGTTGTTCTTTGGCGGCCGATTCGATGTCGAGGTCGATCAGTTTCTGACCATCGACGATCGCGACGCGGAGTTCCTCGGCCTGCGTCGCATTGAACAGCATGCGTTTCATCTGTGCTCCTGCGCGCGGCAGGCAGGCACGACACATCACGCCATCGCAACGTGCGGCGTTTTTAACGGATTTGCGGGATCGACACCATCAATGGATCGTAGGGCCGGGATGGCAAATGGGTTACGGGTTTGTCGGATGGCGCGGCTCGGCTGATTGGGCGCTCGAGCCACGCATGTCGAAGCCTGTCTGTACGCGAAAATGACGATACGGGTCGCAACTTAAGGTGAGCGACTTCACCTTGTACCAGCAAGACAGAACGGGATTCCGGTGCTGACCAGACGGTATCGGTGCCTCGTGTGGCCAGAAAAGCGGATGCGTCTGCCCCATGTCGGCGGCCACGGCCCGTAGAATGCTAGGCGTCTGGCTGCCGGCAACATCGGCGGAGGAGCCCCGTGACCGCTTCGTGTCATGGGCGCTCGCGTCCGTGGATGGCTAGACCGGCACATTATATTGTGGAAGAACGAGTTGGGTAAAGAATCCGTCACATTTCTTCAAGTTGACGAGGAAAGCGCCGGCCAGCGCATCGACAATTTTCTGATCAAGACCTTCAAGGGCGTGCCTAAGAGCCACATCTACCGCATCCTGCGCAGCGGTGAAGTGCGCGTCAACAAAGGTCGGGTCGGGGCCGAGCGCCGACTGGCGGTCGGGGATCTGATTCGCGTACCCCCGTTGCGTGTTCCGGCATCTAGAGAAGAGACGGCTCCGCCAGCACGGGAGTTCCAGATCGTCTTCGAAGACGAAGCGATGCTGGTGATCGACAAGCCCGCGGGCGTGGCCGTGCATGGCGGCAGCGGTGTCGATTTCGGCGTGATCGAGCAGCTGCGCCGTGCCCGGCCGCAAGCTAAATACCTGGAGCTTGCCCACCGTCTCGATCGGGAAACTTCCGGCTTGTTGGTGATCGCCAAGAAGCGGGCAGCGCTGCTCAAACTCCATGAACTGTTTCGCGAGGGAGGGATCGAAAAACGTTACCTGGCGATGGTCAAAGGCCATTGGCGCGATCAACTGCGTCATGTGCGGCTGCCACTGTTCAAGTATTTGACAGCGGAGGGCGAGCGGCGCGTGCGGGTATCCGCCAAGGGCAAGGCGGCCCATTCGGTCGTCCGTTTGATCCATCGCTGCGCAACGGCGTGGGGCGAATTCAGTCTGCTCGAAGTGGAACTGAAGAGCGGGCGGACCCACCAGATCCGTGTTCATCTGGCCCATTTGGGTTTTCCGATTCTCGGCGATGAAAAATATGGTGATTTCGCGCTCAACAAGACCTTGCAAAAAGCCGGGCTGAAACGCATGTTCCTGCATGCGCAGTCCTTGCGCCTGAAACAACCGCTAAATGGCGATCCCATCGCATGGGCAGCGCCGTTGCCGGCGGAACTGACGGATTTTCTGAAACGGATTGGCTGTGATGCGACAGGGTTATGAATTGATCGTCTTCGACTGGGATGGCACGCTGATGGATTCGGCAGCGATGATCGTCGCCAGCGTCCAGGCCGCGGCACGCGATCTGGGACTGGAACCGCCCAGCGAAGAACGTGCGCGCCACATCATCGGTCTCGGTCTCGGCGAGGCCTTGCGCCATGCCCTGCCCGATCTGCCGGAAGCGCATTATCCCGAGCTGGTGGCGCGCTATCGTTACCACTATCTGTCGCGGGATCACGAACTGACCTTGTTCTCAGGCTCGGCCGAGTTGGTGCGCGAATTGGCTGAGCGCGGCTATCGGCTCGGCGTCGCGACGGGTAAGTCGCGCGTTGGTCTTAACCGGGCGCTCGCGCAGACCGGACTCGATGTCTTTTTCCATGCCACGCGTTGCGCCGACGAATGCCACTCGAAGCCGCATCCTCAGATGCTGCTGGAGCTGATGGAAACCTTCGGGGTTGCTCCTGAGCAGACCTTGATGATCGGCGATACCACGCATGACTTGCAGATGGCGGAGAATGCGGGTGTTTCCGCGGTCGCGGTCAGTTATGGCGCGCATCCCCGCGAGGCGTTTGCCGGGGTGCCCTTCTGCTATTGCGCCGAGTCGGTTCCCGATTTGCAACGATGGCTGCGCGCCAACGCCTGATCTGTCGCAGCGCGGAGCTGCTGGACGGCGGGCCGGGGGTGCGCTTCGAACTCTGCGCTGGCCAGACGGCACGTTCCGCCTTCGTCGTGCGCCATCGAGGTCGTGTGCATGGTTATCTGAACCGCTGTGCGCATCTCGGTGTCGAGCTGGACTGGAGGCCCGGCGAGTTCTTCGACGGAAGCGGGCTATACTTGATCTGTGCGATGCATGGTGCATTGTTCGATCCTGCCACCGGCGCCTGCCTTTCGGGCCCGTGCGGCGGCCGGAGCCTTAAGGCTTTACCGGTGTGCGAGGAGCGTGGCGGGGTGTATCTGATCGAGGAAGGTGAGTGACGTGGCGGAAGAAGCAAACTGGGAACGCAAAGTGCTGGAAAAAGTCGCCCTGGCTGCGATCGACGAGCAGCGGCGCGCACGGCGCTGGGGCATTTTTTTCAAGTTGCTCGGCTTTGCTTACCTCGCGATCCTGCTGGCTGCGGTCATCGACTGGAGCGCGCTTAGTCCCGACAAAGCGGGGCGCCATACGGCGCTGATCGATGTGCAAGGGGTGATCCAGGCCAAGGGCGACGTCAATGCCGACGACGTGCTGAGCGCCTTGCAGGCGGCTTTCGATGACCGCGGCACGGTGGGTGTTGTGCTGCGCATCAACAGCCCGGGCGGCAGTCCGGTGCAGGCCGGCATCATCGCCGACGAGATCCGCCGCCTGCGCGCCAAACATCCCGATAAGCCGATCTACACCGTCGTCGAGGATGTCTGTGCCTCGGGCGGGTATTACGTTGCCGCGGCGACCGACAAGATTTTCGTCGACAAGGCCAGCATCGTCGGTTCGATCGGTGTGCTGATGGATGGCTTCGGCTTCACCGGCACACTGGAAAAACTCGGCATCGAGCGGCGCCTGCTGACCGCCGGCGAAAACAAGGGCTTCCTCGATCCCTTCTCGCCGCAGAACGAACGGCACAAGGCCCATGCGCAGCAGATGCTCGACGAGATACACCAGCAGTTCATCGACGAAGTGCGCAAAGGGCGGGGTAGCCGCCTCAAGGAGACGCCGGAGATGTTTTCCGGCCTGATGTGGACCGGCGCGAAGAGCATCGAACTGGGCCTGGCCGACGGTTTCGGCACGATCGAGTCGGTTGCGCGCGATGTGTTGAAGGCCGAGGAAGTGCGTGATTACACGGTCAAGCCGAACTTCGCTGAAAAATTCGCGCGTCGTTTCGGTGCCGATGCCGCGGCTGCCTTTGGCCAGCTATTGACGCGTTTCACCGTTCGCTGAGCAGCAGAAACACCGTCGGTCGGCGCGTCAGAAAATCTGCGCTGGTGACACGGCACCGCCAGTCGGCGATGCGCCGGGTGGTGATGCATTCGCTTGCCAGTGTCAGATCGCTGGCCACGCACAGCCAGGTGTGCGGACGGCAGGCGGAGAGCAGAGCAGCGAACAGCGCCGCATTGCGGTAAGGCGTCTCGATGAACAACTGGGTTTCGTGCCTCTCGAGGGAAGCCTTTTCCAGCTGCACGATACGCCGGCTGCGTTCCGGCTCGCGCGCTGGCAGATAGCCGTGAAAGGCGAAGCGCTGCCCTTCGAGACCGGAAGCCATCAGCGCCAGCAGGAGCGCAGAGGGGCCGACCAGCGGTTTGACCGGAACCCCGAGCCGATGGGCATGGCGCACCAGCAGTGCGCCGGGATCGGCGATACCCGGACAACCGGCCTCTGTCATCAGTCCCAGATCGATGCCCTGGCGCAGTGGGTCGAGCAGGCGCACGATGTCGGCCGGCTGCAATGGTTCCGGCAACTGTTCGATGACGATCTCGCGCAGCGGCAGCGGGTGCTCCAGCCACTTGAGAATCGCGCGCGCCGTCTTTGCGTTTTCGACGACGAAATGGCGCAGCCGGCAGGCGACCTCGCGCGTGCCGTCCGGCAGCACGAGCGGCCAGGGGGTCTCGCCGAGGCGGGTGGGCAGCAGATACAGAGTGCCGGTCAACGTCAGCCAGGGTTCAAGGCAGTTGCAATCCTTCGGCGCGCAGCATCTCGCACAGCGCGATTAGGGGCAGACCGATCAGCGCGGTGGGATCGTCGCTCTTCATCCACTCGAGCAGGCTGACGCCTAGGCCTTCGGAGCGCGCGCTGCCGGCGCAATTGAGCGCATCCTCTTTGTCCAGATAGCGTTCGATCTCGTCGTCCGACAGCTCGCGAAAGCGCACCTCGGTGGCCACCCCGCGTAAGTGATGGCGTCCGCTTTCGCTGTTGAGCAGACACAGGCCGGTATGAAAGATCACGGCCTTGCCGGATAATTCACGCAACTGGCGGCGTGCGTTCTCGCGGCTGCCGGGCTTGCCGTAACGCTGCCCGCCACAGTAGGCGACCTGATCCGAGCCGATGATCAGGGCCTGGGGATAACGATCGACGACGGCCTGGGCTTTCGCGAGCGCCAGGCGTTCTGCGGTGGCAATCGGTGTTTCCTCCGGCAAGGGCGTCTCGTCGGTTTCCGGCGCGCAGGTAATGAAGGGCAGCTGCAGACGGCCGAGCAGTTCGCGGCGGTAGGGCGAGGTCGATGCGAGCACGAGAAGGGGGATGTTCATGATTGGCGCATGTTTTTCCAGGTTTTTTTCGATGAACCCTTTGACGCGACGAAGCTAAACATGATAGCATCCGCGCCCTTTATGACGTTCCAGGAAGAACCAGATTTCGCCACGGCGATCATCGACAGTCTGCGCTTTGCAGAGACGGGCGGGCGCCTCGCGGGGCGGCTCGCCTTGCGGCAGATGCCCAGGCTGGCGGATGTGTTGGTGACGCACGAAGGCTGGCTTTCCTGTAGTGTGGAAGGCTGCCGGATCGACTGGCGCGGAGAGGCGCTGCCGGGTTTGCATTTGACCGTATCCGGGCGGCTCGAGCTGCAGTGCCAGCGCTGTCTCGAAAAGGTCGGCATCGACTGTGTGATCGACAGCCATTTGCTGCTCGTGCCCGCCGGTGCCGAGTGGCCGGAAGACGAGCTGGAGAACGACGCTTTCGATGCGATTCCCGCCGAGCCTGCGCTGTCGCTGTTGGCGCTGGTCGAAGAGGAAGTGCTGCTGGCGTTGCCGATCGTGCCGCGTCATGCACATTGTGCGTCCCCCCTGACACGGGCGGGGGTGCCGCAGGAAGAAGACGGCACGCCTTCGCCGTTCTCGGTGCTGGCGGGTTTGAAGAAACATTGAGTCGAAAAAGGAGTCATCATGGCTGTACAGCAGAACAAGAAATCCCCCTCCAAGCGCGGCATGCATCGTGCGCACGATTTCCTGTCCGCGCCGCCACTGGCGATCGAACCGACCAGCGGTGAAGTGCATCTGCGCCATCACATCTCGCCCTCCGGCGTCTATCGCGGCAAGAAAGTCCTCAAGACCAAGGGAGAGTGATTCGTCGCACCTTCTGGCAGCCGGCCAGCACAATGCCCGGCCGTATCGAGAGGGAGGTTGCGGCTGAATGACAATTACATTGGCTGTCGACTGCATGGGCGGCGATCATGGCCCGTCCGTGGTCGTTCCGGCCGTGCTCGAATTCCTGCGTCGTGATGCCGATTGCGCGGTGATCCTCGTCGGCCGCGAGGAAGTCCTGCGTCCGCTGCTCGCCGACGCTGGTGTGGCGCTTTCCGGTCGCTGGGAAATCCAGCACGCCAGCGAAGTCGTCGACATGCACGACCCGGTCGCCACGGCGTTGCGCGTGAAGAAGGATTCCTCGCTGCGCGTGATGGCCAATCTGGTCAAGGAAGGGCGCGCCAGTGGCGCCGTTTCGGCCGGCAATACCGGCGCCCTGATGGCGGTGTCCCGTTTCGTGCTGAAGACTCTGCCTGGCATCGACCGTCCGGCGATCGCCACCGCCCTGCCCACGTTGCGCGGTCACAGCTATGTGCTCGATCTGGGCGCGAACGTCGATTGCGCACCGGAACATCTGCTCCAGTTCGGCATCATGGGCGCGATGCTCGCCGCCGCACTCGACCACAAGGAGCGGCCGACAGTGGGCTTGCTGAACATCGGCGAGGAAGACATCAAGGGCAACGAGACCGTCAAGCGCGCCGGCGAACTGCTGAAGGAAAGCGGTTTGAATTTCATCGGCAATGTCGAAGGCGACGGCATCTACACGGGGGCGGCGGACGTCATCGTCTGCGATGGCTTCGTCGGCAACGTGGCGCTGAAGACCTCGGAGGGGTTGGCACGCATGATCAGTGCTTTCCTGCGCGAAGAATTCGCGCGCAATATGCTGACGCGCCTCGCCGGCCTGGCAGCGCTGCCGGTGCTCAAGGCGTTCAAGACACGCGTCGATCCCCGCCGTTACAATGGCGCCAGCCTGCTCGGCCTGAGGGGGGTGGTGGTGAAAAGCCACGGCTCGGCGGATAGCTTCGCCTTTCGTCATGCTCTCGAACAGGCGGCGGAAGCCGCGCGCCAGAACCTGCCCGAGAAAATCGCGGCGCGCATGAGCACGGTCGTCCCTTTGGGGGCGCTGAGTGACTGACCGAGAGGAGAGGCGATGATCCATGCCCGTATCACCGGCACCGGCGGCTATCTGCCCGGTGCGCCGATCGACAATGCCACCCTGATCGCCACCCACGGCCTGGATTCGTCGGATGCGTGGATCGTCGAACGCACCGGCATCCGCATGCGCCACCTGGCATCGCCGGACGTCGCAGCCAGCGACCTGGCGCTCGTTGCCGCCCAGCGCGCGCTCGCGGCAGCGAGGCGCCAGCCGAACGACATCGATCTGATCATCGTCGCTACCTCGACACCCGATTACGTGTTTCCGAGCACCGCGACGATCCTGCAAGAGAAACTCGGCATCACCAACGGTGCGGCCGCCTTCGACCTGCAGGCGGTGTGTGGCGGCTTCATCTATGCGCTCGCGGTGGCCGAAAAGTTCATCCGCTCGGGTTCGCACCGCTGTGTGCTGGTGGTCGGCAGCGAAACCTTTTCGCGCATCCTCGACTGGCGCGATCGCAGCACCTGCGTGTTGTTCGGTGACGGGGCGGGGGCCGTCGTGCTCGAGGCGAGCGATGCTCCGGGCATTCTTGCCACGGCGCTGCATGCCGATGGCCGCTATGGCAAGATCCTGCAGGTCGCTGGCCATCTTGCCGGCGGGGAGCCGTTCGGCGATCCTTTCCTGCGCATGGACGGTCAGGCGGTGTTCAAGTTCGCGGTGAAAGTGCTCGCCGAAGTGGCCGAGGAAGCGCTCGCCGCCGCCGGCAAGACGCCCGCCGACATCGACTGGCTGATCCCCCATCAGGCCAACCTGCGCATCATGCAGGCGACGGCGAAGAAGCTCCATCTGGCGCCGGAAAAGATCATCGTCACCGTCGACCGGCATGGCAACACCTCGGCCGCCTCGATCCCGCTGGCGCTCGACGAAGCGGTGCGCAGCGGCAAGCTGAAACCGGGTGATACAGCCTTGTTCGAAGGCGTCGGTGGCGGTTTCACCTGGGGGGCCGTGTTGCTCACTTTCTGAGGAATCCAAATGAAATTTGCTTTCGTGATGCCCGGTCAGGGCTCCCAGTCGCTGGGGATGATGAACGCCTATGGCGATAGCCGGGTGATCCGCGCGACCTTCGACGAAGCCTCGCAGGCGCTCGGCCGCGACCTCTGGCAGCTCGTCAATGAAGGCCCTGCCGAGGCGCTGGCGCAGACCGTCAATACCCAGCCGCTGATGCTCACCGCCGATATCGCCGTCTGGCGCCTGTGGCTTGACAAGGGCGGGCCGCAGCCGGCGATGCTGGCCGGTCACAGCCTCGGCGAATATGCGGCGCTGGTCGCCGCCGGATCGCTCGAACTGACAACTGCCGTGCCGCTGGTCGAATTGCGTGCCAACGCGATGCAGGAGGCCGTGCCGGCCGGTGGCGGCGCGATGGCGGCGATTCTCGGCCTCGCTGCGGAAGAGATTACGGCGATCTGTGCCCAGCAGGCGCAGGATGAAGTCGTCCAGGCGGTCAATTTCAATGCGCCAGAACAGACCGTGATCGCCGGTCACAAGGCCGCCGTCGAGCGTGCCAGCGAGGCCTGCAAGGCGGCGGGCGCCAAGCGCGCCGTGCTCTTGCCGGTTTCGGCACCCTTCCATTCGACGTTGATGAAGCCCGCCGCCGAACGGCTCCAGGCCGCGCTGGCCGACATCGAGATCCGCCCACCGCGCATTCCGGTGATCAACAATGTCGATGTCGCGGTGGTCGATGACCCGGCTGCGATTCGTGACGCCCTGGTGCGACAGGCGGCTGCCCCGGTACGTTGGGTCGAAACGCTGCGCGCGATGCAGGCAGCCGGCATCACCCATGTCTTCGAATGCGGCCCCGGCAAGGTGCTCGCCGGCCTGACCAAACGTTGTGCCGACGGTCTGGCTGGCGGTGCGCTGAGCGACCTGGCCGCACTAGAATCCACTCTCGCACTCGTGAAAGGATGATCATGCAGGACGATGCATTGAAGGGACAAATTGCCTTCGTTACTGGTGCTGCGCGCGGCATCGGCGCGGCCATCGTGCAGGCGCTCGGGCGGCGTGGCGCCACCGTGATCGGCGCCGACATCAATGAGGCCGGCGCGCGCGAGATCCAGCAGGCGCTCGATGCGGCGGGTATTCCGGGCTGGGGCACCGTGCTCGATGTCACCGACGGCGCCGCCTGCGAGGCGGTGATCGGGGAGATCGAAAAACGCTTCGGCGCCGTGACGATCCTCGTCAATAACGCCGGCATCACGCGCGACAATCTGGCAATGCGCATGAAGGAGGAAGAATGGGATGCCGTGATCGACACCAATCTGAAATCGGTGTTCCGCCTCTCCAAGCTCGTGCTGCGTGGCATGATGAAGGCGCGCTTCGGCCGCATCATCAACATTTCCTCGGTCGTCGCTGCATCCGGCAATCCCGGGCAGATCAATTACGCGGCCTCCAAGGCCGGCGTCGCCGGTCTGTCGCGTTCGCTAGCACAAGAGCTCGGCAGCCGTAACATCACGGTCAACTGTGTCGCCCCCGGTTTCATCGACACGGCGATGACCCGTGCACTCTCGGACGAGCAGCGCGCCGCACTGATTCAAAAGATTCCGCTCGGTCGCCTCGGCCAACCGGAGGATATCGCCCATGCCGTCGCTTTTCTGGCCGGCCCCGAGGCCGCTTACATCACTGGCGTGATGCTGCATGTCAATGGCGGCATGTACATGGTCTGAAATCACGGTCAAACGAGACTTTTTGGTAAACTGGGCGGGTTCTCAACACTCGCCTTCACAGGGAAGGAGCAATCACAATGGATAACATCGAACAGCGCGTCAAGAAAATCGTGGCCGAGCAGCTCGGCGTAAACGAGGCCGATATCAAGAACGAATCGTCCTTCGTCGATGATCTGGGCGCCGATTCTCTCGATACTGTCGAACTCGTGATGGCCCTCGAGGAAGAGTTCGAGTGCGAGATTCCCGACGAGGAAGCGGAAAAGATCACCACGGTGCAGCAGGCGATCGACTACGTCAAGAATCACCTGAAGGCTTAAACCAACACCCTCCCCTCACACCGTCATCAGGAGAAAGTCTTGTCGCGTCGCCGTGTCGTCGTGACCGGATTGGGCGTTGTCTCACCGGTCGGCAACAATGTTGCCGAAACCTGGACTGCCATCCTCGCTGGCAAGTGCGGCATCGGCCCGATCACCCGCTTCGATGCCTCCCAGCTCAAAGCGCGCATCGCCGGCGAGGTGAAGGGATTCAATGTCACCGATTATCTTTCTCCAAAGGAAGCCCGCCGCATGGATGTCTTCATCCATTACGGCATGGCGGCGGGCATCCAGGCCTTCCGTGATGCGGGGCTGGTGGTCACCGAGGAGAACGCTCACCGTATCGGCGTGAATATCGGCTCCGGCATCGGCGGTCTGCCGATGATCGAGGAAACCCACAAGGATTACCTCGCCAGCGGGCCACGCAAGATTTCGCCGTTCTTCATTCCCGGCACGATCATCAACATGATCTCCGGCAACCTGTCGATCCTGCTCGGGCTGAAAGGCCCGAACATCGCGGTAGTCACTGCCTGCACGACTGGCTTGCATGCGATCGGCACCAGCCTGCGCATGATCCAGTATGGCGATGCCGATGCGATGGTCTGCGGCGGTGCGGAATCGACGATCACACCGCTCGCGGTGGGCGGTTTCGCTGCCGCCCAGGCGTTATCGACACGCAATGACGATCCGGCGACGGCGAGCCGACCCTGGGACAAGGAGCGCGATGGCTTCGTGCTCGGTGAGGGGGCGGGTGTCATGGTGCTCGAGGAATACGAGCACGCGAAGAAGCGCGGGGCGAAGATCTACTGCGAGTTGGCCGGCTTCGGTATGAGTGGCGATGCCTATCACATGACGGCGCCGGACACCGATGGCCCGCGCCGCAGCATGGTGAACGCGCTCAAGGATGCCGGCATCAATCCGGATCAAGTGCAGTACATCAATGCGCACGGTACCTCGACGCCGCTGGGCGACAAGAATGAAACCGAGGCGATCAAGCTTGCCTTTGGCGCCCATGCGAAACGGCTCGTCGTCAGTTCGACGAAGTCGATGACCGGCCATCTGCTCGGTGGTGCCGGTGGCCTCGAATCGGTGCTGACGGCGCTGGCCATCCATCATCAGGTGGCGCCGCCGACGATCAACATCTTCGAGCAGGATCCGGAGTGCGACCTCGACTATTGCGCGAATGCCGCGCGCGAAATGAAGATCGAGGTTGCGCTGAAGAACAATTTCGGTTTCGGCGGCACCAACGGCACGCTTGTCTTCCGCCGCCTGTGACTGCTGGCGCCTTGCCGCTGCGCATCGGCATTCAGCGTGAGCATTGGCTGGCGCGGCTTTGCTGCCCCAGCGACCTGACTGCGCTGATCCTTGGCGCGGATGGCCGTTTGAGTGTCGAGCGACAGGGTCAGCGCGAAGAAGTCGTGCTTTCTTACGCGACGACGGTGTTTGCCTTCCTGGTGATCTTGCATCTGCGCAGCGGAAAACGGCGTACAGCATTCGCCATCCCCGCCGTTGCTGTCGGCACTGATGCCCACCGTCGGCTGCGTATCTGGTTGCGCTGGCGGGCACGCGCCGAGGCGGTGGTTAATCCCGGGGCTTGAGGATCGTATTGCGCGCTTTCGGTAAGGTCTGCGGATAGTCGCGGCTGTAATGTAATCCCCGGCTTTCCTTGCGCCGTAACGCACAGGCGACGATCAGATGGGCGGTGAGGACGAGATTGCGCAGTTCGATCAGGTCGTTGCTGACACGGAAATTGGCGTAGAACTCGTCGATTTCCTTCTCCAGCAACCGGATGCGGTGCATCGCGCGCTCCAGCCGTTTCGTCGTGCGCACGATGCCGACATAGTCCCACATGAAGCGGCGCAACTCGTCCCAGTTGTGGGCGATCACCACTTCCTCGTCGGCGTCGGTGACGCGGGATTCGTCCCAGCGAGGTAGCCGCGGTACTTTGACGGCGCGCTGGCTGCGGATGTCATGGGCGGCCGCTTCGGCAAAGACCAGGCATTCGAGCAGCGAATTGCTGGCCAGACGGTTCGCGCCGTGCAGCCCTGTGCACGAGGCTTCGCCGAGCGCATACAAGCCAGGGATGTCGGTGCGTGCGGCCAGATCGACGACGATGCCGCCGCAGGTGTAATGCGCGGCGGGCACGACCGGGATTGGTTCCTTGGCAATGTCGATGCCAAGGTCCAGACAGCGCGCATAGATGTTGGGGAAATGCTCGCGCAGGAAGGCTTCCCCTTTGTGCGTCATGTCGAGGAAGACACAGTCGAGGCCGCGTTTTTTCATCTCGTAGTCGATCGCACGCGCGACGATGTCGCGTGGCGCCAGCTCCAGGCGCGGGTCGTGTTCGGTCATGAAGCGCGTGCCATCCGGCAGGCGCAGAATGCCGCCTTCGCCGCGCATTGCCTCGGTGATCAGGAAAGACTTGGCGCGTGGGTGGTAAAGACAGGTCGGGTGAAACTGGATGAACTCCATGTTCGCGACCCGACAGCCGGCGCGCCAGGCCATCGCGATGCCATCACCGGTGGCCGTGTCTGGATTGCTGGTGTAGAGATAGACCTTGCCAGCGCCGCCGCTGGCGATCACCGTGTTCGGGGCGCCCAGCGTAACCACCTGGTCGTTTTCGATGTCAAAGACATAGGCGCCCCAACAGCGTTGCGTCTGGAAGCCGAGTTTGCGGCCGGTGATCAGGTCGATAGCGATGTGCTTTTCCAGCACCGTGATGTTCGGGTGGACGCGCACCTTCGCACTGAGTGTGTGCTGCACCGAGGCGCCCGTGGCATCGGCGACATGGATCACACGCCGTGCGCTGTGGCCGCCCTCACGCGTCAGGTGATAGCCACTGGCATCGCGCGTGAAGGGCACCCCCTGTTCGATCAGCCACTCGATCGCGGCACGTCCGTGTTCGACGACGAAGCGCGTGGCGACCGGATCGCACAAGCCCGCACCGGCGACGAACGTGTCCTGGATATGCGACTCGATCGAATCGGCATCATCGAGCACCGCGGCGATGCCGCCCTGCGCGTAATTCGTCGCCGAATCGTCGATCAGGCGTTTGGTCACGAGCGCAACGCGGTGCGTATCGGCGAGCCGCAGGGCTACGGCCATGCCGGCCAGACCACTACCGATCACGATGATGTCGAATATGCGCAGATAACTTGCTTTTGCCATGGCGAGCCGGGGAACGGGAAAGGAATCGTTGCATGCGGGCCGCGGACTTTCCGCATCCCGTTGCTTGACTATATCACGGCGGCTCCGGAACTAATTCACGCGGGGCTGGTCTGTGTGGAAATGGATCGAGGCGAGGGTGGTTATACTGATGCTTGCCAATCTTTCGACAGTGTTGCCACCGCATGGGAGAGCGCGAAGCCGATCTGTTGCTGGTCGAACGGGTCCAGTCCGGCGACCGGGAAGCCTTTGGGCTGCTGGTCGGCAAATACCAGCGCAAACTGCTCAGGCTGGTGATGCGCCTGGTGCGCGATCCTGCCGAGGCCGAGGACGTCGTGCAGGAGGCCTTCATCAAGGCCTATCGGGCTTTGCCGAACTTCCGCGGCGAGAGTGCGTTCTATACCTGGCTGTATCGCATCGGTGTGAATACCGCGAAGAACTGGTTGCTGGCGCACGGCCGTCGCATGCCAACGATCAGCGAGGTTGGCGACGCGGAGACCGAGGGCATCGAGGATACCGTGCTGTTGCGCGACGAGACGACACCCGAAGGGGAGTTGATGTCCCGTCAGATTGGGGCTGCAGTGCATGCGGCGATGGAGGCTTTGCCCGAGGACTTACGGATGGCGATCACTCTGCGCGAGATCGAGGGCCTGTCCTATGAGGAGATCGCCACGGTGATGAATTGCCCGATCGGCACGGTGCGCTCGCGTATCTTCCGTGCCCGCGAGGCGATCGCTGCGCGCTTGCGACCCCTGCTCGATACCGCGCCACACCAGCGCTGGTAGTGGATGGAGAAACTCATGGAAACACAACGAGCGATGAAAATCTCCGCCTTGGTCGACGGCGAAGTCGATGAGCACGAAGCCGAGGCAGCAATACGCGCGAGTTTGGACGATCCAGAACGCTGGCGCACCTATTGGCTGATCGGAGAGAGTCTGCGTGGTGAAAGTGCGCCGGTGGTAGATCTTACGGCAACTGTGATGGCGCGGGTGGCGGAGGAGCCCGTCGTGCTCGCACCGCGCAATCTGCGCGAGCAGCGGCCGCGTCCCCATCCGCTGCTGGCGCTGGCGGCCTCGATTGCCGGTGTTGTGGTGGTCGGCTGGGTAGCCCTCGGCGATGTTGCGCACCCCGTCGGGAATGGCACCGTCAAAATCGCAGCCGCGCCCTCCCCGGTGCGGAATGTCGTCCAGCAGCGCAGCGCGGAGGCCGTGCGCAAATTCGGCGCTGGCGGGACGGCATCCTCGCCGGTCGCAGCGGACGCTGTGCCCCCGGCTTCGGCGACCTCTGCGCAGATGCAGGAATATCTGTTGGCACATCAGGCGCAGGCGGCGACGGTGCGCCTGGCCGAGCCCGTGCGGCAGATCCGTACCGTGGCGCTCACAGCCCCACAACGGCCATGAAGCTGCTCGGATGCGTCGGTTGGCTCTGGCTGTTGGTCGGCGGCCTCGCCCCACAGGCGTGGGGGCAGACGATGCCCATCCAGACGGAAGGCCTGCTGTGGCTGCAACGCGCCTCGAAGGCGGCCGAGACGTTGAGCTACAGCGGTACTTTCGTCTATCGCAGTGGTAACCGGATCGAGACCTCACGTATCCACCATCTGACGGGCCAAGGGAAGCAACACGAAAAACTCGAGACGCTCGACGGCAGCCCGCGCGAAGTGATCCGCCAGGACGACGAGGTCAGCTGCTACCTGCCGGAGAATCGGCTGGTGATCATCGAGCAGCGTAGCGTGCGTCGTAATTTCCCGGCTTTGCTGGGCGAAGGGCTGGGCAATCTGCACGATCATTATCTGATTCGTCCCGGCGGTACCGAGCGTATCGCTGGCTTCGACTGTCAGACCATCCGCCTTGATCCGCGGGATGGGTGGCGCTATGGTCAGCGTCTGTGGGTGGATTCGCAGTCTGGGCTGCTGTTGCGGGCGGACATCGTCGATGCCAACGGCGCGGTGCTCGAATCGCTGGCTTTCACCGATCTTTCCATTGGCAAGCCGATTCCTGAGGAAGCGTTGAAATCGAAATATGCTTCGGCCGCGAGGGAAAACTGGCGCATCCGTCATGCCCGCTTGAGCGGCTTGCGCGAGGACGTGCCGTGGGTGTTCGGCAACGAGCTGCCGGGTTTTCGCAAATTGACTGCGCTGCGACGCGCCTTTGGCAATGAAGGCAAGGAAGCTGCGATGTTGCATTGGGTCTTCTCTGACGGTCTGGCCGCCTTCTCGGTATTCATTTCCCCGTTGCCTGGGCCACAAGAGCGGGGTGAGGAGAGCTTTAGCACGATGGGTGCGCTCTCGGTCGCAAAACGCGTCATTGGCGGTCACCAGATCGTCGTGATGGGCGATCTGCCCCCCGAAGCGATTCGGCATTTCGCCGCTGGCATCGGGGTACGCGGCAAATGAACCAGACGGAGGCGATCGTGGTGCGGCTCGAGGGCCGTTACGCCTGGGTTCAAGCCAGCGGCCCAGGTAGCGCCTGCGGCAGTTGCGCGCAATCCGGCAGTTGCGGTGCCAGCACGTTGGAGGCTGACCGGACGGAGCTACACCAGAGAAAACCTTTGTTGCTCCGTCTGCCGAACACGATCGGCGCCCAACCCGGCGATGAGGTGATCATTCGCGCCGCCGACGGTGTGGTGTTGCGCGCAGCCTGGCTGGCGTATGGCATGCCCTTGCTGCTGGCCCTGGCCGCCGCATTGGCAGCCACAGCCTGGATCGGCAGCGAGATCGTGACATTCATTGCAATGCTGCTCGGTTTGGGGGCGGGCGTCTTCCTGTTGCGTAAATATGGACTTGAATCGCAGCAGCGGGAACCAATTTTGTCTTTGGATTTCAAATCGCCGTCACCTACGACCATTTTTTTCAAGGATCGAGAATGATGCTGAAACACTGGATGAAAAACTGGCTATTGGCCATTGGTCTGGGGTTGTTCATTCTCCAGGCGCAAGCACAGTTGCCCGACTTCGCCGATCTGGCGGCGAAACAGGGGGTTGCCGTCGTCAACATCAGCGCGACCCAGGTCGTGCGCGGCCAGCGCTTCGGAGGCTTTCCGTTTGATGAAGATGATCCGGCCTATGAATTCTTCAAGCGATTCGCGCCGCACATGTTTCCGCGCATTCCAGGCGTTCCGCGCGAATTCCAGTTCCAGAACCGCTCGCTCGGTTCTGGTTTCATCATCAGCAGCGACGGTTACATCCTGACCAATGCCCATGTCGTCGAGGGCGCCGATGAGGTGATCGTCAAGCTGACTGACAAACGCGAGTTCAAGGCCAAGGTGATCGGTGCCGACAAGCGCACCGACGTGGCATTGATCAAGATCGAGGCGCGCAATCTGCCCGTCGTCACACTGGGCGATCCGAACAAGTTGCGTGTCGGCGAATGGGTGGTGGCGATCGGCTCACCGTTCGGCTTCGAAAACAGCGTCACCGCCGGCATCGTCAGCGCCAAGGGGCGCTCGCTGCCGGATGAAACCTATGTGCCGTTCATCCAGACCGACGTCGCGATCAACCCCGGCAATTCGGGCGGGCCGTTGTTCAATATGAAGGGCGAAGTGGTCGGCATCAACTCGCAGATCTACAGTCGTTCAGGGGGCTACCAGGGTATTTCGTTCGCGATCCCGATCGATGTGGCGATGGAGGTGCAGGCCCAACTGCGCGTATCGGGCAAGGTACATCGTGGCCGCATCGGTGTCGCGATCCAGGAAGTGACCCCGGAACTTGCCGAATCGTTTGGGCTGGCCAAACCTCAAGGTGCGCTGGTGGCCTCGGTCGAGAAAGGCAGCCCGGCGGACAAGGCAGGGATCGAGGCGGGCGACGTGATCCTGCGCTTCAACGACAAGGCGGTGTCGCAATCGTCGGATCTGCCGCGCATCGTCGGCAATACCAAACCAGGCACACGGGTGCCGGTGCAGATCTGGCGTGGTGGGGCCACCAAGGATCTCACCGTGACCGTCGGCGAGTTGCGAGATGAACCGGCGGGGCATCTTGCCCGGCGTGGCAAGCCAGCAGAGGCCCAGCCGGCGAATCGTCTCGGCCTTGTGCTGTCCGAGCCAACGGCGGAGCAAAAACGTCAGCTCGGCATCCGTCATGGCCTGATCGTCGAGGATGTGAAGAACGGGGGGCGTACCGATCTGCGTCCTGGTGACGTGATCCTCGCCCTGATCCAGAAGGGTGTGCAGACCGAAATCCGCTCGGTCGAGCAGTTCAACGGTCAGCTGGCGAAGCTCGACAAGGAGGCCATCGTGACCCTGCTCGTCAAGCGCGGGGACAGCCAAACCTTCGTGACGATCAAGGGAACGCCGGAGAGGTAAGGAAGACAGACCTCTTCGGGCGCGAAAGGCTCAAGCCTTTCGCCGTCATCACCCATCCGATAAAATCCGCCGGTCGCTTTTTTTCAGGCGCTTCAAAAGCGCCTTTGTTTTTCGTGCAGCACATCCGAAACTTCTCGATCATCGCTCATATCGACCACGGCAAGTCGACGCTCGCCGACCGCATCATTCAGCGCTGCGGCGGCCTGTCAGAACGCGAAATGGCGGAGCAGGTGCTCGATTCGATGGACATCGAGCGCGAGCGCGGTATCACTATCAAGGCGCAGACGGCCGCGCTGTGGTATCAGGCACGAGATGGCCGACGCTACAACCTCAATCTGATCGACACGCCGGGGCACGTCGATTTTTCTTATGAAGTGTCACGTAGCCTGTCGGCCTGCGAAGGGGCGCTACTGGTCGTCGATGCCTCGCAAGGCGTTGAGGCGCAGACCGTGGCGAATTGCTATACCGCGATCGAACTGGGCGTCGAAGTCATTCCAGTGCTTAACAAGATGGATCTACCCCAGGCCGATCCGGACAACGCCCGCGCCGAGATCGAGGAAGTGATCGGCATCGATGCCTCCGATGCGATCCCCTGTTCGGCGAAAACCGGCATGGGTGTGGATGACATCCTCGAAGCGGTGATTGCGCGCGTTCCCCCGCCACAGGGTGATCCTGTGGCGCCGCTCAAAGCGCTGATCATCGACTCGTGGTTCGACAATTATGTCGGTGTCGTGATGCTGGTGCGCGTCGTCGATGGCTGCCTGCGCGCCAAGGACAAGATCCGTCTGATGTCGACCGGCGCTGTGCATCTGTGCGAACAGGTGGGGGTGTTCACGCCGAAATCGCAGACGCGCGAGAAGCTCTCGGCTGGCGAGGTTGGTTTCATCATCTCCGGTATCAAGGAGCTGAAGGCCGCCAAGGTCGGCGACACGGTGACCTTGGCCGATCGTCCCGCAGCCGAACCCCTGCCGGGTTTCAAGGAGGTCAAGCCACAGGTGTTTGCCGGCCTTTACCCGGTTGAAGCGAACCAGTACGACTCGCTGCGCGAAGCACTGGAAAAGCTGCAGCTCAACGATGCCGCGCTGCATTTCGAACCGGAGGTCTCGCAGGCGCTTGGTTTTGGCTTCCGCTGCGGTTTCCTGGGCCTGTTGCATATGGAGATCGTCCAGGAGCGGCTGGAACGTGAATTCGACCAGGACCTGATCACGACGGCGCCGACAGTGGTTTACCAGGTCAAATTGCGCGATGGCAGCGAACTCTTCGTCGAAAACCCATCGAAACTGCCGGAAGCGCAGAAGATCGAGGAAATCCGCGAACCGATCATCACCACGCAGATTTTCGTGCCGCAGGATTACCTCGGCGCGGTGATCACGTTGTGTGAAGCGAAACGCGGCCACCAGGTCGACATGCGGTTCCACGGTCGCCAGGTGCATCTCATTTACGAGATGCCGCTCGCCGAAGTGGTGTTCGATTTCTTCGACAAGCTCAAATCGGTCTCGCGCGGTTATGCCTCGCTTGATTACGAATTCAAAGAGTATCGCGCTGCCGATGTCGTCAAGCTCGACATCCTGATCAACGGCGATCGCGTCGATGCGCTTTCGGTGATCGTCCATCGTGCCAATGCTCAGTATCGGGGCAGGGAGCTCGCCGCCAAGATGCGCAGCCTGATCCCGCGCCAGATGTTCGACGTTGCCATCCAGGCAGCGATCGGTTCGACGATCATCGCGCGCGAGAACGTCAAGGCACTGCGCAAGGACGTGCTGGCGAAATGCTACGGCGGCGACGTGACGCGCAAGAAGAAACTGCTGGAAAAGCAGAAGGCCGGCAAGAAACGCATGAAGCAGGTCGGCAGCGTGGAGATTCCCCAGGAAGCCTTTCTGGCCGTACTGCGTGTCGATGAAAAATAACCGCCCCTTGGGAGCATCATGAATTTTGCATTGATTCTGTTTGTCCTGCTGGTGATCAGCGGCGTGTTGTGGCTGGCCGACCGTTTAGTCTTCCGCAAGCGCCGCGCTCCCGATGCCAAGGAACCCCTCTGGGTCGAATACGGTGCGAGTTTCTTCCCTGTCATTCTGGTGGTGTTCCTCTTGCGCTCTTTTCTCGTCGAGCCGTTCAAGATTCCATCCGGTTCGATGATTCCGACCCTGCTGGTCGGCGACTTCATCGCCGTCAATAAATATGTTTATGGCATCCGTCTGCCGGTGCTCAACAAAAAGGTCATCGAGATCGGGGCGCCGCAGCGGGGTGATGTCGTGGTGTTCCGCTATCCGCCGGATCCGTCCCTCGATTACATCAAGCGTGTCGTCGGCCTGCCCGGCGACAAGGTGGCCTATCAGAACAAGCGGCTGACCATCAATGGAGAACCGATCGAAATGCGGCGCGTCGGGGATTATTTCGACGCCGAACGCTTGTTATATACCCCTCTCTACGAAGAAAAGCTCGGCCAGAGGGTGCATGCGCTGCTGATCGAGGACGAGGCGCCGGCCTATGTACCGCATGTGATGCAGTTTCCTCACCGCGACAAATGCATCTACAATACCGAGGGCTTCGTTTGCGAAGTACCGCCCGGTCATTATTTCGTCATGGGGGATAACCGCGATAATTCCCAGGATAGCCGGGTGTGGGGCTTCGTGCCAGACGAAAACCTCGTCGGCAAGGCGTTTTACATCTGGTTCAATTTTGGCGATCTGAAGCGCATCGGCGGTTTCCGTTGATGACGCACGATCTGGCAAGGGGAAGAAATGAACGCACAGCAGCAACGTGGCATATCGCTTTCCGGCCTGCTGATGGCCGTCTTCGTGGTTGCACTCCTCGCCCTGCTGGGCATGAAGATGGTGCCGGAATACATCGAATATCGGCAAATCATCGCCTCGTTGAAAAAAGTGACCTCGGCAGCAAGCCCCGAGACGACCGTCAAGCAGATTCGTGACGCCTTCGACCGCCAGGCCAATGTCGATTACATTACATCGATTAGCGGAGCGGATCTGGATGTCACCAAAGAAGGCGGCAAGATCGTTGTCTCCTTCGCCTATGAAAAACGTATCCCGCTGTTTGGGAATGTCAGTCTGCTGCTCGATTTCTCGGGTTCTTCGAAGGAGTAGGTTTGTCAGTTGCGCGGCTCGAACAGGCCCTGGGGCATCATTTCGCGCAGCCCGAACTGCTGCGCCAGGCGCTGACGCACCGCAGTCATTCTTCGCCCCATAACGAGCGGCTCGAATTCCTGGGCGACAGCGTGCTCAACTGCGCGGTCGCGATGTTGCTGTTCCGCCAGTTTCCGGCATTGAAGGAGGGTGAGCTTTCCAGGCTGCGCGCCAGTCTGGTGCGCCAGGAAACACTCGCGGAAATCGCCACCACGCTGGGCCTCGGCAATGCGTTGCGGCTCGGCGAGGGCGAGCTGAAAAGTGGCGGTTTCCGGCGTCCGTCGATCCTTGCCGATGCGCTGGAAGCCGTGTTCGGCGCAGTCTGTCTCGATGCAGGGTTCGATGCTGCGCTAGCGACGATCGAGAAACTCTATCGTGACCGTATCGCGCAAATCGATCCGCGCAAAGCCAGCAAGGATGCCAAGACCGCATTGCAGGAATGGCTGCAGGGGCACCGCCTGCCATTGCCTCAATACATGCTGCAGGAAACGCTCGGCGATGCCCATGCCCAGGAATTCGTGGTTGCCTGCAACATTCCCAGTCTCGATATCAGCGTCACTGGCCGGGGAACGAGCCGGCGTGCGGCCGAGCAGGAAGCCGCGCAGAGGGCCTTGGCGAAATTGAGCGGCGTATGAGCAGCGTGGCAGAAGATTTTCGTGCCGGCTATCTGGCGATCGTCGGCTGCCCGAATGTCGGCAAGTCGACGCTGATGAACCGTCTGGTGGGCGCAAAGCTGAGCATCACCTCACGCAAGGCGCAGACCACACGGCACCGCATCCACGGCATCCTGACGACCGAGACGCGTCAGTACGTTTTCGTCGATACGCCGGGTTTCCAGACCGAATACCGCACGGCGCTCAATCGCGCGATGAATCGCACCGTGAGCGCCGTCCTTGCCGATGTGGATGTGATCCTGTTCGTGATCGATGCCCGGCGCTGGCGTGATGAGGATCGTGCCGTGCTCGCCCGCCTGCCGGCAGACAAGCCGGTGGTGCTGGTGGTCAACAAGATCGACCGCCTGGCGAACAAGAACACGCTGCTGCCGTTGATCGCGATGCTGTCAAAGGAGCACGCGTTTGCCGACATCGTGCCGGTGAGCGCCGAGAAGGGCAAGAACCTGGACACGCTGCTCGGGGTTGCCGGTAAGTATCTGCCGGAAGGGCCGCCGCTGTTTGCGCCGGATGAGCTTACCGACAGCTCGGAGCGTTTTCTGGCGGCGGAGCTGTTGCGCGAGAAACTCTTCCGCAACCTCGGCGATGAACTGCCTTATGGGCTGACGGTCGAGATCGAAAAGTTCGAGGAAGAAGGCGGATTGCGGCGTATCCATGCCGCAGTGATCGTCGAGAAAGAGGCCCACAAGGCGATCGTCATCGGCAAGGGGGGCGAGCGTCTGAAACGCATCGCTAGTGCGGCGCGCAAGGACATGGAAGCATTGTTCGGCGGCAAGGTCTGGCTGGAAACCTGGGTGAAGGTGAAAAGCGGCTGGACCGACGATGAGCGCGCATTGAAGAGTCTGGGTTATCAATGAGTCCCCCGCGTCAGCGGATCGAGGGTGCAGCCGCGTTTCTGCTGCACAGTTACCCGTACAGTGAAACCAGCCTGATCCTCGAAGTCTTCGCACGTGCGCATGGCCGGCTGGCGCTGCTCGCGCGTGGGGCGCGCCGGCCGCGTTCGGCGCTGCGTGGCGTCCTGCAGGCGTTCCAGCCGCTCGAACTGTCCTGGTTCGGGGGTGGCGAGGTCAAGACATTGGCCAAGGCGGAATGGCTCGGTGGTCAGCCGCTTTTGGCTGGTCCGGCCTTGTTGGCCGGTTTTTATCTGAACGAGCTGTTGCTCAAGCTACTGCCGCGCGAGGATCCCCATCCCGACCTCTTCGATGCCTATGGCATCGCGCTGGCGACTCTCGGGCGTGGTGCGCTCGATGCCGCCGAGTTGCGCCGTTTCGAAAAAACACTACTGCGCGAACTCGGCTATGGTCTGCGGCTCGATCACGATATACATGGCCGGCCGATCGAGGCGCAGCAAAGCTATCGCTACCAGATCGAGCGCGGCGCGGTACCGGCCGCAGAAACCGTCGTCGGACAGCCACTCAGCGGCAAGACGCTGCGCGATCTCGCGGAGGATAATTACGCCGACCCGCGTACGCTGAGCGAGGCCAAACAGTTGATGCGTGTTTTGCTGACGCATTACCTGGATGGCCAGCCGTTGCAGACGCGGCGCGTTTTCATCGACTTGCAAGACATTTGAGTGGAGAAGCCATGATTCATCTGGGCGTCAATATCGACCATGTGGCCACCTTGCGTCAGGCGCGCCGCACTTATGAGCCCGATCCGGTAGCTGCCGCGCATGAGGCGCAACTGGGCGGCGCCGACTGCATCACCGTGCATCTGCGTGAAGACCGGCGCCACATCATCGACCGGGATGTCGAGCTGCTGCGCCAGACCGTGCAGGTGAAGCTGAACCTCGAAATGGCGGCCACCGACGAAATGGTCGCGATCGCCTGCCGCCTGAAACCCGAGATGGCCACACTGGTGCCCGAGGGGCGCCACGAGATCACTACCGAAGGTGGACTCGACGTGGCCGGGCAGGAGGGGCGACTCAAGGAAGTCGTTGCGCGCCTCAACGAGGCGGGCGTCTATGTCAGCCTCTTTATCGATGCCGAGCTGCGTCAGATCGAGGCGACGCATCGTGTCGGTGCGCAGGCGGGGGAAATCCACACCGGCCCTTACGCGCATGCTTTCCATGCGCACGGGCGGGATGTCGCCAGCAGCGCGGTGCAGGAGGAATTGCGCAAAATCGGCGCTGGCGGGGCGGCACTCATCGAGCGGGGCTTACGTTTCAATGCCGGTCATGCGCTCACTTACGCCAACGTGCAACCGGTGGCAGCCTTGTCCGGCCTGTGCGAACTGCATATCGGGCACAGCATCGTCAGCCGTGCCGTGTTCGTCGGCTTACGCGAAGCGGTGCGGGAGATGAAAGCCTTGCTGCGCGAGGCGGCCGCACGGTGATTTACGGCATCGGCAGCGATCTCGTCGCCATCGTGCGCATGCGCGCGCTCTGGCAGCGACATGGCGAACGGGCGCTGGAGCGTCTGCTGGCGCCACTGGAGCGGGACGAATGTCGCGCCAGCGTCGATCCTGGGCGCTTCCTCGCCAAGCGTTTTGCCGCCAAGGAGGCGCTCGGCAAGGCGCTCGGCACCGGCATCCGCGCCCCGGTGCTGCTCACTGCGATCGCGCTGCGGCACGATAGGCTGGGAAAGCCGTACTTCGAGTTTTCCGATGCCCTGGCCGGGTGGCTCGCGGCACGCGGTCTCGTCTGCCACCTGTCATTGTCAGACGAAGCCGATTTGGCGGTGGCTTTCGTCGTCGTGGAGCAGCGTTGATGCTCGGGCCATTGATGATCGACCTGGCGGGGCCGAGGCTGACTGTGGAGGAGCGCGCACGCCTGCATCATCCGCTGGTGGGTGGCGTGATCCTGTTTGCCCGCAACTATCAGGATCCAGAACAGCTCGCGGCGTTGTGTGGCGAAATTCATGCGCTGCGCGATCCACCGCTGCTGATCGCGATCGATCACGAGGGCGGCCGTGTCCAGCGCTGCCGCGAGGGATTCACGGCCATCCCGCCGATGCGTAAGCTTGGCGTCTGGTGGGACAAAGCTCCTCACGCCAGCGTCGAGACCGCACGCATGCTGGGGTTCGTGCTGGCCGCCGAGCTGCGTGCCTGTGGTGTCGATCTGTCGTTCACGCCGGTGCTCGACCTCGACTGGGGACGCAGCGGCGTGATCGGCGACCGGGCATTTCATCGCGATCCGCACGCGGTGATCGCCTTGGCCGGCGGCTTGATCAACGGCATCAAACAAGCCGGCATGGCTTGCTGTGGCAAACATTTTCCGGGACACGGCTGGGTGGAGGCCGATTCACACGTGGCCATTCCGGTGGATACGCGCGACCTGGCCGTGATGTCCGAGGATCTGCTGCCCTTCCGCGAACTGATCGCCGGCAAACATCTCGATGCGGTGATGCCGGCGCACGTGATCTATCCGTGCGTCGATTCTTTGCCAGCAGGCTTTTCCAAGCGCTGGCTGCAGATGTTGCGCGTTGAAATGGGTTTCGACGGCGTGATTTTCAGCGATGATCTGTCGATGGCTGGTGCGAGTGTCGCCGGCGGCATCCTCGAGCGTGTCGCGGGGGCCTGGGAAGCCGGCTGTGACATGCTGCTGATCTGCAACGATCCTTCCGCGGCAGAAGCAGTGCTGGATCATTGGCAAGCGCGCCTTGATCCTGGCCGAGCCGCGCGTATCAGGCGTCTGCTGCCCACTCGGCCGGCACTGAGCTGGCAGCAGCTCAAAGAAGAAATGCTCTGGCAGGCAGGGCGTCAGGTCGTCCGACGCCTGGCCGGCGACTTGCCTGGGCCCGGCAAAGCATAGGTTTTTTTGAGATGGGTCAACATCCTCGCCGTGAATTCTTCAAGAATATCAGCATTTGATGATAGTCGAGGAAAATCATGAACGACGATGAAAAAGCTGGCTTAGCAGAACAGGCTTATGCCAAGGCGTTGCGCTATGAGCTGGATTACGGCTGTTGTCCGCAATGCGTGTTGGCCACCGTGCAGGAATTGGTCGGCGGCATCGATGATGCGACGATCAAGGCGGTGCATGGGCTTTCCGGCGGCGGTGGGCTGATGGCCGGGGCATGTGCGGTGCGCTGACTGGCGGCCTGGTCGCGCTCTCGACGAAATACGGTCGCGACCGTGACAAGCTCGATCGCGGGCGTTACATCAACAACTTCAAGAAGTGCAAAGAGCTCGTCGAACGCTTCCGCAGTGAATTCGGTGGGGTGACCTGCGCCGAACTGCAACAGCGGTTTGCCGGCAGAACCTACGATATGTGGAACGCCGATGAATACAAGGCCTTCACCGCAGCGCGCGGCGACAAGTGCGCCCACGCCACAGGCACCGTGACGCGCTGGGTGATCGAGAGGATCGGCAAATGAAAAGGGACGGCCGAAGCCGTCCCTCACGCTGAACACGCAGCGCCGAGGCTTACTTCGCGCGCCCCTTGTATTCGCCGGTGCGCGTGTCGATCTCGATCTTGTCGCCGATGTCGATGAAGATCGGCACCATCACTTCCATGCCGGAAGGTTTGATGCGCGCGGGCTTCATCACCTTGCCCGAGGTGTCGCCCTTGACGGCCGGTTCGGTGTATTCGACTTCGCGTACCACCGTGGTAGGCAGTTCGACGGCGATCGCCTTGCCCTCGAAAAACACCACCTCGACCGGCATGCCGTCTTCGAGATAGGGGATCGCGTCGGCCATGTTCTCGGCCTCGACCTCGTACTGGTTGTACTCGGCGTCCATGAAGACATACATCGGATCGGCATAGTAGGAATAGGTGCATTCCTTGCGTTCCGGAATGATCTGCTCGAACTTGTCGTCGGCCTTATAGACGGCCTCGGACGGTGCGCCGGTGAGCAGGTTCTTGAACTTGAACTTGACGACCGCGGCATTGCGGCCGGACTTGTTGTATTCGTGTTTCTGGATCACGAGCGGCTGGCCATCGACCATGATGACGTTGCCGGTGCGCAGTTCCTGTGCGGTTTTCATATCGAATGCCTGGCTGAAAAAGAAAGCGGCGAATTATAGCCGAGCCAGACAAAACTTGACCAGATTCGAAGCCAGATCGCCGTGGGCGGCGATCTTCTGAGCCCAGCGTGAGGCCTGGGCCGCCAGCGCAGGCAGGCGCGCGGCAAAAGCCGGCCAATCGAGCAGGCCGGCACCATTCCAGGCGCGGAAAAAATCCTTTACCACCTCATCCTCCGTATAGAGACTCAGGAAAGCCTCGAGTTTCACCAGATGTGCCTGTTCGGCTTGAGGATAGGCCTGCCAGACGAAGGGCCGCTGTGCCCATTGGGCACGCACGAAAGAATCCTCGCCGCGCACGAAATTCAGGTGACAACGTGCGAGCAGCGCATCGTATTCGGTTTGCGGTAGGAAAGGCTGGGCCAGCAGCTGCAACGAGCCAACGCTCGCCGGCAAAGGCTTACCCAACCAGCGCTCGACCTGTTCGCTCGCCAACCCGTCACAGACATGCAATCGGATCGGTTGGTCGCCATCGCGCCAGGCGGCCAACAGTTTAGGTAGCTGCGGGTTGTGATAGCAGAACAGCGAAATGTCCAGTGCTTTGCCAAAACTCGGCGCTGGCGGCACGGCAAGATCGCGTTCGCGCAATAAGCCGCCTGTACCCGGCACGAAACCAGGGAAGAAAAAATATTTTAGTAAGCCCCGCTGAGGGGAGGGCAGGCCATGACAACCCACCACCCAATCCTCGGCCGACAGATACTCGAGATTGATCCACACCGGTGGTTTGGCACGTTGCTTCATCGCCGCCACATAGCGCGGTGGCGGATCGCAGGCGAATGCCTCGATCACCACGTCAGCGGCGGCGACGTCCGGGAAATCGCTCTCCCAGCGGTGGACCGCCACGCTGCGCTGCCCCGGGGCAAACCCCTCGATCGGGCTCGGATCATCGATCCACAGCCGTACCTGCCAGCCGTGCTCGACGGCCAGCTGCCGCGCCAGCCGCCAGGCAACGCCGGCATCACCGAGATTGTCGATGACGCGGCAAAAGATGTCGCATGAGATGGGCATGAAGCCTGTGCCGAGATTCGTTGTCACATATCGCGGGGATGCCCTT
>CAYZII010000014.1:0-33215 GCA_964478415.1 uncultured Methyloversatilis sp.
GTTTCGGATACTCGGCGCTGGCGGGACGGCACCCCGTCAGCGAAAGTCGGTTCTACAGCCCGTGCTGCTTGAACCAGGCGAGCATCCGTTGCCAGCCGTCCTCGGCGGCTTCCTTGCGGTAGGTCGGCCGATAGTCGGCATGGAAGGCATGGCCGGCGTCGGGATAGACATGGATCTGCGATCTGCCACCCGCTTTTTTGAGCGCCTGCAGCATCGCCTCGACATCCTCGAGGGGAATGCCCTGATCCTTACCGCCGTAAAGACCGAGCACCGCGCCCTTGATCTCGCCGGCGACATCGAGCGGCCATTTCGGGGTGCGTTCATTGACTTCGCCGTCGATACGACCATACCAGGCCACGGCGGCCTTGACGTTCGGATTGTGCGCGGTATACAGCCAGGTGATACGACCGCCCCAGCAGAAGCCGGTGATACCGAGGCGCTTGCCATCGCCGCCATTATTCGCCGCCCAGGCCGCGCAGGCATCGAGATCGGCCAGCACTTCCCGGTCCGCTACTTTCGACACGATCGCATCGAGAATTTCCGAGACGTTGGAAATTTTCCTCGGGTCGCCATAACGGAAAAACAGCTCGGGTGCAATGGCGAGATAGCCTCGCTTGGCGAGTCGCCGGCAGACGTCGGCGATGTATTCATGCACGCCGAAGATCTCCGAGACGACGAGGATGATCGGGAGATTCCTGCCGCCCTGCGGCATCGCCCGATAGGCGGGCAGCTCGCCGATCCGCACCTCGCCAGCATCCAGCCCCTCTGTGTCGGTGCGAATGACGGTCTGGCCCATCACCGGCTGAACGGCCAGCGCGAAGCCCGCGCCCAGCGCGGTGATGACGAAACCGCGGCGATCCAGGTGCACGGCAGGCAAGAGGCTGTCGAAATCCGGGTTTTTGCTCTCTGGGGTCATCCTTTTTCTCCTCTTTTTTGATCACAACAGCACGATATCGTACTGCTCCTGAGTGTAGCTCGGCTCGGCCTGCAGTGAGATGGTGCGGCCGATGAAATCGGAAAGCATCGCCAGCGCCTGCGATTCTTCGTCGAGGAACAGATCGGTCACCGCCGGGGAAGCGAGCACGCGCATCTCGCGGGCATCGAACTGGCGCGCCTCGCGCAACAGCTCACGCAGGATTTCAAAGGCGACCGTGCGAGCGGTCTTCACGATACCACGCCCATCACAGGTCGGGCAGGGCTCGCAGAGGATCTGCGCTAGCGATTCGCGCGTGCGCTTGCGCGTCATTTCGACGAGACCGAGCTGGGTGAAGCCATTCAGCGTGATGCGCGTGTGATCGCGCGCAAGCGCCTTGTTCAGTTCGGCGAGCACGGCGTTACGGTGTTCCGGTGACTCCATGTCGATGAAATCGACGATGATGATGCCGCCCAGGTTCCTCAGGCGCAACTGCCGCGCGATGGTCTGTGCCGCTTCGAGATTGGTCTTGAAGATCGTGTCGTCGAAATTGCGGGCGCCGATGAAGGCGCCGGTGTTGACGTCGATCGTGGTCAGCGCCTCGGTCTGGTCGATGATCAGATAACCGCCCGACTTCAGATCGACGCGGCGCGCCAACGCCTTCTGGATTTCGTCCTCGACGCCATACAAGTCGAACAACGGCCGTTCGCCAGTGTAGTGGCTGAGCAGGCCGGCGAGTTGGGGCATGAATTCTTCGGCAAAGGCATGCAGCTTGTGGAAGTTCTCGCGCGAATCGACGAGGATGCGTCGGGTGTCCGGGCCGGCGAGATCGCGCAGCACGCGTTGGGCCAGGGTCAGATCGTGATGCAGCAGCGCCGGTGCGGTTGCGTTTTGCGCCCGATGGCGGATTTCCTGCCACAGGCGCGAAAGATAGGCGATGTCCGCGGCCAGTTCGTCATCCGAGGCGTTTTCGGCCATCGTGCGCACGATGAAGCCGCCCGTCTCGTCCGCCGGCAGCAGGCGCTGGATGCGGCTGCGCAGGGCTTCACGGCCGGCTTCGTCCTCGATCTTCTGCGAAATGCCGATGTGCTTTTCCTGCGGCAGATAGACGAGCAGCCGGCCGGCGAGCGAAATTTGCGTCGTCAGACGCGCGCCTTTGCTGCCGATCGGGTCCTTCTGCACCTGCACCATCAGCGTCTCGCCCTCGGCAATGAGCCGCTCGATGGGCCGGGCATTGCCGTTCTTCTCGCTCAGGATGTCGTTGACATGGAGAAAGGCGGTGCGCTCCAGACCGATCTCCACGAATGCCGACTGCATGCCCGGCAGCACGCGCACCACCTTGCCAAGATAGATGTTGCCGACGATGCCGCGGCCGCCGGCACGCTCGATATGCAACTCCTGCACGGTGCCCTGTTCCATCAGGGCAACACGCGTCTCTTGCGGCGTGATGTTGATGAGGAACTCTTCACTCATAGCGGATAACCGAATTCCTTGAGCAGCGTAGCTGTCTCGCAGAGCGGCAGCCCGGCAATACCGGAAGGGCTACCCCGCACCTCCGCGACGAACATCGCCGCGCGGCCCTGGATGCCATAGGCGCCGGCCTTGTCGAGCGGCTCTCCCGTAGCGACGTAACGGCGCACTTCGGCCTCATCGAGATCACGGAAGCGCACCTCGCTGACCGACAGACGCGTCTCGAGGCGTGACTGATGTGCCACCGCGACCGCGGTCAGCACACGGTGGCTGCGGCCGGCGAGGCGCTGCAATAGCCGCAGCGCGGCAGCGGCATCACGCGGCTTGCCGATGATCTCGCCATCGAGATCGAGGGTGGTATCGGCGGCGAGAATCAGGCGCGGCGGCAGATGGCGTAGCGTCTGCAGCCGCAGGCCATGACGCGCCTTGGCGCTCGCCACACGCAACGCATAGACTTCGGGCGCCTCGCCCGGCAAAGGCGTTTCGTCGGTTTCTGGATCGGCGCGTGGCCCACCACGGAACAGCAGCAGGTCGAAGCGCACGCCAATTTGTTTCAGCAGTTCGCGCCGCCGCAGGCTCTGCGAAGCGAGGTAAATGCGCGCCTCCTGATGATCCATGTCAAGCGCGGTGATAGGGATGCCCCGCGTTCAGGCTGTGGGCGCGGTAGAGTGCCTCGGCGAGCACGACGCGCGCCAAACCGTGGGGCAGCGTCAGCGACGACAGGCGCAGTGTCTCTTGAGCGCTCGCCTTCAGGGCAGGATCGAGGCCATCGGGCCCGCCGATCAGCAGGGCGACATCGCTGCCCGCACCCATCCAGTCGATCAGCCGCCGCGCCAATCCGGGCGTATCGAGCGCTTCGCCGCGTTCGTCGAGCACGACACGGCGACAGCGGGCGGGCAGCGCGGCTTCGATGCGTCGGGCCTCGGCGGCAAGCAGTGCCGGGACGCTCTTGCCGGAAGCGCGTGACTCGGGTTTGATTTCGACGAGGTCGAGCGGCAGTTCCCGCGGCAAGCGCTGCGCGTATTCGCGGAAGCCGGTATTCATCCATTCCGGCAGACGGGTACCGACGGCGATCACGATCAGTCTCACGCGCTTGCGACGGCACGGGCGCTGGAGGTGGATTTCGTCTGCCAGAGCGCCTCGAGATCGTAATAGGCACGGGTTTTCGGCAGCATCACATGGCAGACGAGATCACCGCAATCGACCAGCACCCATTCTCCCGCCTCCTCGCCTTCGACACCCAGGATCTCGCCGCCGGCGGCGCGCACTTTCTCTTCGACATTCCTGGCCAGCGCACGCACATGGCGGGTCGAATCGCCGCTGGCGATGACGATGCGCCCGAACAGATCTGAGAGCTTGCGCGTGTTGATGACCTGGATGTCCTTGCCCTTCACGTCTTCGAGCGCTTCGACGACGATGCGCTGCAGTTTGCGGATGTGCATGGTTTCAATCGCAATAAAGTTTATGTTGACGAATATAGTCGAGAACCGCGGCGGGCAGCAATGCGAGCAGCTGCTGGTCCGCTGCGCCGGCCGCGATCAGCGCGCGCACCTCGGTGGCCGACACGGTGCCGGCAGAAAGCTCGAAAGGATGGATGCCGCCGGCCGGCCGGTGCAAAAATTCGGCGCTGGTGGCACGGCACCGGGCCAGCAAAGCGGCCAAGACGGGATCGAGCCCGGACAGCGGATAGCCAGGGCGCGTCGCGACAGCGAGATGGGCGAGGCGCAGCAGGTCCTCCCAACGGTGCCATTGGTTCAGCCCCCGGAAGGCATCGGCGCCCATCAGCAGCACCAGTGGCTGCTGCGGGCCATAGAACGCACGCAGACGTTCGAGGGTAGCCACCGTGTAGCTCGGCGCAAGGCTCTTCACTTCACTGTCGTCGATCACGAAGCGCGGCTCGTCGCGCACGGCCAGCGTCACCATCGCGAGCCGGTCAGCAGGCGAGGCGAGCGGTGGCGCACGATGCGGCGGCCGTCCCGCGGGTATCCAGAGCACCTTGGCCAGACCGAGCCGATCGAGGCCAGCGTGGGCGAGGGCGAGATGCGCCAGATGCACCGGATCGAAAGTGCCGCCGAGGATGCCGATCGGGCTTCTGGCGGACACGAGGTCCTCAGACATCGGACTGGAAGATGTCGCGGTAACTGACGTAGATGCTCGCCGTCAGCACCGGTGCAACGAAGAAGACGAGCAGCATGCGCAAGGCGATGAAGGCGACCGAGAGCGCCGTTTCCGAGAGCTGTCCGAGCACGATCAGCACCAGCGCTGGCACCAGCCCGGCGAGAGCGATCGCCGCGATGGAGAACATTCCCATCGCCCGCCAGTTACGCAGGCTCGCCACCGTGCTGAAGAACAGCGACTTCAGCGGCGCGACGCGATCCCAGCCGACCAGGAAGGGTGCGAACCAGAACGCGATGATCAGTGGTGTGGCCAACAGCAGCACTTGTGCGAGCCTGGCGAGCAGCGTGGCCTGGGTGGCGGGATCGATCGTCGCTTCTCCTTCGCCGCCCGGCAGCAATACACCGGCGATGGGGTCTTCGCTGCCACCGAATGGGATCGCGATCAACACCACGAGCAAAGCGCCGGCCAGCTGCAGGCTTCCCAGGCGCAAAAGACCCGGCAGATTGTTACTATGGCCCGCGACGCCGTGCAGCAGGGTATTCTTGCCCGGCACCTGATTCAGATCCACGAGGCGGCAAGCATTGGCGACGATCAACGTCATCATCGGCAACAGGAGCGGCAACAGCACCGGCCCGATCAGTGGCAGCAGCGCGAACAGCTGCACGGCGAGCAGATAGACGAGGGTCAGCGCGGTGAGCAACGGCGGATTGCGGCGGAACAGCCGGAAGCCTTCGAACAACCAGAACACCCCGCGCAGTGCGGGCAGGCGGCGGGCCTGCATCGGGTGATGATCCTTTAGAAGGTGTGAATGACCCACAACGGCACGGCGATGCCCTTGTCGCCGACCGCCGATTCTTCCTGGGTAAAGGCGCCAGTACCCTTGCGGTCGACGAGGTAATACGGTTTGCCGTGGGGCGGCGTCACCTTGATCATGTAGAGCCGGCCATTGATCCGATATTCCTCGATCTTGTCTTCGCCTTGCTTACGGATCGTCACCTGGGGCTCGAGCGCGGCATCGTCGATCAGCCCGGGAGGCGGAGGCGGCTCGGGCAAGGGTTCGAGCTTCGGCGGCGTCTGGGCGGCGGCGGGCAGGGCAACGGCAAGCAGGAGGAAGAAGAAGGGGCGCATCATGTCGGTCGCAAATCGGGATGGTGTGATTGTATCTACAAATTGAGCAGCAAATCGTGTTCCGCGGGAACGCGCTCGAAGCCGCGTCTTTCATAATGGCGGAAGATCGCCGCGACGATCGCCTCGGGTTCGTCGATGACCTGGATCAGCTCCATGTCCTCCGGATTGATCATGCCTTCGGCGACGAGGCGCTCGCGGAACCAGTCGAGCAGACCCTGCCAGAAGCCGTTGCCGACCAGGATCAACGGGATGCGCGGCGACTTCCTGGTCTGGATCAACGTCAGCGCCTCGACCAGCTCGTCGAGCGTGCCGAAGCCGCCGGGCATCACGACGTAGGCCGAGGCGAAACGCACGAACATGTATTTGCGCGCGAAGAAATGGCGAAAGCTCTGCGAGATGTCCTGATAGGGGTTCGCCTTCTGCTCCAGCGGCAACTGAATGTTCAGGCCGATCGACGGACTCTTGCCGAAATAAGCCCCCTTGTTCGCCGCCTCCATCACGCCTGGGCCGCCCCCGGAGATCACCGAGAAACCGGCATCCGACAAAAGCCGCGCGATGCGTTCGGTTTTCTGATACCACGGCGAATCGGGCGCAATGCGCGCGGAGCCGAAGATCGACACCGCAGGCCGTACGCCGGCGAGCCGTTCGGTGGCCTCGACGAACTCTGACATAATGCCGAACACCCGCCAGGCTTCGCGCGCCGAATCGGCGGGCGCCGCCAGCCGGGGGTCGGCAATCTGCGGCAATTTGTCCTTGGCGCTCATGGCTTCTGCATGCTCCTGCTCGTTGACGGTTCCTCGTATTTATACCGCGCTTTTCATGCCCTGCCCGAGCTGAGAAGCCGCAGCGGTCAGCCCACCGGCGCGATCTACGGCGTCGTCAACATGCTGCGCCGGCTCGTCCAGGACTATCCGTCAGCCGAGCGCCGTGCGGTGGTCTTCGACGCCAAGGGCAAGACCTTCCGCGAGGAGTGGTACCCCGACTACAAGGCGCATCGGCCGCCAATGCCGGAAGAGCTCGCCGCACAGATCGCGCCGTTGCACGAACTGATCCGCGCGCTGGGCTGGCCGCTGTTGTGCATCGAAGGCGTCGAGGCCGACGACGTGATCGCCACGCTCGCCCACGAGGCGGCCCAGCGCGGTGAGGATTGCGTGATCTCCACCGGCGACAAGGACCTCGCCCAGCTCGTCGATGACCACATCACGCTGGTGAATACGATGAGCAACGAGAAGCTCGATCGCCAGGCGGTGCTCGAAAAATTCGGCGTGCCAGCGGAATGCATCGTCGACTATCTCGCACTGGTTGGCGATACCGTCGACAACGTGCCGGGAGTCGCCAAAGTGGGTCCGAAGACCGCGGCGAAATGGCTGCAGCAGTACGGCTCGCTCGAAGCCGTCATCGCCCATGCCAATGAGATCGGCGGCGTCGTCGGCGAGAATCTGCGCAAGCATCTCGACTTCCTGCCGCTGGGCAAAAAACTCGTCACCGTGCGACGCGACATTGCGCTGCCAGCGCTCGACCTCACCCCTGGCGCGCCGGATGTCGAAAAGCTCAAGACGCTCTATGCCGAGCTCGACTTCAAGACCTGGCTCGCCCAGCTCATCGCGGACAGGTCGAAAGATAGCGGCGCCAGCGGCCGAGGCGCGACGGGAGAGGCTGCCGAAGCCAACTCGTCACAACCTGCGATCCGCTACGAAACCCTCCTTACCGAAACGCAACTGGCTGATTGGCTTGAACGCCTCCAGAAAGCGGAGCTCGTCGCACTCGATACCGAGACGAGCTCGCTCGACCCGCTGCAGGCACAACTGGTCGGCATTTCGTTCTGCAGCGAACCGGGCAAGGCCGCGTATCTGCCACTGGGCCACAGCTATGCCGACGCGCCGCCGCAACTGCCTTTGCCGGCGACACTGGAGAAGCTCAAGCCCTGGCTCGAATCGCCACAGCACAAGAAGCTCGGCCAACACCTCAAATACGACCGCCATGTGTTCGCCAACCACGGCATTCGACTCTCTGGCGTTGCGCACGACACGCTGCTCGAATCCTATGTGCTCGAAGCGAACGAAAGCCACGAGCTGGGCGCGCTGGCAAAACGCCATTGCGGGCTGACGACGCTCTCCTATGACGATGTCACCGGCAAGGGCGCCTCGCGCATCCCCTTCTCGCAAGTGACGATTGAGCGCGCCACCGCCTATGCCGCCGAGGATGCCGATGTCACGCTGCGCGTGCATCGCGTGCTCGCAGCGCGCCTTGCTGCGGAAGAGAAACTCGAACGCCTCTATCGCCAGATCGAATTGCCGATCGCCGAGATCCTCTTCCGCATGGAACGTCACGGCGTGCTGATCGACTGTCAGGCGCTGGCCGAGCAAAGCGCCGCGCTGGGCCGGCGGCTCAGAGAGATCGAGGCACAAGCGCACCAGCTCGCCGGTTTGGCCTTCAACCTCAACTCGCCGAAACAGCTCGCCGAGATTCTTTTCGAGCGACTTGCCCTGCCGGTGCTGAAGAAAACGCCCTCCGGCACGCCGTCGACCGACGAGGAAGTGCTCGGCAAGCTCGCCGAGGATTACCCGCTGCCGAAGCGCCTGCTCGAACACCGCAGCCTGGCGAAGCTCAAGGGCACCTATACCGACAAGCTGCCGAAGATGGTCAATCCGGCCACTGGCCGCGTGCATACTAGTTTTTCCCAGGCGGTCGCCGTCACCGGACGGCTCGCCTCAGCCGATCCCAATCTGCAGAACATCCCGATCCGCACCGAAGAGGGCCGCAAGATTCGCGCCGCCTTCATCGCGCCGCCGGGGTGCCGTCTCGTCAGCGCCGATTATTCGCAGATCGAGCTCAGGATCATGGCGCACCTGTCCGGCGATGCGGGCCTGCTCGAGGCCTTCGCGCGGGGCGAGGACATCCACCGCGCCACTGCCGCCGAAGTGTTCGGTGTCACTCCGCTCGAAGTCTCTGCAGAACAGCGCCGCGCCGCGAAGGCGATCAATTTCGGGCTGATCTACGGCATGAGCGCCTTTGGGCTGGCACGTCAGATCGGTGTCGAGCGCAGCGTCGCGCAGGCCTATATCGAGCGTTACTTCGCGCGCTATCCCGGGGTGGCGCGTTACATGGAGGCCACGCGCGCCCAGGCGCGCGAGAAAGGCTATGTCGAGACGGTGTTCGGGCGCCGGCTGTGGTTGCCCGAAATCCGCTCCGGCAGCTCGGGACGCCGCCAGGCGGCGGAACGCGCCGCGATCAACGCGCCGATGCAGGGTACCGCCGCAGACCTGATCAAACTGGCGATGATCGCCGTGCAGGACTGGCTCGACAGGGAAAAGCTGCGCACGGCCTTGATCCTGCAAGTGCATGACGAACTTGTGCTCGAAGTGCCGGAAGCCGAACTTCCCGCAGTCACGGAAGCCTTGCCGAAACTGATGGGCAATGTCGCCCGGCTCGCCGTGCCACTCGTCGTCGAAGTGGGTATCGGCCGCAACTGGGACGAGGCGCACTGACTTTTCGGCCCACCAGGAGAGAAACGCGCCGACTACTCCGCGCGCAGCGCCTCGACCGGATCGAGTCGAGCCGCGCGGCGCGCCGGCATCACACCGGCAAGTAGACCGATGGCGACCGCAACGCCTTCGGCGAGGATCACGAAGGAGAGCGGCGTCTTGACCGGCAGCGCCGGGAAGGCGAGATGCGCGAGCTGGGCGATGCCGATGCCCAGCCCCAAGCCGAGCGCGCCGCCCAGCGCCGCGAGCGCCGCGGCCTCCGAGAGAAAGACGCCGAGAATGGTTCGCTCGCGCGCCCCCAACGCCTTCAACAGACCGATTTCCTGGGTGCGCTCGGCCACCGCGATGGTCATGATCGTGACGATGCCGACCGCACCGACCAGCAACGAGATGCCCCCCAAGGCACCGACCGCCAGCGTCAGCACGTTGAGGATTTTCGACAGCGTGCGCAGCATGTCTTCCTGCGTCGTCAGCGTGAAATCCTCGCGGCCGTGCCGTGCCGCCAGCGCCGACTTGATCGCATTGGCGATCTCCTGCGCAGCGAGATTCTCCCGATAGGTAAGGTGGATGCGCATCAGACCTTCGCGGTTGTAGAGCTCGAGTGCGCGCGCGGCCGGGATGAATACCGTGTCGTCGAGGTCCATGCCGAGAAACTGGCCTTTCGGCGCCGCGACGCCGACGATGCGGAACTGCATGCCACCGATGCGCAGTCTCTGCCCCAAGGCGTTTGCGCTGCCGAACAGCTCCTGCTTGAGCTTCGGGCCGAGCACCGCGAGCGGCCGCGCGTGCTCGAAAGGTTCATCGGGCAGGAAGCTGCCGCTTTGCATCGTCATTTTCATGATCTCGAGCGTGCCGGCCCCGACGCCCTGCACCGTGGTGCGCCGCACGCGGCCGTTCGCGGCGGTTTCCGAATTGCCCCAGACGCTCGGCGTCACCGCGACGATGCCGGGCACGGCCGCTAGTGCCTGCGCATCGTCGAGGGTGAGCAACCGCACCGTGGTCTGTAAGCCCCCCGGGCCGCCGGAGGCCTTCGTCCTGCCTGGCGCGATCTCGATCACGTGGGTGCCGAACTGGGTGAATTCGGCCAGCACGAAGCGATGCACGCCTTCACCGATGCTGGTGAGCAGGATCACCGCGGCGATGCCGACCGCAATGCCGAGCAAGGTCAGGAAGCTGCGCAAGCGGTGCGCAGTCAGCGCGCGAATGGCAAGGGTGAAGAGATCACTGCTGCGCATCGTAAGCGCCGGGCGAGATTTTCTGGCGAGCTAGAAAGGAACAGTCCACGATTTCCCATCGCTCAGGTTGTCATACAGCCATGCAGGGTCGAGATCGGCGCCATTCGGCCATGTCGGCGCGCCCAGCTCAAGCCGCACCTGTGCGAAAAACCCGGGGGCTTTCAACGGCGCGAAGATGCCGGGATCACGCGCCGTCAGGATCGAAGAGCAGTCGGCCACGCCGCTCGTGCCATCCATGAAGGTCAGGGCCAAGCGATAACCGGGCAAGACCGTCAGTGCCTTTATGCGCCAGGGCGCAGCAGGCACTGGAGTCGGGACTATTCCAGCGGCTGAATCTTCTTTGGCAATTGTTTCGCCTGACATAGATTCCAGTCCTCCATCAATTCGGCGCGATGTTCCACCGCCCACTCCAGCACCAGGGCCAGCGCACGTTTCGGCAGCTGGCCACGCAGCACCTCCAGTGTCCTGATGTCGATCTCCGCCTCGAATTCCGAGTAGATGGCATGGAAATGCGGAGGTGCATGTTCGCGCCAGAACATCTGGATGACGATGCCAAAAAAAGTGCTGATCGTGGGCATGGCTGGATCATAACGCAAGCCCTAGCAGCGGGCTGGCTATCCGCCACGAAAGGGGCGGAACTGAAAGGGTAGCTTGAACCCAGATTGTTCATTGGAACGCGAGCGGATTTGGCAGCCGTAGGCGAAGATTTGCGTCCACGCGACGAGCCAAAACGCAGTTTTGGCGTAGGCTAACCTGCGCAAGCAGGTTAAGGCCCATAGGGCCGGCCGCAGCCAATAGCGGTGCTTATTGGCGAGGAGCGCGGGCTTGATACTGCCGGCCGCAGGCCCAAAGCCGCCGCATAGGGCAGTGAAATGGCGCGTAATGTTCATTTTGTGGCGGATGCCCGGTCTAATGGATAATCTGTGTTAAATCATTTCCTCGCCAGCGCAGCCACCGGATCGAGCCGCGCGGCGCGCCGGGCAGGCATCACGCCGAACATGAGGCCGGTGATGAGCGCGGTGGCGAGTGCCGCGATCACCGCCCAGTCCGGCGGATGGGCCGGCAGCATCGGCAAGGCGCGACGCAGCGCGAACGCGCCGAACTCGCCGAGCAGGAAGCCGGCCAGCGCGCCTGCCGTAGAGAGCAGCGCGGCTTCGGCGAGAAAGGCATTGCGGATCGTGCGCCCTTCGGCGCCGAGCGCCTTCATGAGACCGATCTCGCCGGTGCGTTGCGTGACGGCGACGAGCATCACGTTCATCACCAGGATGCCGGCCACAGCGAGGCTGATCGCCGCGATGCCGGCGACCCCATAGGTGAGCGTGGACAGAATGCGGTCGAAAGTGGCGAGCACTGCATCCTGGGTGATCACCGTGACATCCTCCTCGCCATCGTGGCGCGCCTTGAGGATCGCGCCCACCTGCTGCTTTGCCTGCTCGATGAGCGTGCGGTCCTTCGCCTCGACGAGGATGCGGAACAGTGTGTTGCTGTTGAACATCGCCTGGGTCACGGCTACTGGCAGGATCACCACCTCGTCGGCATTCATGCCCAGGCCCTGACCGGATTGGGCGAGCACGCCGATCACGCGCACACGGCGATCGCCGATGCGCAACACCTGGCCGATCGCCGGTGTGGCGCCGAACAGTTCCGACTGGATTTTCGCGCCGATCACCGCCACGCCGGCATTGGGCTCCTCCAGCGGGAGAAACCGGCCGCTCGCCAGCGCCATCCGGCGCAGCTTCAGATAATCGCCGGTCGTGCCGACGATCGTCACATCGCGCAACTTGCCATTCCACACTGCTTCCGAAGTGCCGACGGTGATCGGTGCGGTGCGCAGCACCGCCGGCGCGCGCGTCAAGGCCTGGGCATCCTCGACGGTCAGATCGCGTGGCGTGTTCGTGATCGCATTCACCGGGTTGAAGCCGCCAGTCTCGGAACGCCCCGGCAGCACGATCACGAGATTGGTACCCAGGGCAGCGAACTCATTGACCACATAGCGCCGCGCGCCGTCACCCAGCGCGGTGAGCACGACGACTGCGGCGACTCCGATCGCCATTGCCAGCACCATCAGGAAGGTGCGCAGCGGATAGCCGCTCGTAGCCCGCGCGGCGAAGCGCAGAGTATCGATCGCTGTCACAGTGAAAAACTGTTGCGCATCAGTGCCATAGCCGCCGAATTGGATAGGCGTCAAACTGGCTGTCGCGGCTGACGAGTGTCAGTCTGTCGCAGTGTGCCTGGGCGATGAGCAAGCGGTCGAAAGGATCGCCGTGCGCCAGCGGCAAGGTATCGAGCGCCCACACGTGACGCGGCGCGATATCCAGCAGGTCGATACCGTTTTCCGCTTGCTGTTCTTCGACCACCGCGCGCAAAGGGCGCTGCATGACGAGCTTGCCCAAGGCAATCTTGATATGCATTTCCCATAGGCTGGCCATGCTGAGCAGCAGGACTTCGGCTGGATCGCTCAGGCGCGCAATGAGTCCCGCCGGCAGACGTTCCGGCGCCTCAGCCCACCAAATGAAGGCATGGGTATCGAGCAAAAGAGCCATTACTCGGCTGCACCACAGCACCAGAACGAATCCGGCAACGGCGCATCGAAATCCTCGCTCATCCTCATCGCACCGCGATGCAATCCAGGCGTACGCGAAGACCTCCGCGGCGTCACCGGTACCAGGCGCACTGCCGGACGATTGGCCCGCGCAATGATCACCTCTTCCCCGCGTTCCGCCGCAGCAATCAGTTCCGACAGATGGGTTTTGGCGTGATGGATATTGACCTGCGGCATTGTTTCATCCCATATTGGCTAACTTTATAGCCAAGTATAGTCACCGGGCTGAACAGGGTCAAAGTGCCGCTCAATTTCATGACGGGCTAGCCGCCAGGCTCGACCGCCTCGGCATACTTTGCGAACTGGCCGGCGTCCAGCAGCAGGGCAATCTTGCCCCGGTAGGGTTGGGAAAACAGCGGTGTGAAGGGCAGCGGCTGGCGGGGATCCCAATAGACGACCACCATGCCTTGCGGGTGGCGCGAAAACCAGGCCTTGAGCCCATTGCCATCGAGTTCCGCCAACGGTTGGGTCAAACGTCCGGCGAACTGGAACTGGTCGTGATACTTGCCCAGATGCGCGACGGGAAACCCTTTGTCCTGGTAGGAACGGATCGCTGCGGCAATCGGACGGGCATCGTAGCGCTGCCACAGCCACGGCGCGAGCTGACAGTGCAGCAACACCAGCAGGCCGGCGCTCTGCAGGGCCAGCGCAGGGACACGCCCGTCGTCCCGTCGGCCGAGCCAGTAGGTGAGGGCTATCCAGCCCAGCAGCACCACTCCCGGCCATTTGGGTAAAGGCTCCGAGGCTTCGAACGCCCGTGGCAGGCCGGCGAAGGCGAGATACAGCATCACGCCCGTGACCGACAGCGATACCAACGCAGGCAGCCAAGTGCCGGAAGTTCTGCTTTTCGTCGTGAAATGTCCGGCCAGCAGCGCGAAGGACGGGAACAATGGCAACAGATAATGAACCTGCTTGCCGCTGATCAGGGAAAACGCGACGAACACCGGCAGCATCCAGGCGAGACAGAAGCGCTGGCCGAAATCCAGCCGCTCACGAACCATGCCCTTGAAGGATCGCCACAGCGTCGGCCACAACAGCCACGGAAAGAGAATCAACGGCAGCCAGGGTAAATACCACCAGAAGGGACGCCGATGCGCAAAGGATTCCACCATCCGGTTGGCCGTCTGTCCCCAGAAGATCGCGCGGCGGTATTCCTCCCCGCCGTGGCTGCCCGCCGGCACGGCCCACAGAAGCGCAATCGCCGCACCGCCCAGGAACGCCAGGAGGATCGCGCCATACCACCGTTTCCAACGCAACTTGTGCTCAGCAGCCCACCACGGCGCGAGCGCCGCCGCCGGTAGCAGGTGCAACAAGACGACCGGCCCCTTGACCAAGATGCCGCAACCGATCGCAACGGCAAACCAGGCAAAGCCACGCATTGGCGAAGCGTCGGCGGCGATCAGCAAACCCCGCATGCCGAGCAGCACGAAGAAGCTCAATACCACGTCGAACATCGCGGCGGTCGAGAATGCCAGCCACAGCAGACTGGCGCTCAGTATCCACAAGGCATTGCGTTGGGTGGCTTCCTGCTGGGGCCACAAACGTTGCGCGAGCGAGAGTGTCAGCCACAGGCTGCCCAAAGAAAACAGCGGCGAGATGAGTCGCGGCCACCAGTCATTGACGCCGAACAGCCACCAGCCCAAATCGTAGAGCCAAAACAGCAGGGGCGGCTTGTGGCTGTAGGGTTCCCCGTTTTTGAACGGTACCAGCCAGTCGCCTCTCAACCACATTTCCCACGCCACGCCGACGTAGCGGGTTTCGTCGACCGGCGTGAGCGGACGACTCAGCAAGGCCGTCAGCGTCGCCAGCAGCAAGATCGCCAGCGGGCCGGCGAGAAGGCGCAGCCTTGCATTCATGTTTCATCCTCGAAGACGGCTTCAGGAACGGCTCGCCCTCCGCCACCGGCGCGCATCCTTCGGTAGAGGTGAACACCCAGCAAACCGGACAGGACAAACAGGACGATCGAGACGACCACCTGCCAGTGCGCATCGACGGCCAGGCCGCCGCCGGCCAACGCAAATACCAAGGTCTGTGGCAAGTAGCCGACAAAGCTGCCGGCAAAGAAGGCCAGGCGCGGAATGTTCGAAACGCCGGCGATTAGGTTGGTAGCCAGATTGCTGCCGACCGGCAGCAGTCGCACCACCACGGTCAGCATGAAGGGATGTTCGCGCACGAACGCGTCGAAGCGTTCGACCTTGCTGGGAAACAGATGGCGCACCAATCCATGCCCGAACACCCTGGCATAAGCATAGGCCAGCAGGCAACCCAGCAAGGCCGAGGCATTGCCGATCAGCAATCCTGGCACGACGCCGAAGGCATAGCCGGCGAAAAACGCCACGACCTGCCGCGGCAGTCCGACGGCCGTGATCACTCCGCCGGCCGCGACAAACAGCCAGTAGCCGCGAAAACCGCCGTTGCGCACATGGGCGTCGATCCAGGGGCGTTCGAGCCAGTGTTCGACATTAGCCGCCTTCAGCCACAGACCCAGAACGATCAGCGAAAGCAGCAGGAAAATGCCGCGTAGCCAGACGGGAAGATGAAAACGCCGGCTTTCAGTCATCGGCGACGATTTCCGGACGGCATGCGCGGCGCTGCAGCCAGGCCACGCCAAACAGATCGACGATGCCAACCCAGAGCCGGTTATGGATGCCGTACTTGGAAGTGCCACCCTGGCGCGGGCGGTGATTGACCGGCACCGAGACCACCGCGCCGCCATTTCTTTGCACCAACGCAGGCAGGAAGCGGTGCATGTGATCGAAATGCGGCAGCGCAAGGAAAGTCTCGCGCGCAAACAGCTTCAGACCGCAACCGGTATCGGGGGTGGCATCCTTGAGCAGCCGACTGCGCACGCCATTGGCAATCCGCGACGAAAGCCGACGCACGAAGCTATCCTGCCGCTTGATGCGCCAACCGGCGATCAGCTCGAGATTCGCCGGAAGAGTGGGGTCCTGCAGTTTGGCGAGCAGGGCTGGAATGTCGTGTGGATCGTTCTGGCCATCGCCGTCCAGCGTGGCGATCCATTCATGGCGCGCATGTTTGACGCCCGTCGCCAGAGCGGAGCTTTGGCCACAGGAAAAGCGATGTCTGACCACGCGCAGCAGCGGCAGTTCCCGCTGCAGCGCTTTCAGGATTTGCAATGTGCCGTCGCTGCTGCCGTCATCGACATAGACGATCTCGAACTCGGCATGCCCGGAAAGCGCGGCAACGATCTCACGCACCAACGGCGCGATGTTTTCCTCTTCGTTTCTGACCGGCACGACGACCGACAGGCGTCCGTGATAGGAATGTGTAGGCATGGGACTCAGGGTTCGTTGTTTGCTCGTTGGTCAGCGATCTTACGACCATCCTGCATCACGATGCGCCGCCGGGCGCGGGCGCCGAGCGCGGCATCATGAGTGACAACGATCAGCGTCACACCGTCGGCGTTGAGGGATTCCAGCAGATGCACGACCTCGGCACCGGTGGCCTGATCGAGATTGCCGGTCGGCTCATCGGCAAGGATCATCGCCGGACGCATGATCGTCGCCCGCGCGATCGCGACACGCTGGCGCTGCCCGCCCGAGAGCTGGTCGGGCCGGTGTCCGGCGCGGCCCGACAGACCGAAATCGGCCAGCGCCTTGGCGACCCGCGCCTTGCGCTCCGCCGGATCGATGCCGGCGAGCATCAGCGGCAGCGCGATGTTCTCCGCCGCGGTCAGGCGCGGCACGAGATGGAAGCTCTGGAACACGAAGCCGATCTTCTCGCGCCGCACGCGCGCCCGCTCGTCATTGGTCAGTGTCGTCACATCCCGGCCCTCGAGCCGGTAGGAGCCAGCATTCGGCCGATCGAGGAGCCCCAGGATGTTCAGCAGTGTCGATTTTCCCGAGCCTGAAGCGCCCATCACTGCGACATATTCGCCGGATTCGACGACGAGGTCGAGACTGGCCAGCGCATGCACTTCGCTGTCGCCGAGCCTGAAGATGCGCTCGATGCCGGCAAGTTCGATCAGCGGGCTCACTGCTTTTCTGGGTGCTCTTCGACGACGCGTGCGCCGGGCTTCACACCTTCTTTCTCGAGCGAGAGCACGATGCGCTCGCCCTCCGCCAGACCCTCGCGCACTTCGGTCCATTCCCAGTTCGCAAGCCCCGACTGAATCGTGCGCGCCTCGAGGCGGCCATCATCATTGATGCGCAGCACGCGGTTGCCTTCCTGCAATGCGGCGGTGGGAATGCGCAGCGCATTCTCACGCGCTTCCAGCAGGATTTCGACGTCGGCGCTGTAGCCGACCAACAGGCCCCGCGCCTCGTCGGGCGAGACGAAGTCGACTTCGATATCGACAGTGCGGGCCTGCTTCTCGACGGCCGTCACATACGGCGCAACGCGCCGCACGCGGCCTTCGAAGACGCGGTTTGGCAACGCGTCGATGCGGATGCGTACCGTCTGTCCTGGCTGGATTTTCGGCGCGTCGAGCTCGTCCATCGGTGCCTTCACATATAGGCAGCTGTCATCGATGAGATCGATCGCCGGTGGCGTCGGCACGCCGGGCGGCGAGGGTGTCGAGTATTCGCCGACCTCACCGACGATCTTCGCCACCGTGCCGGCGAAAGGCGCGACGATCACGGTGCGGCCGAGATCAGCGCGCGCCGCGGCAAGCTGGCGCTCGGCGGTGACGACATCCTTGTTGGCGCTGACACAGGACGTGCGCCGCGCCTTGGCCTCGGTGCGCGCGGCTTCTGCGCGCGAAGCGGAAATGAAGCCTTGCGCGGCAAGCGCCTCCTGGCGCTGCGCCTCACGTTCGGCGTTCTCGGCGACGGTGCAGGCTTCCTGTGCGCGGCTTCTCATCGTGGCGAGTTGCGCCTCGGCCACCTGCGCGCGCGCGGCAAGGTCGTCGCGCCACAGCCGCATCAGCACCTGACCGGCCTCGACGCGGTCGCCTTCTTTCACGCCGAGATATTCGATGCGCCCGCCAAGGATCGTCGACAACTTAGTGCGCTGGCAGGCCTCGACACTGCCGGCGCGGGTATTGGCCAGGGTGGCCTCGACCCTGCCGGCAGCGACGGTATAAACCCGTACCGGAATCGGTTTCGGGCGCGTAAACCACCAGCCCGCAGCAGCCACAAGCGCAACGACGAGCGCAAGAACGATGAGGCGCAGAACGGGCTTCATTTCGTTACCAGTTTGAGTCCGAGGATGCCGGCCACGATCAGACCGATCGAGACCAGCCGCGCGGCATCGCGCGATTCGTCGAAGAGCAGCATGCCGAGTATCGCCGTGCCGACGGCGCCGATGCCGGTCCACACCGCATAGGCGGTGCCGACCGGCAGGCTCTTCAGCGACCAGCCGAGCAACACCACCGAGGCCACCATACCGATGACCGTCCCGATGCTGGGCCAAAAGCGGCTGAAGCCATCGGTGTATTTGAGGCCGATCGCCCAGCCGACCTCGCACAGGCCCGCAGCCAGGAGAACGAGCCAGGCTAACGAGAGAGGGGAGGTTTGCGACATCCCGAGTCTAGCCTTAAGCGCCCGCGAAAACCGCCTCGGCTGCCGCTATCGTGGCCGCAATATCGGCATCCGAATGTGCGGCCGAGATGAAGCCGGCCTCGAAGGCCGACGGCGCGAGATAGACGCCTTTCTCGAGCATGGCGTGGAAGAAGCGGTTGAAAGCCTCCCTGTCGCAGGCCATCACTTCGGCATACGAAGTCGGTGGCGTGGCGGCAAAGTAGAGGCCGAACATGCCGCCGACCGACTGGGCGCTGAAGGTGACCTGATGCTTCTTCGCCGCCGCGACGAGGCCCGCGGTGAGCGCTTCGGCCTTCGCCGTCAAGGCCTCGTAAAAACCCGGCTGGGCAATTTTCTTCAGCGTCGCCAGCCCTGCCGCCACCGACAATGGGTTGCCGGAGAGGGTACCGGCCTGATAAACGGGACCCAGCGGAGCGATTTTTTCCATGATCTCGCGTCGCCCCCCAAAAGCGCCCAAAGGGAGTCCGCCGCCAATGACCTTGCCGAACGTCGACAAATCCGGCGTGATGCCGTAAAGCCCTTGCGCCGATTGCGGGCCTACGCGAAACCCGGTCATCACCTCGTCGAAGATCAGCACCGCGCCATAGCGCGTGCACAGCTCGCGCATCGTCTGGAGAAACTCGGGCTTAGGCTTGACGAGGTTCATGTTGCCAGCCACCGGCTCGACGATGACACAAGCGATCTTGTCGCCATGCCGGGCGAAGGCATCACGTAGCTGCTGCGCGTCGTTGTAGTCGAGTACCAAGGTGTGCTGCGCCAGATCGGCTGGCACACCGGCGGAGGACGGATTGCCGAAGGTGAGCATGCCGGAACCCGCCTTCACCAGCAGGCTGTCGGCATGACCGTGGTAGCAGCCTTCGAATTTGATCAGCATGTCGCGGCCGGTATGCCCGCGCGCTAGACGGATCGCGCTCATCGCCGCCTCGGTGCCGGAAGAGACGAGGCGTACCATCTCCAAGCTCGGCACCCGCTCGACAAGCAGCTCCGCGAGCTCGATCTCGGCTTCTGTCGGCGCACCAAAAGAGAGCCCCTTCGCAGCGGCCTCCTGCACGGCCTTGACCGTCTCCGGATCGGCATGGCCGAGAATCAGCGGCCCCCAGGAACCGACATAGTCGATGTAGCGCTTGCCATCGGCATCCCAGACATAGGCGCCTTCGCCACGCGTGATGAAGCGCGGCACGCCGCCCACCGAGCGGAAGGCGCGCACGGGAGAATTCACCCCGCCGGGTATGGTCTGCTGGGCGCGCAGGAACAGGGTTTCATTGCGACTGCTCATGAATGACATTCCTTGAACAACTGGTGAAATCTTTCGGCTTGCCGACGAATGTCCATCGCATCGAACAGAGCCGACAATACGGCGATCATGTCGGCGCCGGCTTCGAACACCTGACGCGCGTTTTCGGTCGTAATGCCGCCGATGCCGACCACCGGCACCGAGAAGCGCTGTTTCGCCGCCCGGATCACCTCGAGCGAGGCACGCGTCGCCTGCGGCTTGGTTTGCGACGGAAACAGGCTGCCAAAGGCGATGTAATCGGCGCCGGCTTCCACCGCTACCTCGGCGCGCGCCAGATCGTCGTAACAGGAGACGCCCAGGATACGGTTCGGGCCGAGAGCCTGGCGCGCCGTTTCGAGGTTGCCACCCGGCAGGTCGTCGCGCCCGACGTGGGCGCCATGCGCGCCGATCTCGACTGCCAGCCAGACATCGTCGTTGATGATCAGCCTGGCGCCATAGGCGTTGCAGATCTTCAGCAATGCGCTCGCTTCGATACGGCGCAACGAGGGCGGAGCGCTCTTGTTGCGGTATTGCAGCCAGCGCACCCCGCCTTGCAAGGCGCTCTCGACGAGCGCGGCTAGGCGCGGCAGCAGATTGTCTTCGGGCGTCAGCGCGTAGATGCCCGCTAGCGGCAAATCGCGTTCAACCGTAGGCATGATCGGACTCCGGGGCGTCGGCGAGCGGCTGGCTTGCGCCCTGCCACAGCCGGTTCGGGAGATACTGCCCCATGCCCGGCCGGCAGCCTGCCGCCAGGCTTTGCCAGGTGTATTCCTGTGCCGCGCGTACGGCCTCCGGCAGGACCTGTCCCCACGCGAGGTTGGCGGCGATCGCCGAGGCGAGCGTGCAGCCCGAACCGTGGAAACTGCCAGGCAGCCGTTCCCACTCGTCCCGCCGCAACGGCCCGTGGGATCCATAGAGGGTATTGACGACACTCAGGCCGGGTTCGTGCGTGCCGGTGATCAGCACATGGGCACAACCCGCGTCGATCAGCCGGTGCGCACAGACCGACAGATCGGAGACCGCAGGCCCCAGCTCCTGCGCCAGCCGCCGCGCTTCGAGACTGTTCGGCGTCAGACAGTCGGTGAGCGGTAGGATCAGTTCGATCAGAGCGTCGATCGCCTCCTCGTCGGCGAAGACATCGCCGCGTCCCGAGGCCAGCACCGGGTCGAACACCACCGGCGTATCGGGATAGTCCGAGAGCACTTCGGCCACCACGGCGATCGTCTCGACGCTGCCGAGCAGACCGAGCTTGAAGGCGGCCACCGGCATGTCGGCGAGCAGGGTGCGCGCCTGGGCGGCCACCGTATCGGCATCGAGCGGCAGCAGTTCCTCCACACCCACCGTGTCCTGAACCGTCAATGCCGTCACCACCGTCAGCGGGTGACAGCCATGGGCGGCAAGCGTGAGGAGATCGGCCTGCATCCCCGCCCCGCAGGTGGGATCGGAAGCGGCGATGCTCATGACGACGGGCGGAGCGGTGACGGGCATGGCGGCGTGGCGTGTCAAGATGGGCTCATTCTAACTTGAGCGAGCCCGGTCTCGATGGACGAGCCGGCCGAATCGCGCCAGCGTCCTCTGACGGGCCACGGCATGATCGACGATCGGCGGCGGGTAAGCGGCTGGCGGCTTTTCCATGCGCCACGGGGCATGGAGGAACCTGGCGGGCACCCCGGCGAGCTCTGGCACATAGCGGCGGATGAACCTGCCTTCGGGATCGAATTTCTCCGATTGGGTGACAGGATTGAAGATGCGGAACCAGGGTTGCGCATCGCAGCCGGTGCCCGCCGCCCATTGCCAGCCGCCGTTGTTCGAGGCGAGCTCAAAGTCGAGCAGGAGTGCGGCGAAATGCCGCTCTCCCAGCCGCCAATCGATGCCGAGATCCTTGGTCAGGAACGAGGCCGTCACCATGCGCAGCCGGTTGTGCATCCAGCCGGTCTGCCGTAGCTGACGCATCGCCGCATCGACGAGCGGGTAACCGGTGCGCCCTTCCCGCCAGGCTTCGAACAGTTCGGGCGCATCTTCCCAGACCAGCGCATCGAATTTACGCTGGTAGCAATGCGCGACCACATCCGGCCGGTGCCATAGGATCATCTGGTAGAACTCGCGCCAGATGAGCTCATTCAGCCAGGCTGCCGCGCCCTGGCCCTCCCGTGTGAGGCTTCTTTCCAAGGCTGCGGCGACCAGCCGGCGAATCGACACGGTGCCAAAGCGCAGGTGGGGGGAAAGATAGGAAACGCCTTTGATGGCCGGAAAATCTCGCGTTGCGTGATAGCGGTCGATGCGGCTGAGAAAGTCTTCGAACAGCCGTGCCCCGCCCAACATGCCCGCTGGCACTTTCAGATCGGTGGGCTGAAAACCGAGCGCCTCGAGCGGTGGCAATCCGGGCGCTCCGCCGGGAGCCGACCCATTGCGAAAATTCGGCGCTGACGGAACGGCATCCGGCAGTGCCAGTTGGCCGGGGCGGGGCGTGCAGTCGTGTTCGGCGAGATCGGCAGCGGTAAGGCGCGCACGCCAGGCGCGCGCATAAGGCGTGAAGACGGAAAAGGGCGTGCCGGCCTGCGTGAGGATTTCGTCGCGTTCGAAGATCGTCTGATCCTTGTGGTCGATAAAGGCGCGGCCTTCGGCGGCAAGCCGGGCGGCGACCAACGCATCACGGGAGCGCGCATCGGGTTCGTAATCGCGGTTGGCATGCACGACGGCCACACCCAGCGCAGCGGCCAGCCGCGGTATCTCCTCGACCGCGCGGCCATGAGCCACGATCAGCCCGCCGCCCTTCTTGCGCAGGCCTAGATCGAGTTCGCACAAAGAACGATGGATGAAATCGACGCGCCGGTCCTGCGCCGGCAAACCGGCCAAGAGGTCGGTGTCGAAAACGAAGGTGCAATAAACCCGATCTGCCCCCCGCAATGCAGCAGCGAGAGCGGCATGGTCGAAGTCACGCAGATCGCGGCGGAACCAGACGAGGGCGGCATTTTCCATCACGAGAGATTACAATGTCCGGTCATGAGCAGCGACAAATTCGATCCCGTCAGTCTCGCGAATCATTTCCTGATCGCGATGCCGTCGATGACCGATCCGAATTTCGCGCGCACCCTGACCTATGTGTGTGAGCACAATGCCGAGGGCGCGTTGGGCATCATCGTCAACAAACCGCTTGAAATCGATCTGGCGACCCTGTTCGAGCGCGTCAGCATGCCTTTGCCGCGCGGCGAACGACTCGAACAATACCGCGGCCGGCCGGTCTATTTCGGCGGCCCGGTACAGACCGACCGCGGCTTCGTGCTGCACCGCCCCGCAGGCCGCTGGCAATCGACATTGGTCGTCAGCAATGACATAGCTCTGACCAGCTCGCGCGACATCCTCGAATCGATGAGCGAAAAAGGCGAGCCGGCCGATGTGCTGGTCTCGCTCGGCTATGCCGGCTGGGCACCTGGCCAGCTCGAATGGGAGCTGTCGCAGAATGCCTGGCTGACCGTCGCCGCGCAACCCGACATCATCTTCTCGCTGCCCGCCGAGGCGCGCCTGTCAGCCGCGCTGAAGCTGTTGGGCATCGACTTCAGCCAGCTCGCCGATGTCGCCGGCCATGCCTGAACTGGCGCTCGCTACCCAGGAAACTCCGACCGGCCTGGTGATGGCTTTCGATTTCGGAGAAAAGCATATCGGCGTCGCGATCGGCGAAACTCTGCTGGCCACGGCACGGCCGCTGACGACGATCACTGCCGAGGCCAATGCGCGACGTTTTTCCGCCCTCGACCAGCTGATCGCCACCTGGCAGCCTGCGTTGCTCGTTGTCGGCCGGCCCGGCCACGTCGATCGTGAGGCCCCGCACCCGTTCGCCAGCCGTTGCGAACGTTTCGCGCGCCAGCTCGCCGGGCGTTACCGCCTGCCGGTGGAACTCGTCGATGAGCGCTTGAGCTCCTGGGAAGCCGAAAACCGTCTCGCAGGCGCGAAGAGGAAGGAAAACCTCGATGCCGAAGCCGCCGCGGTCATTCTTCAATCCTGGTTCGCTACCCATGCTGCCAATTCCAGCCGTCGATAAACTGATCGACCGCCTGGCCGCACAAATGCGGCCCGCGCTGGATCCTGCCAGTGTATTGGTCGGCATCCAGAGCGGCGGCGTGCTCGTCGCCGAAGCCCTGCATGCGGCACTCGGTTTGGCCACCCCGTTGGCGACCATCGATGTCTCTTTCCACCGCGACGACCATCATCTCGGCAGTGGGCTCAAGGCTGGCGGCCGACTCTCGCATCTCCCTGAAAACGTTGAGGGTGCGCACCTGATCCTCGTCGATGACGTGCTCTACACAGGGCGTACGGTGCGCGCAGCCTTGAACGAGCTGTTCGACTATGGCCGGCCGGGACGGGTCGACCTGGCCGTGCTGATCGATCGCGGCGGCCGCGAGTTGCCGATCGCACCCACCTGGTGTGCCTTGACATTGCCCGAACCCCTGCCCGCGGGCGAAAATCTCGACCTCGTGCGTGCCGAAGACGGGCAACTGATTTTCCGCGTGGGGAAGAAATGAGTGCTGTCAACCCGCAACTGAACGAGCACGGCGAACTGATCCACCTGATTACCCTCGAAGGGCTGTCGCGCGAGATGCTGCTTTCGATCCTCGATCGCGCCGAACCCTTCACGACGGTGGCCGAGCGCGAGGTGAAGAAGGTCCCGCTGCTGCGCGGCAAGAGCGTCTTCAATCTGTTCTTTGAGAACTCGACGCGCACACGCACCACTTTCGAGATCGCCGCGAAACGCCTGTCCGCCGACGTGATCAATCTCAACATCAACACCTCCTCGGCGGCGAAGGGCGAATCGCTGCTCGACACGATCGACAACCTCGCGGCGATGCAGGCCGACATGTTCATCGTGCGCCATGCCTCGAGTGGCGCGCCGTATTTGATCGCGCGGCATCTGGCGGCCACCGGGCGCAACCACATCCATGTGATCAACGCCGGTGATGGCCGTCATGCGCACCCGACCCAGGGTCTGCTCGACATGTACACGATCCGGCACTACAAGAAGGATTTCACGAAGCTCTCGGTCGCGGTGGTCGGCGACATCCTGCATTCGCGCGTCGCCAGAAGCCAGCTGCATGCGCTCAGCACGCTGGGCGTGCCGGACATCCGCCTCGTGGGGCCAAAGACGCTGTTGCCCAGCGAGGCCGCGCGCATGATTCCAGGCGCCCCGCTGACGGTGTATCACCGCCTCGAGGACGGCTTGCGCGGTGTCGATGTCGTGATGATGCTGCGCCTGCAGAACGAGCGTATGCAGGGCGCACTGCTGCCCTCCCCGCAGGAATACTTCAAGTCCTGGGGACTGACGCCGGAAAAGCTCGCACTCGCCAAACCCGACGCGATCGTGATGCATCCGGGCCCGATGAACCGCGGTGTCGAGATCGATTCGGCCGTCGCCGATGGCAGACAAGCGGTGATCCTGCCGCAGGTCACCTTCGGCATCGCGGTGCGCATGGCGGTGATGAGCCTGCTCGCAGGAGGAGGGTCAGTGCAATGATCGAAAATCCATGCCTGCCAGCAACGGAAATACTCGATCATTTCTCCTCGCAAGCTGCGGCTGTCATTCATCCCGGTAGCTGTCTTGATCTGCTCGCGCAGATCCCGGACAAATCCATCCAGCTCGTCGTCACTTCACCGCCTTACAACATCGGCAAAGCCTACGAAAAACGGCTCGATCTCCAGGTCTATGTCGAGCAGCAGGCGCAAGTCATCGCGGAATGCATGCGTGTTCTGTCCGACACCGGCAGTATCTGCTGGCAGGTAGGTAACTACGTCGACGATGGCACGATCGTCCCGCTCGATACGCTGCTCTATCCGATTTTCCGCGATCTGGGCTTGGTGCTGAGAAACCGCATCGTCTGGCACTTCGAACACGGGCTGCATTGCACGCGCAGATTCTCCGGCCGCTACGAGACGATCATTTGGTTTACCCGCAATACCAAGAACTACCATTTCAACCTGGATCCCGTGCGCGTGCCGCAGAAGTATCCCGGCAAGAAACATTTCAAAGGCCCCAAGGCTGGCCAGTACTCCTGCAATCCCCTCGGCAAGAACCCGGGCGATGTGTGGGATATACCGAACGTCAAAAGCAACCATGTCGAGAAGACTGAGCATCCCTGCCAGTTCCCCGTCGAGCTCGTAGAACGGCTGGTGCTGTCGATGACCCAGCCGGGGGACTGGGTGCTGGATCCGTTCCTCGGCGTAGGCACCTCGATCATCGCCGCCATTCGCCACGGCAGACGGGGGGCTGGCGCCGAAGTCCTGCCGCGCTACGTTGAATTGGCCAGGGAAAGGGTCAATGCGGCAATCGCGGGCTGTCTGCGCGTCAGGCCCATGGGCAAACCCAAATACGATCCGCAGGCCGCCGGCAATCGCCTCACGCAGGCTCCCTGGATGCCGACTGAATCCTCCCACGAGCAGCTTCGCCTCCTGGAACCGGTCGCGGAATACGGCAAATGAAAATCGTCGAGACCTATTCGCACTTGAACGGCCTGGAGTTCCTGCTCGTACATAAGCCCACATTGTGGCGTGAGTTGCAAACGGTCATCGCAAAGGTCGACGCCAATGCCTGCAAGACGAAAGTCTCGAAAGAAAAGACGATGTCCGGCAAGGTACTCTTCAGCCCCGTAGCCATGAACCAAGCGTTCAAGCGCTTGCTCGGCAAGCAAGGCTGGGAGGAAAGCCGGGTCGGTTATTGGGTCACCAAGGATGCCAAATTGATCCGCAAGACCCTGACCCTTCCGGCTCCCGAGCAGAAAAAAGAAATCGAGGCGGCTGGCGAGATGCCGATCTACAGCTACAACCAGACCGATTTCGTCAAGGATCGCGCCGCAGAGGAAGTGCAATTCGGCAAATATTCTTTCGTGGCTTACGATTTGTTCGTCAAACACCTGGCCTTTTACGTCGGCGATCGGATCGACGTCGGTATTGAAATCCTGCCGATGAAATCGATGCAGGCTCAGATGAGCTCGGGGGTTGCTTACTACGAAGGCGAGCTCTACAACGTCGTGCGGCAAGGGCGGGAGGTACCGGCCGTGCCACTCGTCATCGTCGGAGTCGAGGCATGAAGATCGAAATCAGAAACGGCCGCGTCGTCGATCCGGGCAGCGGTTTCGACGAACAAGCCAGCGTGTTCATCGCGGCGAGCAAGATCGTCGGCGTAGGCCAGACGGCACCGCGTGGCTTTCATGCCGAAGCCGTGCTCGATGCGAGCGGCTGCGTGGTCTGCCCGGGGTTGATCGACCTTTCGGCGCGCCTGCGCGAGCCGGGCTTCGAATACAAGGCCACGCTCGAATCGGAAATGGCTGCCGCGGCAGCCGGCGGGGTAACGCGCCTGGTTTGTCCGCCCGACACCGACCCGCCGCTCGACGAGCCTGGTTTGGTGGAAATGCTCAAGTCTCGCGCGCGGCAGCCGGGGTTTGCCCATGTCCATCCGATCGGCGCCTTGACCGTCGGCCTGGCCGGCGAAAAGCTCACCGAAATGGCCGAGCTGTTCGAGGCCGGCTGCATCGCCTTTGGCCAGGCGAACGGCTGCATCATCGATACGCAAGTGCTGATGCGTGCGATGCAGTACGCCGCGACTTTTGATTTCCCGGTCTGGCTGCAGGCCCAGGACGCCCATCTCACGAAAGGCGGTGTGGCCCATGATGGGGCGGTCGCTGCACGGCTCGGTCTGCCGGGCATCCCGGTGGTCGCGGAAACCGCCGCACTGGCGACGATCCTGCAACTGGCGCGTGAAACCGGCGTACGCCTGCATGTGCGGCGGGTTTCCTCGGCGGCTGCGCTGGAGATGATCCGCGCCGCGCGCGCCGACGGCTTGCCGGTGACCTGCGATGTGACCATCAACCACCTGCACTTGTGTGACGAGGACATCGGCTTTTTCGATCCGATGGCGCGGCTGGATCCACCGTTGCGCTCGCGCGCGGATCGGGATGCGTTGGCCGCCGGCCTGCGCGATGGCAGCATCGATGCGCTGGTCTCCGATCACACGCCGGTCGATGATGATGCGAAACAGCAGCCATTTGATCGCGCCGAGCCCGGGGCGACGGGACTGGAACTGTTGTTGCCGTTGACACTGAAATGGGCCGAAGAACAGCAGATTCCGCTCGCCAGGGCGCTGGCGAAGATCACCTCTGAGCCAGCGCGCCTCCTCGGCCTGACGAAGGGTTGTGGCGCGCTCGTGCCGGGAGCCGTGGCCGATCTGTGCATCTTCGATCCGTCGGCCGAATTCACTGTCACGCGCGAGCGTCTGGAGAGTCAGGGCAAGAATACGCCCTTCCTCGGCATGCGACTGCGCGGCGAGGTGCGCTACACGCTGACGGCCGGGCATCTGGCCTATTCCACCGACGGGCTGCTTTGATGATCGTGACCTTCAAATCGGCCGCGAGCGCCGATCTGATCTATTTCGGCGACGTGGCGAAGCGCCTGATGGAGCTGATCGGCAAGGAACCCAGCGAGCGCGGCATCATCACCGTCGAACAGCTGCCGGAGGCGATCGCGCGCCTCAAGGCGGCGATCGAGGCCGACAGGGAGGCCCATCGTCAGCTCGTCCAGAGTGACGAACCCGGCAGCGAAACGTCGCCTGGAGGTGTCACGCGTCCACGCGTCTCGCTCACGCAGCGCGCGCTACCTCTGCTGGCGATGCTGGAAGAATCGCTCGCCGAGGGCAAGTCGGTCGTCTGGGGGGTGTGACCTTTTAGTGGGTCTTCTGGTCATCGCCGCGGCCGATGAAATTGACCGGAAAGACCACCTGATCTTCGGCATGGCGCATCGGCATGCTCTCGTAGTCGGGCATCTGCGCCGCGATGCCGCTGCCCTGCACCAGCTTCTGCAGCAGGATCTGGATCTGGTCGCAATAATAGTCCTCGACGGGGTGCGTCGGCAAAAAGCGCAGCTCGCGCACACTGGCCGGTACCTCTTCGGGCGCCAGCACCTCGTTGGCGGCAAATGCGGCCGAGAAGAAAGGCCCAGCGATGAATCTGAGCTGCCAGTCACCTGCGCCGTCGTATTCGATGACGAAGATGCGCACACCTTCGGCGGTCTGCTCCTCGTCCCCGGTCGCTTCACCAAATACCGGCACCGCGCAAAAGGCGGCCTGACGTTTCTGCATCACATAAGCCACGGCTTCCTTGAAGGAAAGGCGGCCATCGTTTTCTTCGTTCATCATCGTCTCCTGGTTGGGGATCATAATAGCGGGGCGAGCCATTTTTCGGCTTCTTGCACTGTGTAATTGGCGCGTCTGGCCCAATCTTCAAGCTGGTCGCGGCCAATTTTCGTCACGGCGAAATATTTTGCCTCGGGATGCGCGAAATAGAAACCCGCCACCGAGGCTGCCGGCGCCATCGCGAAATTCTCGGTGAGCTGCATGCCGGTATGGCGGGGCACGTCGAGCAGTGCGAACAAAGCCTTCTTGACGGTGTGGTCGGGACAGGCCGGGTAACCGGGCGCGGGCCGAATGCCCTGGTATTTCTCGGCGATCAGATCCTCGTTGCTCAGCCTGCCCTGCTCGGTATCGCGCGCATAGCCCCAGTCGTCGATGCGCACGCGTTCGTGCAGCCATTCTGCGGCGGCTTCGGCGAGCCGGTCGGCCAGGGCTTTCAGCAGGATCGCATGGTAATCGTCGTGCGCGGCGGCGAATTCGACGAGCTTCGCTTCGATGCCGATCCCGGCGGTGACTGCGAAAGCGCCGATCCAGTCGGGCATGCCGCGTGGTGCAATGAAATCGGAAAGGCACAGGTTCGGCTGTCCGGGTGGACGTTCGTGCTGCTGGCGCAGGCCATGCCAGGTCATCAGCACCTTTTCGCGACGCTCATCGGCATAGATTTCGATGTCATCGCCGACGCTGTTGGCGGGAAACAGGCCGAACACCGCATTCACCGTGAGCCACTGTTCCGCGACGATTTTCTCCAGCATCGCCTGCGCATCATGGAACACGCTGCGCGCCTGCTCGCCGACCTTGGCATCGTCGAGAATCTGCGGGAAGCGCCCGGACAGATCCCAGGTCTGGAAAAACGGCCCCCAATCGATGTAACGCGTCAGCGTCGCGAGATCTACCTTGCATAGCGGGCGGAGGCCCGGGCGGCGCGGCGCGAACGGTGCGAACGCCAGGCGGGCGCAGTTGGCGCGCGCCGCTTCCAGCGGCAGCAGTTTCACACCCTGTTTGGCCGCATGCTGGGCGCGCAATCTCTCGTAGTCGGCGGCGATCTCGGCCTTGTAAGCCGCAGCCTGATCGGCGGAGAGCAGCTTCGTGACCACGCCGACCGCGCGTGAGGCATCCGGCACATAGACGACGGTGCCGTGGTAGTGCGGCGCGATCTTGATCGCGGTGTGCGCCCGGCTGGTCGTCGCCCCGCCAATCAACAGCGGCGCGCTGAAGCCCTGGCGTTGCATCTCGGCGGCGACATGGGCCATTTCTTCCAAGGACGGAGTGATCAGCCCCGACAGTCCCACCGCATCGGCCTGATGCTCGCGCGCCGCCTGGAGAATCTTGTCCGCCGCCACCATCACGCCCAGGTCGATGATCTCGTAGCCATTGCAGGCGAGCACCACACCGACGATGTTCTTGCCAATGTCATGGACGTCGCCTTTCACGGTGGCAAGCACGATTTTGCCTTTTGCCGCCGCGCCGCTTTTTTTCTTTTCTTCCTCGATGTAGGGCACCAGATGGGCGACCGCCTGCTTCATCACGCGCGCCGACTTGACCACCTGCGGCAGAAACATCTTGCCGGCGCCGAACAGGTCGCCAACCACGCCCATGCCCGCCATTAGCGGCCCTTCGATCACCGCCAGCGGCGGCTTGCCTTGCGCCGCGAAGGCGGCACGGCATTCCTCGGTATCGGCGACGACGTAGTCGGTGATGCCCTTGACGAGCGCATGCTCGAGACGCTTTTCGACCGGCCAAGCGCGCCAGGCCAGATCCTGCGTCTGCTCCTTCGCCTGACCCTTCACGGTCTGTGCGAATTCGACCAGCGCCTCACCGGCGCCGGGCCTGCGGTTGAGCACCACGTCCTCGACCTTTTCGCGCAGCACCGGGTCGAGTTCGTCATAGACCCCGAGCTGGCCGGCATTGACGATGCCCATCGTCAGGCCAGCGCGGATCGCGTGGTAGAGGAACACGGTATGGATCGCCGCGCGCACCGGTTCGTTGCCGCGGAACGAAAACGAGACGTTGGAAATACCGCCTGAGGTATGCGCATGGGGCAGGTGCTGCTTGATCCAGCGCACCGCCTCGATGAAATCGACCGCGTAATTGTCGTGCTCGGGGATGCCGGTGGCGATCGCGAACACGTTCGGATCGAAGATGATGTCCTCGGGCGGAAAACCATCGGCGACCAGAAGATCATAGGCGCGCTGGCAAATGCCGATCTTGCGCAGGTAGGTGTCGGCCTGGCCCTGTTCGTCGAAGGCCATCACGATCACCGCAGCACCCAGCCGGCGCGCCTGCCGCGCCTGGGCGAGAAACTTCGCCTCACCCTCTTTCAGCGAGATCGAATTGACGATGCCCTTGCCCTGGATGCATTTCAACCCCGCCTCGATTACCTCCCACTTCGACGAATCGATCATGATCGGCACACGGGCGATGTCGGGCTCGCTGGCGATCAGATTAAGGAATCGCACCATCGCCGCCTTGCCATCGAGCATCGCCTCGTCCATGTTGACGTCGATGATCTGGGCGCCGTTGTCGACCTGGTTGCGCGCCACCTGCAAGGCATCGTTGAAGCGCTCTTCGAGGATCATCTTCGCAAACGCGCGCGAACCGGTCACGTTGGTGCGCTCGCCGACATTCACGAACAGCGCGTCGGCGCCGATGTTGCACGGCTCCAGCCCGGCCAGGCGCAGCGCAAAGTCGGCATTTGCCGGACGGCGCGGCGGTATGCCCGCCAGCGCCTGGGCGAGGGCGCGGATGTGGTCGGGTGTCGTGCCGCAACAGCCGCCGGCGATGTTGAGCAGACCATCACGCGCCCATTGCGCCAGTTCGGCGGCAAGCATGTCCGGCGTCTCGTCATAGCCGCCAAAGGCATTCGGCAGACCCGCGTTCGGGTGCGCCGAGACGAAACAATCGGCCACCCGGCCGATTTCTTCGACATACTGACGCAGCTCCTTCGCCCCCAGCGCACAGTTGAGCCCGAAGGAAAGGGGTCGCGCATGGCGCAGCGAATTCCAGAAGGCTTCCGCGGTCTGGCCCGAGAGCGTGCGCCCCGAGGCATCGGTGATCGTGCCGGAAATCATCACCGGCCAGCGGCGGCCGATTTCCGCGAAGAATGTTTCGATCGCATACACCGCGGCCTTCGCGTTCAGCGTGTCGAACACCGTCTCGATCAGCAACAGATCGGCGCCCCCTTCGACGAGTCCCCGCGCAGCCTCGTGGTAATCGGCGACCAGCTGATCGAAGGTGATATTGCGAAACCCCGGATCATTGACGTCCGGGGAGATCGAGCAGGTGCGCGAAGTGGGGCCGAGCACGCCGGCGACGAAACGCGGTTTCTCCGGCGTCGAATGATGGTCGGCGATCTCGCGCGCCAGTCTGGCGCCGGCGAAGTTCAACTCGAAAGCGAGATCTTCGAGGCCGTACTCGGATTGTGAGACACGCGTGGCGTTGAACGTGTTGGTCTCGATGATGTCCGCGCCGGCTTCGAGATAGGCGGCGTGAATGTCGCCGATCACGTCCGGCCGCGTCAGGCACAACAGATCGTTGTTGCCCTTCAGATCCTTTGCATGATTCGCAAAACGCTTACCGCGATAATCGGTCTCGGAAAGGCGGTACCTCTGCACCATGGTGCCCATGGCGCCATCGAGAATGAGGATGCGCTGCGCGAGCAGTTCGCGCAATTCGCTGGAACGATCGGGCTGCATTGGGAAAAATGAATGAAAAGGGTGGCTAATTTACCCCAAATGTCCCACCGGCTCGACGGCGACGCGATCGTGACATCAAGGCCCTACACCGCCACGGCCGTCAGCAGTGTTTCCCTGACCAGAATGGCCCGGCAGGAGGCGGGCAGCTTATGCTGCGCCACACGCCAATCAATTCGCTTGATTTATAAGCCGATTAGTAATATTGTTGCTTTCCAAAAGTCACGGAGCACGCACCATGGAACACCTGACACCCAAGGAAGCCGCCCAGTTTCTGCAAGAGAACCCGAAAGCGCTGTTCATCGACTGCCGCAGCGAGATGGAATATCTGTTCGTCGGCCATCCGTGCGGTGCGTTGCATGTGGCTTGGAACGACGGGCCGGACTGGGAAATCAATCCGCATTTCGTCGGCGAAGTGAAGAAACTCGCCGGCCACGTGCATGACCGCCCCGTCGTACTGATCTGCCGTTCCGGCAATCGCTCCGTCGATGCCGGCAAAGCCCTTGAAGCCGCTGGTTTCACGCGCGTCTATAACGTGCTCTACGGCTTCGAAGGCGAGCTCGACGAACACCATCACCGCGGCACCAAGAACGGCTGGCGCTTCGATGGCCTGCCTTGGGAGCAGTGCTGAG
>CAYZII010000015.1:0-32977 GCA_964478415.1 uncultured Methyloversatilis sp.
CCTCGAGCGCGAGCGCGCACGAGGCTATCGAAGCCGATCTGCAAACCTTCGAGGCGGTCTATCAGCGTCTCAAGGCCGAGCTGCTCGAGATGGGCGCCCACGCTGTGATCGACGTAACGGCGCTGGATGCGCGGCTGCGCGCCGCCAGTGCCTTGCGTCGCGCGGTCGAGCAGGTCGTCAAGGCGGCCCGGCTGCTAAACTCGCTGGCTGGCTATCAGGCGTTTGCTGGCGAGGTCTGATCCTTGCGACGCCGCGGGCTGCGGGGTTTGCGCGCGGGTTTTTGTTTGGCAGCACCTTCAGTAGCAGCCGTTGCAACAGGGGCCGGCGGTGCAGCGGGGATGGCAGGAGCTTCTTCGCCCATCTGCGGTGCGGTGGCCGTCGTTGCGGCGACCTTCGGCGTTTCAGCGGCAGCCGGTGCCTTTTCGGCGGATTTGCGGCTGCGGCTACGCCGGCGCGGTGAGGGAGGTGCGGATGCTGCAGCTTTGGCTTCGCCTGACGGGGTCGTTTCCGCACTCGGCGCTGCCGGAAACGCAGACGTCCCGCCGGGCGCCGGCTCACTTCGGAAAGTCGGCGCTGCCGGGACGGCACCCTCTGCATCCATATTAGCCGGCGTGCTCGCCGGTGTCGCTTCTTCGGCCGTGATGGGCGTTGTGGATGAGGCTGCACGGCGTTTGACATAGGTGCTGTTGGCTTCGCGGCCGACTTCCATCAGCCCGCGTCGCGCCGCTTCCTCGAGCAGCGCGCCGAAGGTCTTGAAGCCGTGATAGGCCTCGTTGAAGCCGGGATGACGGCGCTTGATCGCTTCCTTGAGCACTGAAGCCCAGACTTTCTCGTCGTCGCTGCGGTCTTCGAGCAGGGCTTCCAGTGTGCTGGCGGCCATCTCCAGCCCCTTGAGGCGCCGCGCTTCCATCTCCTGGGGATCGACGGGTTTCCTGGTCTGTTTGTCCTCGCGGCTGCGCTTGCGCATCAGATCATCGATGTAGATGAACTCGTCGCAGTTGGCGATCAGCAGATCCGAGGTCGATTGCTTGACGCCGACGCCGATCACGCGTTTGGCATTCTCGCGCAGCTTCGAGACCAGGGGCGAGAAGTCCGAGTCGCCGCTGATGATGACGAAGGTGTTGACATGGCTCTTCGTGTAGCACAGGTCGAGCGCATCGACGACCATGCGGATGTCGGCCGAGTTCTTGCCGGATTGGCGCAGGTGTGGGATTTCGATCAGCTCGAAGTTCGCTTCGTGCAGCGCCGCCTTGTAGCTCTTGTAGCGCTCCCAGTCGCAATAGGCTTTCTTGACGACGATGCTGCCCTTGAGCAGCAGGCGTTCGAGTACCGGCTTGATGTCGAACTTTTCGTATTGGGCGTCGCGCACGCCGAGCGCGATGTTTTCGAAGTCGCAGAACACGGCCATGCTGACATCATCGGCAGAGAGTGCCATCGGGAATTCCTTTTACTGGGTGGCAAGTTGGTTCGCACTGGTGAAGGTCCAGGTGCGGGTGATTTCGATGATATCGGTATCACGGCGGATGTTGTCTGGAAACGCCGGGAAAGGTGCCGCAAGATGGACGATGCGTTGTGCCGCCTCATCGAGCACCTTGTGGCCGGAAGAACGGTTCAGCTCGACGCGTTCCAGGCTGCCATCGCTCTTGATCGCGACGGTAAGGATTAGGCTGCCGTAAAGCTTACCGCGCGCTTCGGCGGGGTAGTTGAGATTGCCGACGCGCTCGACCTTCTGGCGCCAGTCCTCGACATATTGGGCGAAGCGGTACTCCTCGACGCGCACACCGATGAACTTGCGTTTCGGCCGTTGGTTGTACTCTTCGATCGAGCGGGCGATCTCGGCTTCCAGTCGCACCAACGCACGCGCCGTATCGGCCAGATCACGGCCGGAAACCTTGGCCTCGCTCGCTTCCGGCGCGGGCGAGGGCTGGGTGTCGATGGCGCGCTGAGCACTGCTCGCAGTGAGGATTTCCCGTTGCTGGGCTTCGAGCTGCGTGACGCGCCGGCGCGCGGCGACGAGATCGTCGCCGCTGTGGAGTTCGCGGCTTGGCGGTAGCGGAGTCTTGGCGCGGTGTGGCGTATCCACGTTGCCGCCGGCATCGAGATTGGCCTGCGCCTTGGCTTGCGCCTTGACCGGTTTCTCCGCCCGCTTGCTGTTGACGAGGATCACGTCGAGCGCCTGCTCGCGCATGTTGCCGAGCTTTTCCGGCAACCGGAAATGAATCGACAGCACGATGGCATGGAGCAGCAACGACACGCCAAGCGCAAGCGTCAGCCGCCGCCGTGCTGCATCCATCACCGCCAATGGGCCGGGCCACGGAATCGTCACAGGCATGAGGAAATTCTACCCCCCACCTTCCTCCGCTTCATGCGCGCAGGTTTCGCCGCCATCGGCGAGTGTTTCCATGAAGCGTGCCTCGACCTGTGCGGTTAGCAAGTCGATGGCCGTGATTGCCAGCCGCACGCGCGCACCGCGCTCGAGCGTCGGCATGCCGTTGGCCTTCAGGATCAGCGGCAGACGCTCGCAGCGCACGATGTTCTCCTTCAGCACCACGGCGGTGATTTCTTTCACGCCTTCCTGCAGCAGCCAGCGCAGGCACCAGTAATGTTCCATCTGGCGCTGGAAGTCTGCATAACTTGCATAAGTGAGCTCGAAATCCCTGAGTGCCGCTAGCAGTTCGGCGGACTTGGGCGGGAAGGGAGGCTTTTCCTCCCTCAACAACGCGATGAGCTGCCACTGATTGACGAGATCTGCATAACGTCGCAGCGGCGAGGTCGACCAGGCATAGCAGTCGACGCCGAGCCCTTCGTGCGGTGTCGCCACCGTTGTCATGCGCGCCTGGCCGGTGGTCTGCGCACGATACAGGGCGGGAATCTGAGCATCGCGCAGCAACGCGCCCCAGGTATGGTTGGCGACGATCATCAGTTCGGCGACCAGAAGATCCAACGGACTGCCACGTGGACGCTCCTCGATCGTCACCTTTCCTTTGCCCCACGGGGTGGCGACATCCCAATCGACGCGGAAGCTGTAATCCTTGCGGTTGTTCTGTCCCGCCTTGCCACGGCCGGCTTCCAGCGTCGTGGCGAGTTCCCACAGACGGATTAGCGCGTCGCGGAAAGGGAAAGCGGGCACCGTGCCCGCCGCCAGCGTTTCCGCATTGAACAGCGGCTCGATCTCGTGATGGCGCAGGTTGGCGACCACCGGGACGTGTTCGAGCTTCGTCTCCTGCGCCAGCACGCGCAGATCGGGAGCAACCTCGAGATAGAGCGATAGCGCCGGCACATCCTGCCCTGCGGCGAGCGTGTGCGCATCGATCACGCTCTCCGGCAGCATCGTGATCTTCCTGCCGGGCATGTAAACCGTCGACAGCCGCTGCCGTGCGATCCGGCCTAAGTCCGATTCCGGCCCGAAACCCAAGGCCGGCGCGGCGATGTGGATGCCGACACGCATGCCGCCGTCGGGACGCAGCTCCACCGAGAAGGCATCGTCGATCTCGGTGGTGTGTGCATCATCGATCGAAAATGCGGCTACGGCAGCGCAGGGCAGATCATCAGGCGCCACCGGCGGCGCGAAGGACGGGAAAGCGGTGCCGCCGCGGAAATGTTCGAACAGGAAACGGCCCAGATGGTAGTCGTGGGTGTCGGGGATCGCGCCGCAACGCTGAAGCAGTTGCGGCGCACCCTCCCCCATCGCCGCACAGGCGGCTTCCAGCGCCTTGGTTTCCGGCTTGTTGCGGTCGGGCCGGTAGAGGAGTTCGGTGAGCAGGGGCTTGAATGCGTCGGGCAATGTGCCGGCCTGCAATTCCGCGACCATGCGCTCGATCGCCAGTGCCTGCTGGCGTTTCCTCTCCAACCCGGCGAGCGCGGCTTTCAGTATCTCCGGCGGTGCCTTGCGAAAGCGCCCCTTGCCCTTGCGGTGGAAATGGATCGGTGACGCATGGAGACGCAACAGCACCGCCGCCGCTTCGACGGCTGTCGGCGCATGGCCGAAGTACTCGGTGGCCATCTCGACGAAGCCGAATTCTTCGTCCGGCGCCACTTCCCAGAGAAACTCGGTGTCGACCTCCTGCATCGCCGCCTCCGCCAGCGTGAGCAGCTCGCCGGGCGCGGGCTGGGCGAAACGCAGCAGCACGTGGTTGGCCTTGAGCTTCACGCGCTTGCCACTGCTGGTATCGACCTGGAGCGAGGTTGCGTTGTCACTGACGATGACGCCGGTCTTGAAGGCGCCATCCTCTTCGAAGAGGACGTTCATGGAGGGAAGGGAAGAGGAGGAATGAAAATTATACGAGGCCGGCAAATGCCAGTATCTCGTCGAGGTAATCGGCCCAACGCGTGAAACTGTGGTCGCCGCCGGGCAACACGGTCTGTCTTGCGCCGGCATAGCGTGCGACGGCAACGCGGTAGTCGAGGATCTCGTCACCGGTCTCCACCAGCAGCCAGTAGCGCGCTGGCGTGATGTGTGCCACTTCGAGCGCCGCGAGCTCGGCGATGTGCTGGCGCGTGAATTCGAAGGTCTCGCCCGTGTAAAGCCAGGTTTGCGGGCCAAGGTAGCGTTCGAGTTCGAGCGCGGCGACGACGGCGGGATTGATGAGCGCTGCCTGCAAGTCCCATTTTTCGGCCAGATAAGTCGCATAGAAGCCGCCCAGCGAGGAGCCGACCAACGTGGGGCGTGCCGTCCCGCCAGAGCAGAATTTCGTCAGGAGGGCTTCCACGAGCGCAATCGCTGCCGCCGGCGAGGCAGGTAGTTGCGGGCAGTGAAAATGGTCGAGCAGGCCGCGTTCCGCCATGCGCTGCGCGAGCGCTTGTGCCTTCTGCGATTGCGGCCCGCTGGTGAAGCCATGCAGATAGAGGATCAGGGGCTGGTCCAATCGACCACTCCGAGCTGCCAGGTGAGGATCACGATGAAACCGAAGACGATCCGATACCAGGCGAAGATCGTGAAGTCGTGATGACTGATGTAGCGCAACAACCAGCGCACGCACAGGAAGGCCGAGACGAAGGAAGCGATAAAGCCGACCACCCATAGGCCGAGGTCGTCCCAGATGAGCAGATGACGCTCCTTCCAGAGCTGATAGAGGCTGGCCGCGCCGAGTGTGGGCACGGCCAGGAAGAACGAGAATTCGGTGGCGCACTTGCGGCTTAAGCCAAAGAAGAGCCCGCCGATGATCGTCGCCCCTGAGCGTGAGGTGCCGGGGATCAGCGCGCAGGCCTGCGCCAGCCCGAGTTTGAGCGCATCCCAGGGCTGGATCTGATCGACCGAGTGGATCGTGATGCGGTGCTTGCGCCGCTCGGCCCAGAGGATGATCAGGGCGCCGACGATGAAGGCGATCGCCACCGGGATCGGCGCGAACAGCGTGGCCTTGATCGCTTTGCCGAAGATGAGGCCCAGCACCGCGAGCGGCAGGAAGGCGATCGCGAGATTGAGCACGAAACGCCGCGCCTGCGCATCGTGTGGCAGGCCCTCGATCACGGCCGCGAAGCGGCTGCGATATTCCCAGACCACGGCGAGGATCGCGCCCGACTGAATGACGATTTCGAACAGCTTGCCGCGCTCGTCGTTGAAATCGAGCAGGTCACCGGCGAGGATCAGATGGCCGGTGCTGGAGACCGGCAGGAATTCGGTCAGGCCCTCGACGATGCCGAGGATCAGCGCCTGGAGAAGGGGATACGGGTCCATGACGGGGATGAAGATATGAAAGCGGCGAGATAGCCTTGCCGGGTGGTGGTGTGACGGTCACTGCTTCTTGGTCGTCGGCTTCTTTGGAGCCTTGGCTGCCGTCTTGTCAGCGTTCGTTTTCTCGTCAGCCGTCCGAGGCGCTTTCGCGGCGCGCTTCTCGAATTCGAAACCCACTTTGCCTGGGGCATCGAGCACGAGATAGGCGGAAAATTTCTTCTTCGTGCGGTTCGAGACGAAACCCTTGAGCAGCGAGGTCTTGCCAGTCGTGAGTAGTTTCTGCATCTCGGCGCGGGAGATTTCCTGTTGCAGGATCACCTTGCCGGAACGGAAATCACAGGTTTTCGCTGCCCCGACCGAACGCTCACAAACATAGGCCATCGGCTGTTCGAACACTCGTGCGCCACATTTCGGGCAGGCGCCGAGCGGTTCCTGGTCACTGAAATCGATTTGCTCTTCGGCTTCCGTCGCGTTGCCGAAAACGAATTTCGGCGCGAAATCCTCATCCAGCTGGATCACCGCGGAAAAGGCGCGTCCCTGCTTGCTGCGGAAGCCACTGAGCGGCCCGATCTGGCCGTCCTTGAGCAGTGTCTCGATTTCCTCCGGCTCCCACTGGCGGCCGGCGAGCACCTTCCAGAGCCGGTAGTCGCATTGGTCGCACTTGAAGAAGCGATAGGTTTCATGGAGTCTTCCGCCGCATTTCGGGCAGGGTGACGTCAGCGCACCAAAATCGGCGTCGTGCAATTCGCCGTTTTTGATGCGCTCGACCATTTCGCGCGTCTGGTCGACGATGTGGGCCATGAATTCCTCACGCTTCAAGCGTCCGTGCTCCATTTCCCGGAGCTTCCATTCCCACAGGCCGGTCAGTTCCGGTGAGCGGATCTCGTCGACCTTCAGCTGTTCGAGCGCGAACAGCAGGTTGAATGCCTTCGCGGTGGGCTGCAATTCGCGCCCGTTGCGATGCACATAATCTTCCTGGATCAGACCCTCGATGATCGCGGCGCGGGTCGCAGGCGTGCCTAGGCCCCGTTCGGCCATCGCCGCGCGCAGCTCTTCGTCCTCGACCAGCTTGCCGGCGCCTTCCATCGCCGAGAGCAGCGTGGCTTCGGTGAAACGCGCCGGCGGTTTGGTCTGGTTGGGTTTGACCTCGACATCGTTGGTCCATACCCGTTCGTCCTTGGCCAGCGGCGGCAGATCGGGATTTTCCTCGTCGCCTTGTGCTTCCTTGCCATACACGGTGAGCCAGCCAGGGGTGACCAGCACCTTGCCGACGGTCTTGAACGGTTCGCCCTCGACGCGCGTGATGCGCGTCGTGACGAGATATTCGGCGCTCGGGAAGAAGATCGCAATGAAGCGCTTGACCACGAGGTCGTAGAGCTTCTGTTCGGCTTCGGTTAGATGCTTGGGCAGCACCCCGGTCGGGATGATCGCGAAGTGGTCTGAAACCTTGGCATTGTTGAAGATGCGCTTGTTCGGATGCACCCAGCCGCTCGTCAGGACGGTCTGGGCATATTTGCCGAGCGGGGAGGCCGTGAGTGCGGTAAGCGTCTCCTTGACGGCGCCGATCATGTCCTCCGGCAGATAGCGGCTGTCGGTACGCGGATAGGTCAGCACCTTGTGCTTTTCATAGAGTGCCTGGGCGAGCGAAAGCGTGTTGCGTGCCGAAAAACCGAAGCGGCCGTTGGCATCGCGTTGCAGCGAAGTCAGATCGTAGAGCAACGGGCAGGCCTCGGTCTTCGGTGTCGCTTCCTCGCTGACGGTGCCGGGTTTGCCAAGGCATTTGCGGCGCAGTGCCTCGGCCTTCTCGACCTCCCACAGCCGCTCGGGCCGCGCCGCCTCGTCGTCGGATTTCCTAAATTGCTCGTCGAACCACTTGCCGCGATAGGTGCCGGCCACGGCCTGAAATTCGGCCTCGACCTCCCAGTAGTCGCGCGGCTTGAAGGCGCGGATCGCCTTCTCGCGCTCGACGAGGATCGCCAGCGTCGGCGTCTGCACGCGTCCGACGGTGGTCTTGTAGAAACCGCCTTCCTGTGAGTTGAACGCGGTCATCGCGCGCGTGCCATTGATGCCGATCAGCCAGTCGGCTTCCGAACGGCAGCGCGCAGCATCGGCCAGCGGCAGCATCTCCGCGTCGCTGCGCAGGTGGGCGAAGCCGTCCTTGATCGCCTGCGGCGTCATCGACTGCAGCCACAGCCGGCGGATCGGTTTCTCGAGCTTTGCATACTGGACGATGTAGCGGAAGATCAATTCGCCCTCGCGGCCCGCGTCGCAGGCATTGATCAGCGCGACGACGTCCTTGCGTTTGGCCAGACGCATGAGCAGCTTGAGCCGCTCGGCGGTCTTTTCGATCGGCTGCAAGGTGAAGCGCGGCGGGATCACCGGCAGGTGGGCGAAGCTCCATTTGCCGCGCTTGACCTCGTATTCCTCCGGCACCGCCAGCTCCAGCAGATGGCCGATCGCGGAGGACAGCACATAGTGCTCGCTCTCATAATAGTCGCCTTCCCGCGTGAATTTTTCGCCGGCGGTGGCGAGCGCACGCGCGATGTCCTGGGCCACCGAGGGTTTTTCGGCAATGATCAATTGCTTGCTCATGGGGGCGGGATGTTAAGCGCCAAACCCGCCGGCATGCAAGCCAAGCTAGTGTAGCCTTTGGTAACGGCCGCCCGGCAGAGTGGCGACGCGACCCTCGAGTTCGAGGGCCAGCAGCCTCGCCATCAGGCTTTCGGCGGCCAGGCCGGTGCGTGCGGTCAGCGTGTCGAGATCGCAAACGTCGCCGCCGAGCGCGACGAGGATCGGGTCATCCGCGCCTTCCTGCACCGTCGCTTGCGCGGTAACGACACGGGTTTCCCAGCGCAGCTCTTCAAGGATGTCTTCGGCCGATTCGACGAGTTTGGCGCCCTGTTTGATCAGCGCGTGACAGCCTTTCGATAGCGGCGAATGAATCGAGCCGGGAATCGCGAACACCTCGCGTCCTGCCTCGGCGGCCAGCCGTGCGGTGATCAGGGAGCCGCTCTGCCGCGCGGCTTCGACGACCAGACAGCCGCGGCTCAAGCCGGCTATCAGCCGGTTGCGGCGCGGGAAATTCGCGGCCATCGGCGGTGTGCCAAGCGGAAATTCGCTCAAAATAGCGCCTTTCTCTGCGATCTCACGGGCAAGTTGCGCGTTGCTGGCCGGATAGATGCGGTCACAACCGGTGCCGATCACGGCGATCGTCGAAGCTGCCGTCTCTAGTGCACCGCGATGCGCTGCGGCGTCGATCCCGGTCGCTAGACCGCTGACGATCGTCAGACCTGCTTCGCCGAGGGTGCGGGCGAAAGCTTCGGCGTTCATTTCGCCCTGTTTCGTCGCGCTCCTCGAACCGACGATCGCCACAGCCGGATGGTTCAGGAGCTCGACGCGCCCTTTGACATAGAGGAGCGCCGGTGGGTCGGCGGTGGTCAGCAGTGCCTGCGGATAGGCCGCATCGGCCAGCGTCAGGAGGTGATTGCCAGGCTGTCGGGCCCAGTCGAGGGCTGCCCCGACCTCGGCGGTGGTGTCATGATGCAGCAGGCGTTCGGCGAGAGGCACCCCCACCTCTTTGGCGAGCGTGCCGACGGAGGCTGAAAAAATTGCCGCCGGATCGCCAAACGTTGCGAGCAGGCGGCGCTGGCCTTCGCCGCCCAGTCCCGGAATCAGCGTCAGGCGCAGCCAGTCGGCCAGCTCGTCCGGCGCCTCCATTGGGTTTAAGGTTTGCGGATGCGATCCCCTTCCATCACCGGCCGGTCGGCGCTGGTGATCAGTGCATAGGAGACCCGGTCGAAGACGCGGAACACGAAGGCCAGTCCGATGCGCTCATCAGGGAGTGTATGACTCTGGGGTTTGTCGTCCTCGAAACGTTGGGTGACGGTCGGGCCGGCACGATAGATCGCGACGACGTGCCCGACTTCGAGGCCATCCCGCTTGCCGCGGGAGAGCGAGACGACAGAATTCACTGCCGCTTCGCCGACGCCGCCATAGATCAGCATCACGCGACCATCGATATCCTGTGTCGGCGCATGCGGCATGTAACTCATCACTTCGGGGTGTTCTGCCGGCACGAGATAATCGCCGCGGCCGATTTCCTGCTTGACGCTGGTCAATTCGAGCGGCAGCACATCCCCAGGCTCACCGGCGGGGCGGGCGTTGCCGAGATAGACGGCTTCGATGCCGAGCGTTTCATTGCTGTCCGGATCGACGAGGGGCCGGCCGGGGCGGAAGACGTGCCAGCGCTTGATCTTCGGATCGGCGTTGTTGGTGGCGTAGACTTTGTCACCGGTACCGGTAAACAGGCGGCTTTCCTGGGTGGCGACGATGCGCGGCGCGGTATCGAAATCGCCCGGATTGATCACCAGCGGCTGGGACAGGAAAGGCTCGATCGCGCTGGCCGGGATCGCCGGGATTTCCTGCTGCGGTGTTTCGGCGCGCACCGTGGGACTCAGTTTGATCACGTTGGCGATCTTCAGCCGGGGTTCGGCGCCACTGCGGTCGAGGATCAGCACCTGGCCGGGATAGATGCGATGGGGGTTCTTCACCTGATCGGTATTCATCCGCCACAGCTCGGGCCAGCGGAACGGATCCTTGAGGAACTTGGCGGAAATTCCCCACAGCGTGTCGCCGGGCACGACGATGTGCCGATCCGGCGCGTCCGGTGCCAGTTCCAGTGGGCCGGCGGCTTGCAACATGGTTGAAAAACCAAAAAACAGCGCAGATATAATGTGTCGCATAGCATGACCTCCAGACATTGTCTGGATTCTGCCTGCAAATTCCGTCCGCATCAACCTGTAAAGAACATTTCCATGGCCCTTTTGCCGATTCTGCGTTACCCCGATCCACGCCTGCACATCAAGGCAAAGCCGGTGGAGGCCGTCGATGCGGGGATTCGCAAGCTCGCCGCGGACATGTTCGAGACCATGTATGCTGCCCCCGGCATCGGTCTGGCCGCGACCCAGGTCGATGTGCACAAGCGCGTGCTGGTGCTAGATGTCTCCGAGGACAAATCGCGGCCGATGGCTTTCATCAACCCCGAGATCCTCTGGCGCGAGGGGGAGACGGTCGGCGAAGAAGGCTGCCTGTCGGTGCCCGGCATCTATGAGGCGGTCAAACGCAGTGAGCGCATCAGGGTGCGCGCGTTGAATCTCGAAGGTGAGTCTTTCGAGATCGAGGCGGAGGGTCTGTTGGCGATCTGTCTGCAACACGAAATCGATCACCTCGACGGCAAGGTGTTCGTCGAATACCTCTCGCGGCTGAAGCTTTCCCGGATCAAGGCGAAACTCGCCAAGCAGGCGCGCATCACCGCATGAGGGTGGCTTTCGCGGGTACGCCCGAGTTCGCTGCGGTCGCGCTGCGTGCCCTGATCGCTGCCGGTTTCGAGATCTCTTTGGTGCTCACCCAGCCTGACCGGCCGGCCGGGCGCGGCCAGAAACTCGTGGCCAGTCCCGTCAAACAGGTCGCGCTCGCGCACGGCATTCTGGTCCATCAACCCGAAAAGCTGCGCGATCCTGCGACCCACGTGCCCTTGATCGAGGCAGCGCCCGAGGTGATGGTCGTTGCCGCCTATGGCCTGATCCTGCCGCAGGCGGTGCTCGACATCCCGAAACGCGGCTGTCTGAACATCCATGCTTCCCTGCTGCCGCGCTGGCGCGGTGCGGCACCTATTGCGCGCGCAATCGAAGCCGGCGATGATCAGACGGGCATCACGATCATGCAGATGGATGCCGGCCTCGACACCGGCCCGATCCTGTTGTCATCCGCACTGAAAATCGGCGCTGACGATACGGCAGGCAGCCTCACCGACAAGCTCGCCGCGCTGGGGGGGCGGCTGATCGTCGAGGCGCTCGGCAGACTCGACAGCCTCACGCCGATGCCACAGCCTAGCGAGGGCGTCACCTATGCGCCGAAGATCACCAAGGCGGAAAGCGCGCTCGACTGGCATCGTCCGGCCGGGGAGATCGAACGCAAGCTGCGCGCCTTCGACCCTTTCCCCGGCTGCACCGCGCGCCTGGGCGAGGAAACGTTGAAGCTCTGGCGCGGCAGTGTCGTGACGGGGACGGGCACACCGGGTGAAATTCTCGGCGTCAGCGCCGCTGGCATCGTCGTCGCCTGTGGCAAAGATGCCCTGAAAATCACCGAACTGCAAAAGCCGGGCGGACGCCGCCTAGCCGCCGCCAACTTCCTGCGAGGTTTCCCCCTTACCGCTGGGCAACGTTTCAGTTTGCCGATCTAGACTGCTGCTGGACTAGACGCGCGATATTAATCTATGTTGAACCCGGCAGACCGTGGCTGCCTGCATGTTCGTCGCCGGCACGTACCTCGGCGCCAACCACCAGGCGCAGTCCCGCCATCAGGGAGGTGTGATAGGTGTGCGAGGGTCTGCCCGGCTTCCTCGGGTTGTAGGAGATCACGGCGCCTTCCTGCTTGCCGTAGAGCGGCTTGACGGTGGTGTCAATGCCCACAATCCAGCGCGCATCGAGCAAAGGCGCCACGCTTTCGGCAAGGTGCTCATCGAGCCAGGCGACCCCCTCGGCTTCGGGTGTGGCCGACAGCGCCCGGCGCAGGGCGTCCTCGCTGATCACCAGGTGCATGCCCAGGAGGCCCGGATTGACGCCATCGCAGCGGATCGCCGTCACGTGCGCATAGCGCTTGTGGCCCAACAGGATCGACAGCATCCAGGTGCCCAGGACATCGGCCTTGCTCGGCGCATTCGGACTACGATGTGCCGAGCTACGTCACGCCCGCCAATCCTTTCGGGATTCCACAAGGCGTGCCACTCCCGACGACGGACTTCCGCAACGGAACGGGTTTCCGTAACCATGGCGTCGAGTATCAGCTGCGCTGGAAGCCGTATCAGTCGACGGAGATCTGGCTGAATCAATCCTTTCAACATCTGCGCTGACAGGAAGATGACGGTAGCCAGCCTTTTCCGCCCCGTCATGCCACGATGCTCGCCTGGTTTCAGAAGTTGCCCGCTGCCCTCGATCTCAGCGTCATATGCACTGTTCTCGGCAGCCATTCCTGGCGCTCCGATCCCCGCGCTTTGCCCGCCCAAAAACGCATCGCTGCCCGTCTGGCCAAATCCTTCCTGATCGGTACGTCGCGCGGCGAGGCGGCGATCACCGTGCAAGCGCTGAATGGCAGTATGCCAGTTCATACCGTCGGTAGCGAGGCGCGGCTCGAACGCCGCATCTGGGGTACATTGAGCCTCGGATTTTGAGCGATAATGACAAAAGACTGGATGTATCTTTAAAACATAACGATATGGAATCGTGGCGAATATTGGGGAGGATGTGCTGCGTGCTCGCCATGCTGGTGCCGGGCGCACTGCGGGCGGCCGAGAACGGCGACCTGCCGCAGTTGTTGGCGATGAGTCTCGAGGAGCAGATGGCCGTCACCGTGAAGATCGCCACCCAGACTGAGCAGCCGGTGATCCAGGCGCCGGCGGTAGTGTCAGTGATCACCGCCGACGATCTGCGCGCCACGGGTGCGACCAACTTGATGGAGATCCTGCAGAGCGTGCCGGGGCTCTACGTGAAGACCAACCTGTTTGGCGCCAAGCCTCTGATCACGTTCCGCGGCGCTTCCGGCGTCAATGTGTTGCTGATGATCAATGGCGCACCGGTCAAGGATCTGGTCTGGTCGCCGGGAATTTTCTGGAAGGGCATACCCGCGAATGCGATCGAGCGCATCGAGATCATTCGCGGTCCGGGTTCCGCTCTGTTCGGTGCGGATGCCGCGGCCGGCGTGATCAACGTGATCACCAAGACCGCCGGCACGATTCAGGGCGGAGAGGCTGGTCTGCGCCTGGGAAGCAATGACAGTCGGGCGGGCTGGCTACAGCAGGGTGGAAAATGGCAGGGTTTCGATGTCGCCTTCACGGCCGATATTTCGAGCACCGATGGCCATTCGCCATGGATTGCGCGCGACAAACTGGGCCATGCGGGTCATGCCTAGTATGGTCATGACGATGCCGAGCTGCATCTGGCACTCGCCCGGCCACGCTGGCGTCTGATGTTCGACCATACACGCCGGGAAAACGTTGGCATCGGCTTAACCGGCGCCGCGGTGCTCGATCCGCTCACCCGTGCGCAGGAGCGAAAGTCCAGCCTGACCTGGCTCTATCGAGACGACGATGCCGCTGCCGACTGGGGATTTTCCAGCGAGGCGCGCTATCGCGATCTATCCTACGATTCCGGCAACGGTTTTTGGGAACTTCCTCCGGGGCCGGGAGAGAGGCACAATGTCCTTGCCGTTGCCGAACGCCGTTTCAATGTCGAAATGGCCGCGCATTACCGCGGCCTGCGTGACCATCGACTGCAATTCGGCGCTGGTCATGTCTGGCAGACGCCGTATGACGTGAGGCAATCCATCAATGGCGTGCCCGGCATTTTCGTTCCCGAGAAGACACGCCGCAACGCCTATCTGTTCGTCCAGGACATCTGGCGCATTGCCCCGGATTGGGAGCTGACGGCGGGTGCGCGCTACGACCACTATTCGGATTTCGGCAGCACGTTCAATCCCCGTCTCGCCCTGGTCTGGCAAAGCACGCCGCGCCTGACGACAAAACTGATGGTGGGGCAGGCGTTTCGCGCTCCCTCTTACCTCGAACTCTATTCCCAGACGGCGGCCAATGCGTCGAATCCCGACTTGCGGCCGGAGCGCTCCCGCACCACGGAGCTTTCATTCACCTGGCGGGCGAGCCGCGATCTGCATCTGGGCATGAACGTCTATCGTTTCGATCGTTCAGATGTCATCGCGCCGGAAGTGCTGCCGCCCTATCGCTTCGCCAATCTGGGCCGCTATGCCGGCAACGGTGTCGAGCTCGAGGCACAATGGCAGCCGAGCCACACGTTACGCTTGCGTGGCAATTTCAGCCAAGTGCAGCTTGGCGCGCTGGATAATCCCTTGCGTGACCTGGCCATTCCGCCGCGGCAGGCCTATTTCCGTGCCGACTGGATGTTCGCGCCGAAATGGCACTGGAATCTGCAGGCGCATTGGTTCGAGCGCCGCCCTCTGCCGGTGGGTGATCCACGCAGCGTGCTGGGCAGCCAGTTCCTGCTGACAACGAGCGTGCGCTATTTCCACGGCAGCGAATGGGAATTCGCCGCCACGGTGCGCAACCTGGCGGCTCGCGATCAGCGCGAATATTCGAGCCGTGCGCTGACGGACAATCTTCCCTTGCCTGGTCGGAGCATCGAGGCCGAGCTCAGGTACAAGTTCTAGGCTGCGCGATGATCCGTCCGCTTTCCAGGCTGCTGCTATCCTGCCTCCTCTTCCTGGTGCTGGTATCCGAGGTAATGGCGGGGCCCCGGGTCTGGGTGATGCTGGCCGAGAGCGGAGGAGTCCATCAAGAGACCGCCGATCACCTCAGGGTGGCGTTGGCAGATGCGGTAGAGGTGCACGTCGAGCGTGGCACTGAGCTCCTCGCCGGCAGAGGCGCCAAGCCGGATCTGATCGTCACCGTCGGCACGGCGGCGCTCGATTTGGCTCTCGAACAGTTGCCGAAGAAGGGAGCAAGCTGGGCGAAGATTCCGCTTCTCGCCACCCTCGTGCCGCATTCGGTCGTCGAGGCACGGCGGGTGCTCGTCGGCGCGCGACCGTTTGCCGCCGTCATACTCGATCAGCCGTTGGCGAGACAGTTTGCGCTGATCCGCAGCGCACTGCCGGAAAGCCAACGGATCGGCGTGCTGCCCGGCCCTTTGACGCGCACGAATCTCTCCAGAATCGACAAGGAGGCACGGCACTGGGGATTGCAACTGGTGGCGGGGCTCGAGGTGCGTGCGGCCGAGGACATCTACCCCTCGTTGAAGGAAGTGTTGATCCAGGCCGATGTCGTGCTGGCGCTGCCGGAACCGCTCGTCTATAACTCCGGCACCTTGCAGAATATCCTGCTTACCACCTATCGGGCTCGGGTACCGCTGGTGGCATTTTCCTCCGCCTATGTGAAGGCTGGGGCGCTGCTGGCCGTTTATTCCACGCCGCTGCAAGTGGCGCGGCAGACGGCGCAAGTGGTCCGGGAATGGATGGCGGGACGCGAGCCGCCGGCCATCGTTTTCAATCGTGAATTCACTGTCGTCGCCAACGACAGGGTGGCTGCCTCGCTGGGGCTTCGGCCTTTCGATGTCGACGAGATTGCCACCGAATTGCGCCGGCTGGAGGGCGGCCGATGAAGCTGTCCGGCGGCAGTTTTCGTCTCCGCCTGCTGCTCGGGTCGGTGCTTCCCGCCTTGATCATGGTACTGCTGTTGGGGGCGGTGTTCTATGACCGCTATGAGGACGATCTCGAGTCGCTGTTCCAGGAACGTGGCCTCTCTGTTGCGCACCAGATCGGTGCCGCGGCCGAATATGCGCTGTTCAGCGGCAGCCACGATACGCTGAGCAGGTTGGCCGATGCCGCCCGCCAGAGCGATCCGACAATCGCTTCGGTGAGTGTCCTCGATGCCTCTGGCCGACAAGTTGCTCATTCAGGTGAGTCGCCCCGCTACCGCATGCCGCTCCTCGATACTCCCCAGGCGTACAAGGGGGAACGCTTGTCGGCGGTGCAGATTCCTATCTTCCGGGCCTACCTCCCGTTGCAGGATGAGCTTTCCGATCACGCTGCGGCCGAAAGGAAAATCGTCGGCCACGTCGCCGTCGAGATCGTCCATGCGGCGCTCGAAAACCGCAAACGCGAGATGCTGGAGATCACGTTCATCATCCTGCTGGGTGGGTTTTTGCTTGCCAGCTGGCTCTCCTTACACATCGCCGATGGAGTGCTAAAGACCCTCGATGCTGCGTAGACGGCCTTGCGCCGGCAGATGGAGACGGCGGAGTTGCTGGCGCGTACCGATGCCCTCACCGGGCTTGCCAATCGGCGCGCCTTCGACGAGACGGCCCAGATGGAAATTCAGCGTGCGCAGCGCTATGGAACGCCACTGACCCTGATTCTGACCGATCTCGATCATTTCAAGGCGATCAACGATTGCTATGGCCACGATGCCGGCGATCGCGTGTTGCAGGAATTCGCCCGCATTCTGACTTCCTCGATGCGTACCGTAGATCTGGTCGGCCGTTGGGGCGGAGAGGAATTTGCAATCCTGATGCCTGGTACGGATCTGGAAGAAGCGAGGCAGGCTGCCGAGCGGATGCGCAAGGAGGTCGAGCAGGCCGAAATACAGTTCGCCACCTGCTCCTGCCGGTTTACGGCAAGCTTCGGTGTCGCCGCCTTTCTCTCCGACATGCCGACATTGGATTCACTGCTTGGCCGCGCCGACCTGGCGCTCTATCGAGCCAAGCGCCATGGTCGCAACCGCGTCGAAGTCGACTGAGCGCGACCGTGACGCGGTGGTCAACCCTCAGGGCACGAGGCCGAGCCGACGCAGGATCTCGAGCGAAAGAGTCGACTGGTTCAGCGTATAGAAGTGCAGGCCCGGCGCGCCCAGCTCGAGGAGACGCTGGCACAGCTCGGTGACCACGTCGAGACCGAAACTGCGGATCGCATCGACGTCGTCGCCGTAACTCTCGAACTTCTTGCGCATCCAGCGGGGAATCTCCGCGCCGCTGGCATCGGCGAAGCGGGCGAGTTTCGCGAAGCTTGTGATCGGCATGATGCCGGGCACGATCGGAATCGCCACACCCAGAGCGCGTGCCTCGGAGACGAAATGGGCGTAGGCGTCGGCGTTATAAAAAAACTGTGTAATCGCCGAGTTCGCGCCCGCCTCGACCTTGCGCTTGAAATTCAGTAGGTCATCGCGCGGGCTCTTCGCTTGCGGATGCCATTCGGGGTAAGCCGCCACCTCGATGTGGAACCAGTCACCGGTCTCCTGACGGATGAATTCGACCAGTTCGTTCGCATAGCGGAACTCGCCCACATCCGCCATCCCAGAAGGCAGGTCGCCACGCAAGGCGACGATGCGCCGGATGCCGTGGGCACGGTAGTCGTGCAGCATCCTGCGGATGCCCTCGCGCGTCGAACCGATGCAGGATAGATGCGGGCAAGCGTTATAGCCCTCGGCGGCGATTTCCAGCACGATGCCGAAAGTACGCTCGCGCGTCGAACCGCCGGCGCCATAGGTGACTGAAAAGAAACTCGGGGCAGCGCTGGCGAGCTGCCGACGCGTCGCGCGCAACTTTTCGAGCCCATCCGGTGTTTGCGGCGGAAAGAATTCGAAGGAAATTTCAGGTTTCATGGCGGGCATGGAGGAAAAATTCGCGGTTGCCTTCGCTGCCGGTGATCGGGCTGGCGAACCAGTCGAGTCCGACGAGATGGTGCTGTCTGCAGCAGCCAATGAGTTTCTCGCGCACGGCTGGATACAGAGAGGCATCGGTGACGATGCCGCCCTTGCCGACGTTTGCCGGGCCGACCTCGAACTGCGGCTTGACGAGCAGCAACAGATCCCCTGTCGGAGCGAGGAAAGATGGCAGCTGCGGGATGATCAGGGTGAGGGAGATGAACGAGACATCGGCGACGATCAGCTCGAAGTGCCGTCCCGCCAGCGCCGATTTTTGCAGATCGCGCGCATTGATGCCCTCGTGAGCTTCGACGCGGGTATCGGCGGCAAGCGAACGATGCAGCTGGCCGTGGCCGACATCGATGCCCACGACCTGGGCAGCACCGTACCGCAACAGGCAATCGGTGAAGCCGCCGGTCGATTGGCCGATGTCGAGGCAATGTTTGCCAGTCACCACGATGCCGGTGTGCGCGAGCGCACCGGCGAGCTTGAAGCCGCCGCGCGAGACGTAATCCGCTTCGGCTGCAGGCAAAATCACGAGCTCGGTGTTTTCCACTAGCCATTGGGAAGGTTTGGCAATCGGTGCCGTTTCGTCGGCGCCGAGTCTCATGAGCACCCTGCCGGCCTCGATCAGACGTTGCGCGGCAGTGCGTGAGGGCGCGAGTCCTTGCTGCACGAGCAGCGCATCGGCCCGCACGCCGGCGTGCGGAACGGCACGCACGAGCGGTTTCCTGACTGGTCGTGGCGTGCGGGCATGAAACGAGTTCATGCTCATGCGGCCAGCTCCAGGAAGGGATTGATGACGGTGACGCTATCATAGCTGTGGCCGTGCGCCAGATCTTCGCTCACCACATGACGGGCGCCCATCAAGCGGGCGGCGACGAGGATCGTCGCATCCCAGTGCGACAGATAGTAGCGGCTGCGCAGGCGCAAGGCCTCCAGCACGAGGGGTGTATCGACGAGCTGCACCGGCCGGGAGGCGGCTAGCTGACGCACGAAATCTTCGGCGGCTGTGGGCAGCAGGCCGTGCTTCGGCTGGCGCGCCTGGGCGTAAAACTCCATCAAGACCTGTGTGGATAGCCCCCAGTCGGTGCGCGCCACCCACGCCCGGGCCAGCGGTCTTTTTGATGCGTGATCAGCGGCCAGCGAGGTCGCGTAGATCAGCACGTTGGTGTCGAGGAAATATGTGGGCGAGGTCAAGCCGCTTCCTCTGCTTGGCGGGCATCGTACTCCAGTTCGCGTTGCAGCCTGCGATCGTGGAGTTGCTCGCGCGTGAGCAGCGGGGCGCTGCCCCACTGACTGCCGGCGACGATGGCATCGAGCCGCTCGAGCAGGTCGTCCTGCTCCGCCGCGGTGGGTGGCGACGCAAAGCTGGCGGCCGATGTTGTCCGGTAGGGCGCTACGGCGGGTTCGGACACGCCAGGCGCACTCGTTGCACTGGCCGCGCCGGCGGGCGAACCCACCGCTGCCTTCAGCAGGGCCATCAGCTCGCCCTGCAATGAGCGGTGGTTCTTCGCGGCGCGCTGGCGCAGGGCCTCAGCCAGCGCTTCGGGCACGTCTTTGATCGAAAGATTGGGCATGATTGCCTCCACAATGGTTCCATTCCGGTTCCATTGTGAAACTAGAAGCGTCAATACCGATAGTGATCTGCCTTGTAGGGTCCTTCGACTGGCACGCCGATATAGGCCGCCTGTTCCGGTGTCAGCACGGTCAGTTCGGCATTCAGGCGCTTGAGCTGAAGCCGGGCGACTTTCTCGTCCAGATGTTTCGGCAGCCGATAGACACCCACCGGGTACTGGCCCGCCTTGGTAAACAGCTCGATCTGGGCGAGCACCTGATTGGCGAATGAGGAACTCATCACATAGGAGGGGTGTCCCGTTGCGCAACCGAGGTTTACCAGCCGTCCTTTCGCGAGCAGGATGATGCGCTTGCCATCAGGAAAGATCACATGATCGACCTGCGGCTTGATCTCTTCCCAGCGATATTTCTCCAGTGAGGCGACGTCGATTTCGTTGTCGAAATGGCCGATATTGCAGACGATCGCCTGATCCTTCATCTTCGCCATGTGGTCATGGGTGATCACATGCCAGTTGCCGGTCGCGGTGACGAAGATGTCTGCCTTGTCGCAAGCGTAATCCATCGTCACGACGCGATAGCCTTCCATCGCCGCCTGCAGGGCGCAGATCGGATCGACCTCGGTGACCCACACCTGGGCGCAGAGCGCGCGCAGTGCCTGGGCGGAACCCTTGCCGACATCGCCGTAGCCGCAAACGACGGCGATCTTGCCGGCGATCATCACGTCGGTGGCGCGCTTGATGCCATCGACGAGCGATTCGCGACAGCCGTAGAGGTTGTCGAATTTCGACTTGGTGACCGAATCATTGACGTTGATCGCCGGTACCTTCAGCTCGTTCTTCGCATGCATCTGGTAGAGGCGATGTACGCCGGTGGTGGTTTCCTCGGTGATGCCCTTGATCTGGGCCAGTCGCCGCGAATACCAGGTCGGGTCGGTCGCGAGCTTCTTCTTGATCGCCGCGAACAGGATGCGTTCTTCCTCGGAAGTCGGCGCCGACAGCACGGCGGGGTCTTGTTCCGCTTTCGCACCCAGGTGCAACAACAGCGTCGCATCGCCGCCATCGTCGAGGATCATGTTCGAATAGCCGCCATCGGGCCAGTCGAAGATGCGGTGTGTGAAATCCCAGTACTCTTCGAGCGATTCCCCCTTTTTTGCGAACACGGCGACGCCGTCCTGGGCGATCGCCGCGGCGGCATGGTCCTGGGTCGAGAAAATGTTGCACGAGGCCCAGCGCACCTGTGCTCCCAGCGCGGTGAGCGTCTCGATCAGCACCGCGGTCTGGATCGTCATGTGCAAGCTACCGGAAATGCGTGCCCCTTTCAGCGGCTGGCTGGCGGCGTATTCCTCGCGGATTGCCATCAGCCCCGGCATCTCGGTCTCGGCGATCTTGATTTCCTTGCGGCCCCAGTCGGCCAGAGAGAGGTCGGCGACGACGAAGTCTTGTTTGAGATCGGTCACAGCGTTCATCGGAGTCTCCTGAATCAGTGACCGGGAGGGTGGCGCTTAGCAGGCCCGCCCTTCCCGGTGCGGGTTGGGCGAGCGCCGTTCAAAAACGAGCCTGGCGGAAACCTGGTGGGATGTCAGTGTTCCGTTGCAGCGCTCCTCGCTTCGGAAATTATAAAGTAACTGGCTCTGATGTAAGTCAAGGCGGGCGGGGGCTTTCCCCGCTATGCTGGCGGCCTCTATCGATGGGATGGCGATATGAAAAAAGTCTTCCTCCTCTGGATCGGGTGTCTGGCTCTGCCGGTCAACGCTTTGGAACCGCCGCAGGGTGCGGCTGAGGTACGGGCGTTGGGCCTCCTCAACGGCGAGGCGCTCGCCTGCCGGCAACTGGCCCTCGTCGACCGTATCCGTATCGCCGTCGTCCATGAGGCGCCGAAAACCCGCGAGCTCGGCGAAATCTTCGAGACGGCGACCAGCGAACGCTTTCTTGCCTTGGGCCAAGGTCAGGGGGAATGCACCGATGGGCGTAACCTTGCCGAACGGGTCGAGTCCGGAATCGCCGCGTTGCGTGCCGTATTCGTGAGTGCAGCGAAGTGAGGGAGCTGGTTCTCGCCCTTTTTTTCGCCGCAGCCACTGCCTTCGCCCAACACGATCTGGGCCTGGGTGAGACACGCGACATCGTGCCACGTTACCTGCTGCAGGACGTCAATGGCCGGGCGGTTACCCCCGAGGATTTTCGCGGTCATTTCCAGCTGATCGCCTTCGGTTACACCTCCTGTCCCGATGTGTGTCCGACCACACTCTCCGAGATGGCGGTGGTGCTCAAAGAGCTGGGGCCACTGGCAGAGAGGTTGCGCCCGATCTTCATTTCCGTGGATCCCGAACGCGACACATTGAAGGTGCTGCGCGAATACACCGCTTTTTTCGACCCGCGCATCGTAGGTATGACAGGCTCATCCGCCCTGGTGAGCCGGGCGGCGCAGAATTTCAAGGTGCGCTACCAGAAGGTGCCGCGCAGCGATGGCAATTATGCGGTCGATCACTCCGCCGGGATGTATCTGCTGGCGCCGGACGGCAGTTTCGTCAAGAAGTTCGCCTTTGGCACGCCGCCGGCGACGATCGTCGCCGTCCTGCGCGAACTGATCGAAGCCGAGCGCGCGGGGCGTTAGACCCTTCACAACCCGGCGTCGCCTTTGAGCGCCAGCGCCTTGTCTGTCGCTTTGGCTTCGGCCGCGAGCTTGCGCTCGCTTAACGTTCGCTTGCGCTCACGTTAGCCTGCGCCGAAGCATCGCCAAGGGGCAAGGCCCAGGGCTTACAGCCCTGCATCGTTGCGCAGCAACGCTGCCTTGTCCGTGTTTTGGCTCCGGCCGGCGCTGCGCGCCTTAACCTCGGCTGCGCCGAGGTTAGCCTGCGCCGAAGCATCGCCAAGGGGCAAGGCCCAGGGCTTACAGCCCTGCATCGTTGCGCAGCAACGCTGCCTTGTCCGTGTTTTGGCTCCGGCCGGCGCTGCGCGCCTTAACCTCGGCTGCGCCGAGGTTAGCCTGCGCCGAAGCATCGCCAAGGGACAAGGCCCAGGGCTTACACCCCTGCATCCGCGCGCAGCGCGGATGCCTTGTCGATGCTTTCCCACGTAAACTCCGGCTCGTCGCGGCCGAAGTGGCCGTAAGCGGCAGTTTTTTCGTAGATCGGCCGCAACAGGTCGAGCATGTTGACGATCGCCCTGGGCCGCAGGTCGAAGTGCTTCTTCACTAGTTCGGCGATCGTCGTGTCGGAGACCTTGCCGGTACCGAAGGTGGTGACCCAGACCGAGGTCGGGTGCGCGACGCCGATCGCGTAGGACACTTGGATCAGGCATTTGCTGGCCAGGCCGGCGGCGACGATGTTCTTCGCCACGTAACGACCGGCATAGGCGGCCGAACGGTCGACTTTCGACGGGTCCTTGCCCGAGAATGCGCCACCGCCATGCGGACAGGCACCGCCATAGGTATCGACGATGATCTTGCGGCCGGTCAGACCCGTATCGCCCTGCGGCCCGCCGATCACGAAGCGGCCGGTCGGATTGACGAAGTATTTGATTTCACCCTTGACGAGCTCTTTCGGCAGCACCGGCTTGATGATCTCTTCGATCACCGCTTCGCGCACCGCTTCGAGCCCCATCTCGGGGGCGTGCTGGGTCGAGAGTACGACGGTGTCGATCGCATCAGGACGACCATCGACATAGCGCACGGTGACCTGTGATTTCGCATCCGGGCGCAGCCACGGCAGCCGGCCATCCTTCCTCAGCATCGCCTGGCGCTCGACGAGACGGTGCGAGAGGTAGATCGGCAGCGGCATCAGGGCCGGTGTCTCGTCGCATGCATAGCCGAACATCAGGCCCTGGTCGCCGGCACCCTGATCGAGGTTGTCGTCATAGGCGGCATTGACACCACGGGCGATGTCGGGCGACTGCTTGTCATAGGCGACCAGCACTGCGCAGCCTTTGTAATCAATGCCGTACTCGCTGTTGTCGTAGCCGATGCGCTTGATCGTATTGCGCACCACGCTCTGGTAATCGACGTTCGCGGAAGTGGTGATCTCGCCGGCCAGCAGCACCAGGCCCGTGGTGCACAAGGTCTCGGCCGCGACGCGTGCATGTTTGTCTTGGGCGAGGATCGCGTCGAGGATCGCGTCGGAGATCTGGTCGGCGACCTTGTCCGGGTGTCCTTCGGAGACCGATTCCGAGGTAAAGAGATAAGAATGGCTCATTTCTTCAGCTCCTTTTCGTTACTCCCCACCTACAGGCCCGTCGTACCGGCCCGGGGGGTGCGGAGCTGGCGACGCTTTAGCAGTATTTTCCCCGTTTTCCCGGCGCAAAAACCGTCGGTCACAGGATCCGCCCTGCAAGTTGTCCCGGCCGGCTGTAGATCCGGCGCCTTAACTCGGCGGAGGTCGCGGATAATAGCGTTTTTTTTCGCGGCGTCCAACCGTTTTCCTTCCGTGGCTTTTCTGTTCCGGCTGCTTTCGCTGCTGCCCTTGTCGTTCCTGCACCGCCTCGGTGTCCTGTTGGGCTGGCTGGTCTATTTTCTTTCGCCCACCTATCGGCGCCATCTGCGTGAGAACATCACCCGGGCTGGTTTCGAAGCAGTGCTGCCGCAGGCGGTGGGCGAGGCCGGCAAGACCGTACTCGAACTGCCAAAACTTTGGCTGCGTCCGCATGCGGAGGTCGTCGCGCGCGTCTTCGCAGTGAGCGGCTGGGCATTGGTCGAAGAGGCCTGGGCGGCTGGCAAAGGGATACTCTTCCTGACACCACACCTGGGCTGTTTCGAGATCACCGCGCAGTATTACGCCCATTTTCGGCCGATCACCGTACTCTATCGCCCGCCACGACAGGCGTGGCTCAAGCGGCTCGTCGTGGCCGGTCGCGGGGCGCGTCTCGAACTGGCTGCCGCCGATCTGGGCGGGGTGCGCAAGCTCCTCAAAACGCTGAAAGCTGGCGGGGCCGTCGGGATGCTGCCGGATCAGGCGCCGGGGGTGGGTGAAGGCGGGTGGGCGCCCTTCTTCGGCCGACCAGCCTGGACGATGACATTGGCTTCCCGTCTGGCGAGCAGTGGCGCGGCCGTGATCCTCGCCTGGGCTGAGCGTCTGCCGCAAGGCAAAGGCTACCACCTGCATCTTTGCGCACCGGCCGGCGCCATCGCGACCTTGACCGATCTCAACCGCGAAATCGAGGGCCTAGTGCGGCTCTGTCCGGCCCAGTACCTGTGGGGTTACAACCGCTACAAGACGCCGCGGGGCGTCTCATCGCCATGATGCGCCTTGTTGTGGGTTTGATGTGGCTCGTCAGCCGGCTACCGTTTCCGCTGCTGGCGGCGTGCGGTCTCGGCCTGGGCCTGCTGCTCTATGTGCTCGGCAGCGAGCGCCGCCGTGTGACCCTGATCAATCTCGGCCTGTGTTTCCCGAGCTTGAGCGCCAGCGAGAAATCGGCGCTGGCGAGACGGCACTTCGCGCTGTTCGGCCGCAGTTTCCTCGAGCGCGGGCTGCTCTGGTGGTCGCGGCCGGAGCGCATCCGCCGTCACGTGCGTCTCGAAGGGCGGGAGCACCTCGATGCGCTGAAAGGCAAGCCGGTGATCCTGCTGGTGCCGCATTTCCTCGGTCTCGATGCCGCCTGGACCCGCCTGTCGATGGAATACGAGATGGCGGGCATCTATGCGAACCAGAAGAATCCCGTCTTCAATGCCTTGCTCTACCAAGGGCGTGCGCGTTTTGGCAAGCCGCTGATGCTTTCCCGCCAGGATGGGGCACGCCGTGGCGTCAAGGCGATCCAGGTCGGTTATCCTTTCTTTTACCTGCCGGATCTCGACTATGGGCCGCGCGACGCGATCTTCACGCCGTTTTTCGGGGTGCCGGCGGCGACGATCACCGGCCTCTCGAGGCTAGCGCGCCTGACGGGCGCGACGGTGGTGCCGGTCATCGCACGGATGACGCGGGACGGCTATCGGATAACCATCGCAGCGCCGTGGTGCGATTTCCCTGGTGAGAGCATCGAGGCCGACACACGACGGATGAATGCCTTCATCGAGGCCGAGGTGGCGAAGATGCCGGCGCAGTATTACTGGCTGCACAAGCGCTTCAAGACGCGCCCGCCGGGCGAAAAACGGCCCTATTGACCCTTTTTTGCCCAATGCCAGCTTTCCGAAGTGGGCGTATTCTCGTGCAATGAAGAAGATTCGCTTCGTCAAGATGCACGGTCTGGGCAACGACTTCGTCGTGCTCGATGCAGTGCGACAAAACTTCCTTCCGACGCCCGCACAAGCGAAATGGATCGCCGACCGGCATTTCGGCATCGGCTGCGATCAGATTCTCGTCGTCGAGCGCGCGCAGAGCGAAGACGCCGATTTCCGCTACCGCATTTTCAATGCCGATGGGGGTGAAGTCGAGCAATGCGGCAATGGCGCGCGCTGCTTCGTGCGCTTCGTCCATGAACAGGGGCTGACGGACAAGCGTGCGATCCGTGTCGAAACCCTCGCCGGCATCATCACGCTGAAGCTGGAAGACGACGGCGAAGTGACCGTGAACATGGGCGTGCCGAACTTCAATCCGGCTGACATCCCTTTCCTCACTGACAGCGACGAACTGGTGCAGACGCTCGAGTTCGCCGGTCGCAGCGCGCAGCTCACCGCTGTCTCGATGGGTAATCCGCATGCGGTACAGGTCGTCGCCAATGTCGATTCTGCACCGGTGGCGCGTGATGGGCCGCTGATCGAAGCGCATCCGCGTTTTCCGAAGCGCGTCAATGCCGGTTTCATGGAAATCGTCGATCGTCACCATATCCGCCTGCGCGTCTATGAACGGGGCGCCGGCGAGACGCTGGCCTGTGGCACCGGCGCCTGTGCCGCCGTCGTGGTCGGCATCCGGCGCGGCCTGCTCGATGCGCCGGTGCAGGTGGCGATGCGCGGTGGCGAACTGACCATCGCCTGGGCTGGCCACGGCCAGCCGGTCTGGATGACCGGGCCTGCCGTGACCGTGTTCACCGGCGAATTCGAACTGCCGAAGGAGCTTCAATGAACCTCGCCGCGAAGGATGTCGCCCAGTATCTGAAGGATCATCCGGATTTCTTCAACCAGTATGCCGAGCTGCTCGCCCAGATCAGCATTCCCGACCCTCATGGCGGACGCGCGATCTCGATCACCGAGCGCCAGATCATCAGCTTGCGTGATCAGGTGAAACGGCTCGAGGGCAAGCTCGCCGAACTGCTGCGCTTCGGTGAGGAGAATGACGTACTCTCGGCGAAAACCCACCGTCTCGCGGTCGGGCTCACCCGCGCCGGCGATACCGCGAGCGTGCTGCTGGTGCTGTATGCGCATCTCGGCGGCAGTTTCGCGATCCCGCATGTTGCGGTGCGCCTCTGGGACGTGCCGGGCGATGCCGAGGCGCTGGAGTTCCAGCCCGTCAGCGCGGCCGTCAAAGAACAGGTGTTGAATCTCGACCGACCGTATTGCGGCGGGATCGGAGGCATCGATGGGGTCGACTGGTTTGGCGAGGATGGCAAGGGGGTGCGCTCGCTGGCGGTCGTGCCGCTGCGCGACGAAGGGACGACGTTTGGGTTCCTGGCGGTGGGTAGCGAGGAAGAGACACGCTTTTATCCCGAAATGGGCACGCTCTACCTCGAACGCATCGGTGAGATGGCTGCCGCCGCATTGCTGCGCACTCTCGGCGCCTGATGGCCGACGCTGCGGTCGAACGCTTTCTCGCCGAGCTCGCCCACCAGCGTGCTGTAAGCCCCCACACGCTCGCCGCTTACCGGCGCGATCTGGCGCTGCTTTGCGAGGGCCCATCGGGCAAGCCGCCCGAAGCCTTGCAGGCCCATGAACTGCGACGGCAGGCGATGCGTCTGCATGGCCGGGGACTGTCTCCGCGTTCGGTGGCGAGGACGCTGTCCGCCTGGCGGGCCTTCTATCGCTGGCTGGCGCGCCGGGGCGTCATCGCCAGTGACCCATGCCTGGGGCTCAGAGCCCCGAAGCGTCCCCGCAGCCTGCCGAAAGTGCTGCGTCCGGAACAGGCGAGCGCCCTGCTCGATGCACCTGCCGAAAACGCGCTCTCGATCCGCGATCGCGCGATGTTCGAACTTTTTTACTCTTCGGGGCTGCGTCTTGCCGAGCTGATCGCGCTGGATGTCTCGAGCACGCATGATCTCCTGGCCGGCGAAGTCACGGTGACCGGCAAGCGCGGCAAGACGCGTACCGTGCCGGTGGGCAAAAAGGCGCTCGAAGCACTCACGGCCTGGCTTGAACAGCGCCTTCTGCTGGCTGCTACGGAAGAGAGGGCGCTGTTCGTCAGTCGCCGCGGCACGCGTCTGACGCCGCGGGCGGTCGAGCAGCGCCTGGCCCAATGGGCGCGCCGCAACGGGCTCGGTGTGCATGTCCATCCACACATGCTACGCCATTCGTTCGCCTCCCATCTGCTGCAATCCTCTGGCGATCTGCGCGCGGTGCAGGAGATGCTCGGCCACGCCAGTATCGCCACGACGCAGATCTACACGCATCTGGACTTCCAGCATCTGGCCAAGGTTTATGATGCCGCGCATCCGCGCGCTCACAAGAAATGACCGCCCGTCTGATTCTCCAACCCGGCAAGGAGCGCGCACTGTACCGGCGCCACCCCTGGGTGTTCGACACCGCGGTGGCGCGGCTTTCCGGCCATGCGCGGCCGGGCGACACGGTGACCGTCTGTGATACCCACGGCAAGCCGCTCGCCAAGGCGGCGTATTCGCCGCATTCGAAGATTCGCGCGCGGGTCTGGAGCTTCGATGCGGACGCGATCATCGATCATGCCTTCTTCAAGCGCCGTATCGCCGCCGCCGTCGCGCGCCGCACCGCGCTGCCGGAACTCGCGGGGCAGCAGGGCCTGCGGCTGATCCACGCCGAATCCGACGGCCTGCCCGGCGTGATCGCCGATCGCTATGGCGACACTGTCGTCGTGCAACTCACCAGCGCCGGCGCCGAGAAGTGGCGTGCCGCCATCGTCGACGGCCTACAGAAAGCGACCGGATGCGCGCGCATCTACGAGCGTTCCGATTCCGAGGTGCGCGGGCTCGAAGGACTGGCGCCGGCCACCGGCTGGCTGTTCGGCGAAGCACCTGCCGGTGAGATCGTCATCGAAGAACATGGCGTGAAGATGGCCGTGGATATCGTCGCCGGCCACAAGACCGGCTTCTATCTCGACCAGCGTGAGAACCGGCGTCTGCTGGCCGATCTGTCGACCGGCAAGCGGGTGCTCAACTGCTTCTGCTACACCGGCGGTTTTTCGCTACAGGCGCTGGCCGGCGGCGCGGCGCGCGTGCTGTCGATCGACAGCTCGCAGCCAGCACTCGAGCGTGCCGCCGCGAATCTCGCGCTCAATCCACACCTCGATGCGGCAAAGGCGGAGTGGCGCTGCGCCAATGTCTTCGACGAGCTGCGCAGGCTGAAGGGCGCGAACGAAACCTTCGACCTGATCGTGCTCGATCCGCCGAAATTCGCGCCCTCGGCGAGCCACGCGGAAAGGGCGAGTCGCGCTTACAAGGACATCAACCTGCTCGGTTTCAAGCTGCTCGCGCCGGGGGGCTTGCTGATGACCTACTCCTGCTCGGGCGGGATCGGCATCGAACTGTTTCAGAAGATCGTCGCCGGCGCCGCCTGCGATGCGGGAAGAACGGCGCGCATTCTCAAGCGGCTGCAGGGCGCGGCCGACCATCCGGTCGATCTGGCCTTTCCCGAGGGGGAATACCTCAAGGGACTGCTGGTGCAGGTCGACTGAGCGTGCCGTATCTCCGGCGCCGACTTTTACTTGCGCGCTTCCTGGTAGGGGGCGATCTTGTCCACCGTGAGCCGATAGCCGGCCACACCCCAAGTGGTTTCGCCGCGTTGCACCGTGAGCGTGCCGTATGTCCATAGTGGCACCATCATCTTCACACCGGAGAGCGGCTTCGCCGACTTGGCGTGGATGATCTGGTTCGCAGGTGGCGGCGGGGTGTGGATGCAGGCGCCGAAGTAGGGAACGAGGAGGAACTCCGTCACCTTGTCGCCTTGGCGTTCGAGCGGCAAAGCGAAGCCGGCGATGCGGATTTTCTTCCCGTTGAGCGATGGCTCGGCAGGGGCGTCGTCCCACATCTTCCGGAGCTTGTCGAGTGCTTCCATCGCACGCGGATCGGAATCCTGTAGTTTCGAAAAGTCGAGCCCCTTGAATTCGGCAGCAGGATCCCAGCCTTTCGGCACCAGGGCTTCCCATTTGAGTTCCGGCCACGGGTCGGCGGCGGCAAGCGGCAGGGAAAACAGCAGGGCAGCACAGACGAACAGTTTCTTCATGTTCAGTTTCTTGGCGTGAGGCCATCGGCGAGCGATAGGCGCCAGGCGCGCCAGCCGGGTACCAAGCTGGCGGCAAGCCCAGTGAGCACGATGGACAACAGCAGCGCCCATTCGTTCGCGGCAGGCAGGCGGTAGGACAGATGCACGCCGAACTGCGCCTGGACGAGCGGCGCGAACAGAATGATGCCGACGGTCAGCAACATGAGGCCAAGCAGGCTGCCCAGCACGGTGATCAAGAGACCCTCGATGGTGAGCATCAGGAAGATGTCGCGCGGGCCGGCGCCGAGGCTGCGTAGGATCGCGAGCTCCCGCCGTCGCTCATCGAGGCCGGCGAGCAGCGTGGCGGTGAGGCCAGCTAGACCGATCAGCACGACCAGGCCGGAGATCACGAACAGCGTGCGCTCGACCACGCCGAGCGTCTGCCACAGCTCGTCGAGAGCGACACCCGGCATCACGGCGAGAAGTGGCTCGCCGCGATACCCATTGATGGCGCGTTGCATGCGGAAGACATCGGCGCGGTTCTTGAGGCCCACCAGCGCCGCGGTGATCTCCTTCGGCGCGAGGTCGAACTTGCGTACATACTCCGCGGGTATCGACAGTCCCGGCAACGGAGCGCCGCCGGCCCAGTCGAGGTGGATCGCGCTGATCGCCTCGAGGCTCACATGCACGGTGCGGTCGATCGGCGTGCCGGTGGGGGCCAGGATGCCGACGACGGTGAAGGGCTTGTCGGCATGTTCGGGGCCCAGTTCCGCGATGCCGTGCGTCAAAGTGATCCGCTCGCCGACCCGGTAGTCGAGGGTGGCCGCGACCTCGCTGCCGAGGACCGTTTCAAACACGCCATCGAGGCCGGCAGCAAAAGGGCGTCCGGCGGCGAACGCGAGCGAGCGGCCATCGCCGTAATGCAGCCGCTCGAAATAGGCGGTTGTGGTGCCGAGCACCGGAAAGCCGCGGTGACCGTCGCCCAGGGAAAGCGGTACCGCCCAGGCCACGGCGGGGTTGCCGGCGACGGCTTCGAAGCTTTCCCAGCGGATGTTGTTGGTCGCGGCGCCAGAATGGAACACGGCATAGAGCATCAGCTGCACGCTGCCGGTGCGCGCGCCGACGACGAGATCGACGCCGGAGATCGACTGCGTGAAGCTCTCTCGCGCATCGGAACGCACGCGCTCGACCGCGAGCAGCAGCGCGGATGCCAGCGCGATCGCGGTAAGCGCAATGCCCAGTGTGAGACGCCGCGACCAGGCGCTTTTCAGGGCGAGCATCGGCACGGCCTTCATGCGGCTTTCTCCAGCGCGCGATTGATGTCGGCCAGCGCGACGATGCGATCGAAATGCGCGGCCAGCCGCGCGTCGTGGCTGACGAAGAGCAGCGCCGCGCCCGACGCGGCGGTCTCGGCGAGCAGCAGATCGATGAAGCCCTGCTGACGCTCGGCGTCGAGCGCCGAGGTCGGTTCGTCGGCGATGACGATCTCTGGCCGGCCGATCAGCGCGCGCGCCGCGGCGACGCGCTGCTGCTGGCCGACCGAGAGTTCGGCGGCGGGCTTGGACCAGAGGGTCGGCGCAAGGTCGAGGTGGGTCAGCAGTCGCTCCGCCGCGCCGCGCACATCGCCGGCGCGTTCCCGGCGACGCGTCGAGAAAGTGCAGGGCAAGAGCACGTTGTCGAGGGCGGACAGCCAGGGCAGCAGATTGAACTGCTGGAAGATGAAGCCGATGTGGTCGGCGCGGAAACGGTCGCGCGCCCGCCCGGAGAGGGTGGCTAGGTCGCGGCCGAGCAATGCGACGCGGCCCCGTTCCGGAACGGCGACACCGCCGATCAGATTGAGCAGCGTGCTCTTGCCCGAACCCGAGGGGCCATGCAGGAACACCCGTTCGCCCGCGGCGATGTCAAGGTGCGGGATGTCGAGACAGGGCGTTCTCTGGCGCGGCCAGCGGAAGACCAGGTCGGCGAGCGCGATCATGCGCCTGAATTTACCAGCTCAGGGTGGGTTGCTTCGGTGTCAGGCGCTGCGCACCCTGTCCGGTGGGGCCGACGCGTTGCGTCGCGAGGCGATAAAGCCGTTTGAACGCCTTGAAAATCGTCGTTTCGATTCCCTTGAGCGCGGCGGGATGGGCGCAGCGGAATGTGTAGCTCGCGTCGATGTCGGCATGGCCGCCGCCGTCGAACTTGGGCATGCCGACTTCGACGGACTGCAGGGAGCACTGGGCGGCCGGCGTCGGCAGCCACAGCGCGGCGGCATCTTTCAGCGTTTTTTCGGTCTCCGCCAGTGCGGCCTTTTCCTTGTCGCTCTTCGGCGCGCGCTCGAAGCCGACAGCCGCGTCGAGGGGCAGTGTAAGTTCCAACGTGATCGTGTCATTGTCGATTGCCACATCGAGCCGGCCCTCGCCATGCACGTGCCTGTGCTGGGCAAGCGCCGGCAGGGCGCAAAGCAGGAAGAAGAGAGCGGCGAAGTGTTTCATGGTTCGTCCTCATCAATGCGCATGGGTACTGGTAAACACGACGACGGCGATGCCGGTGGAAAGCAGCAGACCGTGCCAGACGATGCCCTGCTGCTCGCGCTTCAAACGTGGCATCAGGTCGGCGATCGCGATATAGGTGAAACTGGCGGCGGCGAGCGTCAGGATGTGCGGCACCCAGTCGAGCGCGCGTTCCAGCGCGAAGTAGCCGACGAGGCCGCCGGCCAGCGAAGCGAGGCTGGAGATGCCGTTCCAGAACAGCGCGCGGGCGCGCCGCCAGCCGGCGGCGAGCAGGATCGCGAAGTCGCCGGCTTCCTGCGGCACTTCGTGGGCGATGATCGCCAGCGTCGTCGCCCAGCCCAGCGCCGGATCGGCGAGAAAGGCGGCGGCGATCAACAGGCCGTCGGTGAAGTTGTGGAATCCGTCGCCGATGAGGATCGACAGAGTGCCGTCGTCGAGATGGAGGTGATGGTGTGTGTGGGTGTGATCCTCGCAGGCATCGGCCTGGGGATGGCTGTCGTTGCCGTGGGCATGGCGCCAGAGCGCGAATTTCTCCAGCGCAAAGAATCCGAGGATGCCGGCAAGCAGCAAAGGAAAGACCTCGTGCGGTGTGAGCCCCGATTCGAGCACTTCGGGCAGCAGATGGAGTGTGGCCGTGGCGAGCAGCAGACCGGTCGAAAAACTCACCGTGAAAGCCAGCCAGCGTTTCGGCAGACCGAACATCACCAACGCGGCGGCAGCCACGCTGAGCAGGCCGCCGGCAAGGCAGGCCAGCGCGATTTGGGCAAGGGGGGG
>CAYZII010000016.1:0-31777 GCA_964478415.1 uncultured Methyloversatilis sp.
AGGGATGTCCGGGATGTCCGGCATGTCCGGCATGAGCGGCCAGAAAGGTAAGAAAGGCAAAAGCAGCCAGAAAGGTATGAGCGGCATGTCCGGCATGAGCGGCATGTCCGGCATGAGCGGCCAGAAAGGTATGTCCGGGATGTCCGGCATGAGCGGGATGGAAGGCAAAAAATAACAGGTGGTCTCCTCCTTGCAGCCTGATGGGTTGCATATATGCTGCATTTCGGGGGGCGAAGGGTTTCGGCCCCCCTTTTTTTGGATGCTTGAATGCCATGACTAAAAAGTGCGGATTGCACATCACGGCAGCCAGTGTGGTCTGCCTGATTTGTTGCGGAATGTCGAGTGTGCAGGCGGCAGAGGGCACTTACGTCGCCGGCCTTGCACCCTATGAGCGGCCGGCTAATGCACCTCGGTTGACCGCCGATACGCCGCTGCAGCGTGAGCGGGCTCTCCAAGGCATCAGTGCGCCGGTCCCTCAGAGTATCGAAAAATTTCTTCAGCACCAGGGAGGGTGGTTCAATCCTTTCCTCCACCCAGGCATGACCGGTCCTTATGATTTGAGAGGTTGGCATGCGCTAGCACAGCAGGAGCCACACAGATGACGAAACAGGACTTGATCATTGGCGCTTGTCTGGCCGGGCTGATTGGCAGTGTGATGCTTTTCACCGGCTACAACAGCCCGGCACAGAAAGCTCTTGACGCCGCCGATTCCACGACGCGACCAGTGGTGGAGGTCGCAGGAGCTCATTTGCGTGCCACTTACAGCCAGCTGCATTTCAAGCCCGCGATCGAAAAGGCCTCCGACGAGCAGTGTCTAGAATGCCACAAGGAAATCCTCGAAGACCGGGTGCGGGAAAACTCCCCAGCCGGGCTGAAAGCTGCCAATGCCAAGGCGTGGTACCAGCGGCTCGCTACCTATGGCGGAGAACAGGAAACCTTCCACCGCCGCCATCTGGTCACCCCGCTTGCCAAACAGCTGATGAATCTGAAATGCATTACCTGTCATGAAGGTCACGACCCGCGTGAGGAAGCCCCTGGTTCCTCGGCCAGCATGCCGCAGTCAACGACAGCCTTCACGCTGCGCAAGCAGGTCAACCCGGAAACCACGTGCCTCAAATGTCATGGCCAGATGCCGGCAAAAGAAATCATGGGCTTACCTGGACCGTGGCCGGAGGTCAAGGATGTTTTCCAAAACGATTGCCTCACCTGTCATGCTGCCATTCGCACCAACCGCCACCAGGTCAGTTACCTGAAGGCCGACGCGATCGAGGAAGCCGCCAAGGCAGGACAGACCAACAAGAGTGGTGGCGATGTCTGCTACGGCTGCCATGGTGGCCGTGCCTGGTACCGCATCGCCTACCCCTATCCGCGCCACCCTTGGCCGGGTATGCCCGAAGAGGTTCCCGACTGGGCAAAAGGCCGCCCGACGCAATCGGAGGACCGCTTCCTGCAACCTGTTCAACTTGATCGCAATCTCCAACCGAAGCCATGAACGCTCCCATCCTGTCTCATGCGATCCACTCGCTGATCAATCCGTCACGTCGCAGCTTTCTAAAGACGGCCGCGGCCGGTACCGCGGCTGCCGGCCTGTTTCAGTTCGGCTTGAAAAGCAAGGAGGCGAAAGCCTTTGCCTACGAACCTTACCCAACCGACGACCAGCTCACGACCGTCGTCACGAGCTGTGATCACAACTGCGGCTCGCGTCACATGCTGGTCGCCCACAAGAAGGGGGACGTGATCGTCCGCCTATCCACCGATGATGGCCGCTATCAGGCAGGCGGCGCCTTCGGCAAGGACACTTTTGACGAACCGCAGCTGCGTGCCTGTCTGCGCGGCCGTTCCTACCGCTCGCGTCTGTATTCGCCCGAACGTCTGCTCTACCCGATGATGCGTGTTGGCCAACGCGGCGAAGGCAAGTTCAAGCGTGTGAGCTGGGATGAGGCGCTCGACTTCATCGCCAAAAAAATGATCGAGATCAAGGCCAAGTATGGTCCGACGGCGATTCTCGATCAGGCTTATGCCGGCACCTCCTACGGTGTGCTGCACAAGTCCGACCAAATCGAGGGTTTGCTGGCGCGTTTCCTCGGCATGTTTGGCTGCCGAACCAGCTCCTGGTCGGTACCGAGCTACCAGGGCACAACGTCAAGCTCGCGCTGGACCTTCGGCACCATCGAGGATGGCAACGAGGACGACGCCTTCGCCTACTCGAAGCTGATCATCATGTGGGGCTGGAATCCGGCCTACACCTTCCATGGCGGCAACACCTTCTATTACATGCGCTTGGCAAAGCAGCAGGGCTGCAAGTTCGTGCTCGTCGATCCGCAATACACCGACTCGGCTGCCGCCTATGATGCCTGGTGGATTCCGATCCGGCCGAATACCGACGCCGCGATGCTCGCCGCCATGGCGCATTACATCTTCACCAACAACCTGCAGGATCAGCAGTTCATCAATCGCTTCGTGCAGGGCATGGACGAAGGCACGATGCCGGACTGGGCCAAAGGGCAGGAGAACTTCAAGGATTACATCCTCGGCAAATACGATGGCGTGCCCAAGACCCCCGAGTGGGCCGAGCAGATTTGTGGCGTACCGGCTGCGGACATCAAGAAGCTCGCCGACATGTATGCGCGCACTAAGCCGGCTGCGCTGAAGGCATCGTGGGCCCCGGGCCGCAACGCTTATGGCGAGCAATACAACCGCATGGCGGCGGCGCTTCAGGCGATGACTGGCAACATCGGCATTCTCGGCGGCTGCGCCGAGGGTGTCGGCAAGGGCTGGCATGCCGAATCGGTAGCCTATCCTTACGACGAATATGCCAATGTTTGGTGGGCATCGATCAAGTCGGACCGCTGGGCACACTGCGTGCTCAACTATCCGAACGTCAAGCGTGAGGAAATCGGGCTTTGGCCGCGTGACGACGAGCTCGATGGCACGATCCCCAACATCAAGGCGATCTTCTGGCACGGTTCGGACTGGTTCAATCAGCTCACCAACATCAATAAAGAAATCGAAGCCGTCAAGAAGCTCGAGCTGGTAGTCTGTGCCGACTCGACCATCACGCCTTCCGGTTTGTGGGCCGACGTCCTGCTGCCCGTCGCCACGCATTTCGAGCGTCACGACGTGGCCTTGCCGTGGTACAAGGGGCACTATTACATCCACCGGCCCAAGACCATCGAACCGATGGGCGAGTCGAAGACCGACTTCCAGATCTATACGGAGCTCGCCTACCGTCTCGAAACGCTCGACCCACAGAACCTGAAGGATTTCGGTAAGCGCTACAACCCACGCGCCGACCGCAGCTACTGGGACAATCCCGACCCCGTCGACGAAGCCTATCTCGCCGCTTGGTGGCAACGCGTTCAGGAGCACCAAGGCGTAACAATGTCATGGGAGGAGTTCAAACAACGCGGTGTCTACAAATTCACTTTTGACAAGCCGCACGTCGCGTTTCGTGAGCAAATCGAAAACGGTGTGCCGTTTCCAACGCCTTCGGGCAAGATCGAAATCTTCTCGACCGTGCTGGCTCAGGTAAAGGACTGGAAGAAGACTCAATGGGGTTATCCGATCCCGGCGATCCCGAAGTGGATCGAGCCGTTCGAGTGGCTCGGCCATCCGAAGAGCAAGGAGTATCCGTTCCACCTCGTCAGCCCGCACCCACGTTGGCGCACCCACTCTATCTTCAACAACATCCCCTGGCTACGCGAAACCTATCAGCAGGAAGTAACGATCAATGCAGCCGACGCGGCTAGGCTCGGCATCAAGACCGGGGACATCGTCGAGGTGTGGAACGATCGCGGCAAGGTCGTCGTGCCGGCCTACGTCACCGAGCGTTGTATGCCCGGTGTGCTGGTCCTCTATGAAGGGGTATGGATGGACCTCGACAAGAATGGCGTGGATCGCGCCGGCAACCCTGATTTCCTGACTAAGGATGAACCCAGCCCTGCCGGCGCATTCGCCTATAACACGGTGCTGGCCAACATCAGGAAGACAACTCTCGAACACCGACCCGGCTGGGATAGCGTCGCCACTTCGCGCGCCTACATTTTCCGCCGCGATAGCTGAGGATTCCGCAGATGGCAAACAAACTCGACAAGGAACAAGTCAAGGCAGCCCTGACCCGTAAGCTGGCCCAGACCTATGAGCCGGTCAAACCTGCCATGCAGCTCGGCTTCATCCACAACAACGTCGACTGCATCGGTTGCCGCGCTTGCGAAATCGCCTGCAAGGACAAGAACGGCCTGCCACCGGGGCCACGCTTCCGCCGCGTGATGTACATCGAAGGCGGCCATTTCCCTGAGGTGTTCGCCTACAAGGTGAACATGAGCTGCAACCATTGTGCCGAGCCGGCCTGCCTGCCCACCTGCCCCACGGGCGCGATCTGGAAGCGCGAGGACAATGGCGTCGTCGATATCGATTCGACACTTTGCATCGGCTGCCGGCGCTGTGAGGCGGCCTGCCCGTTCGGTGCCCCGCAATGGGACCCGATCGCAAAGGTCATCAAGAAATGCAACATGTGCATCGACGAGCTCGAAGCCGGGCGCAAGCCCTATTGCGTGATGGCCTGCATGATGCGCGTGCTCGACATCGGCCCAATCGATCGGTTACGCGCGGGCACGTGGGCCACCCCAGCGCTCGGCCCTCATGACAAACCGGTACGCCAGGTCAAGAACATGGCTAACCCCGAGCTCACCAACCCGTCGATCGTTTTCGTGCCCCATCGCAAGGGTCGCGTCGATGGCTGAAACGATCGTCAGTGCCGTCCCGCCAGCGCCGAATTTGCAAGACGCGGCACTGGCCATCGCCGACGATGCCGAAGCACTCGCTGCGCTGCATGACTGCGAACTGACGCCCGCAATGGCACAGGCGCTGCGCGAGGCGCACTTTCCTGACAATCTCGGTCTGATGCCAGCAAACGAAGTGGCACGTGCTGCATGGCTGGCGATGGCCGAGGGTGTCGCGCGCCTGCCCCAGAACGTCGATGACGATTCGGCCTGGGACAACCTAGCCGCGGAATACGCCGCGATCTATCTCACCGGAGCTTATGGCGTTTCGCCTTATGAGTCGGTATGGACCGACGACGATCATCTCACCTGTCAAGCGGCCATGTTCGAACTGCGTGCCATTTATCGGCAGGCAGGGCTGATCGCAACCGACTGGCGGAAGCGACCCGACGATCATCTCGCGCTGCAACTGCTCTACATCGCCCATGCCGCACGCCATGCCTACCGAGTGGATGATTGGCGCGCGCTGGCGACGATGCTCGACGAACACCTATTGCGCTGGATCGGCAACTTTGCCAGCCGTCTGGTAGTCCGCTCGCCGTCGCCCTTTTATGTCGGCCTGGCAGTCCTCACTTCGAGCTGGCTGGACACACTGCGCGATCTGCTCTCCGAGGCATTGCACGAACCACGCCCATCACCCGCGGAAATCGAAGAGCGGTTGCTGGCGCGGCGCAAGATTGGGATCGAGCTGCAGCCCTTGTACTTCGTGCCAGGGGCGGGCGGCCCCCCTGAGTAGCCGTTAGTATTCGTTCTAAAGCTCAAATCGCGGCTAAAGCCGCTCCTACAGTTGCTTTCGTGGCCTCACGAGAAGATGATGTTTCCCGGCTCTCATGACGAGGTTGCTCGTATCCACCAGAAGAATCAGGCTTGGTGACGAGTCGTTTGCGCTATGCTCGCTAAGATGGAAAACCCGCCTGTCAGCCTGAATCGCCGCCTACTGCGCGGCGTGCTGCTCGTCGCCGCTGGCGCATCGCTGCTGCTCGGCGCGCTGTTCCTCGGCCTGTATCGCCAGTCACTCGAAAAAGAGCGCGCGGAAGCTTCCTTGCACCTGAACCGGATGCTACAAGCCACCTGGGAAAACGCGATGCTCAAGCGCGACATCCCCGGCCTGCGCGACATCGTTGCCCGGCTAGGGGAGCTGCCGGGCATCCGCGACGTGTTGATCCTGGCACCCAATGGCGAGGTGCGCTTCGCCTCTGACAAAAACAAGCTCGGCACACTCCTGCCCGCCGTTGCGCAGGCGACCTCGGCCGGCAAACCGATCAGCCGCTTCGAGACACTGGGGGCGGACATCGAGGTGCTACGCTCGATCAATCCGGTACCCAATCGTCCGCCCTGCGCCCCCTGTCATGGTCCAGCCGCCAATCACCCGGTAAATGGCATCCTGGTGATCGACTACGATGCGGTGCCAATCCGCGCCAGCGCACGGCAAAGCGCTGCCGCACTGCTGATGGCCGGCACCAGCGTGATCGGTTTGATGCTGGCCACCTTGTGGTTGCTGCTGCGTCGCCATGTGATGCGGCCGCTGAGCGCACTCAACCACGTCACCGAAGCGTTTGGCAGAGGCGATCTCACCCCGCGCGCCCCAATTTTCTACGAAGACGAAATCGGCCGCGTCGCCCGTCAGTGCAATGACATGGCAGAACGGCTCGCCGCACAGATGGCGCGCCTCAAGGCCCAGGAAGAATACCTGCAACAGATTCTCAATGGCCTGCCCGATGGCATCCGCGTGATTCGCACTACCGACATGCAGGTGGTGCTCGCCAACCGTGCCTTCTGCGAACAGGTAGGCAAACCGCTCGAAGCGGTGCTGATGCGGCCCTGCTATGAAGTCAGTCATGGCCGTGACATGCCCTGTGCGGCGAGCATGGTGGTCTGCCCGTGGGCCGAACTGAAGGAGGTCGGCGCGACCCTGAAGGCCCGCCATCATCATCAACGCAGCGACGGGAGCCAGTTTCCCGCCGAAGTGCATGCGGTGCTCGTCGAGATTGCCAACCAAAACGCGCAAACCCGTTATCTGGTCGAGTCGATCCGCGACCTGGGGGAAACCGTCCGCATCTCGCAAGAGCAGCGTCTTTCCGAGCTCGGGCTGCTGGCCGCCGGCATCGCCCATGAAATCCACAACCCTCTCGGCTCGATGCGCCTCGGTGTCCAGGGGCTGGCACGTGAACTCCGCACCGGCCGGATCACCCTAGAGCAAGTTGCCAACTACATGGATCTGATCGACAAGGAAATCGACAACTGCACTGCGGTGACTCGCCGCCTGCTGCTGCTGGCCCGTCCGCCCGAGAACAGCCTGCAACTGGTGGTCATCAACGAAGCTCTCAGTGATACGGTACAATTGCTCGAATACGATGCCCGTCAGCACGGCATCGTGCAGGAATGCTTGGTGCCGGAAACGCCGCTGCGCATCTTGGCGGACGAAGCCGAAGTGCGCATGATCTTCCTTAACCTGATCCAGAATGCCCACCACGCGATGCCGCAAGGCGGCAAGCTTACCGCCCGCTTGCGCCGTGAAGCCGACCAGGCGCGCATTGACATCTGCGACACCGGCGTAGGCATGAGCGAAGAGATCCAGGCGCGCATCTTCGATCCGTTCTTCAGTCAGCGCGCCGATCATGTCAAGGGTACGGGTCTGGGGCTGACCATTGTGAAGAATTTCGTTGACCGCCGTCGGGGCCGGATCGAGGTGAATAGCACCCTCGGCAAAGGCACCTGTTTCACCTTGCGTCTGCCATTGGCCGAAACCTTTCTGGAACGCGCAACGTGAAAAAGAAATCCTTGCTCGTCATCGATGACGATGCAATTTTCAACGACTTGCTGCGCCGGCAGCTCGAGATGATGGGTTTCGCTGCCATCGGTGCAGGTTCATGGCGCGAGGCGCGAAAATGCCTCGAAAAAATCGAACCCGATGCAATCATTCTCGATTTCAAGCTGCCGGACAACGATGCGACAAAGATTCTCGGCGAGTTGCGCACCCAGTACCCCGTGATCGTGCTCACCGGGTATGGCTCGATTCCCAATGCGGTGAGTGCGATCCGTGAAGGCGCCGCCGATTTCCTCACCAAGCCGGTAAATCTTGATGAGTTGGAAATCACTGTGCGGCGCGTACTGGAAAATGCCGAACTGCGCGCCTCGAACCGCTTCTACCGCCATCAGCTCGCCTCGCACCGCCCCGGTCCCTTGGTGTTCGCCAGTCAGGCGATGGCCGAAGTCCAAAAGTTGATCGACGCCGTCGCTCCGACCGACGCCACCGTGCTGATCCTCGGTGAATCCGGCACCGGTAAGGAAATGGTCGCCCATGCCATCCACGCCAAAAGTCACCGTCGCGAGCGTGAGCTGGTGGCCCTCGATGCCAGCGGCTTGCAGGAAACACTGTTCGAATCCGAGCTGTTCGGTCACGAGCGCGGCGCCTTCACCGGCGCCGACCGCCTCAAGAAAGGGCTCATTGAGGAAGCCGCCGGCAGCACCCTGTTCCTCGACGAAATCGGCGACATCGGCCCGGCGATTCAGGCCAAGCTATTACGCGTGATGGAAACGGGCACTTTTCGCCGTGTCGGCGGCAACAAGACGCTCACTACAGACGTTCGCTTTATCGCTGCGACGAACCGCGATATCGAAGCGATGAGCCGCAGCGGAAGTTTCCGCACCGATCTGTGGTTCCGCCTTTCGCGCTTCGTGATCACGCTGCCGCCACTGCGAGCGCGCCGTGAGGACATCGAGCCGCTGGCGCGTCATTTCCTTTCCCAGCTGTCACGCTCCCAACCGATGTCGTTGAGCCGTGAAGCTTTGCAACTGCTCACCGCTCACGACTGGCCGGGCAATGTGCGTGAATTGAAAAATGCCATCGAACGCGCGGTGATCCTTGCCCGTCCAGGGCAGGAGATCCGCGCCGAACATCTGGCCTTTCTGACGCGCCAGAAACCCGGCGAGGTCATACTGCGATTTGCTGGCGAACCTTCCCTCGAAGAGATCGAGCGCCAATATCTCTTCGAAACGCTTGCCAAATATGATGGAAACCGCCAAAAAACCGCTGCCGTGCTGGGCATCAGCGAGCGACACGTTTATCGCTTGATCGAGAAATACGGCTACGGCGTCAAGATCACGGCATAAGAACGTAATACCGGCAATTGGTGCACCGCGCTGCAGTAGTGACGATGCGATAATCGCGCACTTCTGTTCCCGCTTGCGATGATTTCACTGCTGAACTTGCCCACAGCGGCCAAAGCCGGCCAACGCATTTCTCTGCCCGATCTGGCCGGTTCCGCCGACGCCCTCGCCCTGGCACAGCTGGCGCAAGAGCGGCGCCCGTTGGCCGTGATCACCGCGACACCGCTGGATGCCCAGCGCCTCGTCGAGGAAATCAGCTGGTTCGCGCCCCAGCTTAAGGTGCATCTGCTGCCCGACTGGGAAACGCTGCCCTATGACCATTTCTCGCCCCATCCGGATCTGGTCTCCGAGCGTCTCGCCACCTTGTTCGCCGTCACCCAAGGCCAATGTGACGTGCTGATCACGGCCGCCACGACTGCTGCAACGCGGCTCGCTCCCCCGGCCTTTCTCGCCGCGCACACTTTCCTGCTCAAACGCGGCGAACGGCTCGACCTCGAGCGCTTCCGCAGCCAGATGACCACAGCGGGTTATCAGCATGTCACCCAGGTCGTTGCAGCAGGGGAATACAGCATCCGCGGCGGGCTGATCGATCTTTTCCCGATGGGCAGTGCGCTGCCCTACCGGATCGAGCTATTCGACGACGAGATCGAGACCCTCCGCTGCTTCGACGTCGACAGCCAGCGCAGCCTCTATCCGGTGCCGGAGATTCGCCTCCTGCCGGCGCGCGAGTTCCCGACCACCGAGGCGGGGCGCACGACTTTCCGTCAGCGCTTCCGCGAAGCCTTCGAGGGCGATGCCTCGCGCATCGCGCTCTACAAGGATGTCTCGAACGGCGTGTTTCCGGGCGGCATCGAGTATTACCTGCCGCTGTTCTTTGCCGAGACGGCCACCTTGTTCGACTATCTGCCAGGCAATGCCACGCTGATCCTACATGGTGACGTCCCCGCTGCGCTCGCTGCATTCTGGAGCGATCTGCAAACCCGCTACAAGATGCTCGGTGGCGACAAGTCGCGCCCAATCCTGCCGCCGCAGGCACTCTTCCTGCGCGACGAGGAATTCTTCGTCAGGGCAAATGTCTTTGGCCAATTCGCGCTGAAAGTCAGCGCTGGCGAGACGGCCCTGCCGCCGCTCGCAGTTGATCGCAAAGCCGACGAGCCGCTCGCCCGCCTGCGCGCTTATCTCGCCGATTTTCCCGGCCGGGTGTTGATCGTCGCCGAATCGCCTGGCAGGCGCGAGACCCTGCACGAATACCTCGCCGAACATAACCTCCCGACCACGATCGTCGCTGACTTCGACTCCTTCCGGTGCAGCGAAACCAAGCTCGCCCTCACGCATGGGCCGGTTTCGGGCGGCTTCCAGCTTGAAGGCTTGGCCCTGATCACCGAAAACGAGCTCTACGCCGCTACCGCCCGGCCGCGCCACAGGCGAGCAGATGCACACCGCGCCAATCTCGAAGGCTGGCTGCGCGATCTGTCGGAGCTGAAGATCGGCGACCCGGTAGTCCATGAAAACCACGGCATCGGCCGTTACCTCGGCCTGGTGCGCATGGACATGGGGCAAGGCGAGGAAGAGTTCCTGCAGCTCGAATACGCGAACGAGGCCAAGCTCTACGTACCGGTCGCTCAGCTCGAAGTGATCACGCGTTACAGCGGCGTCGATCCGGAAACCGTGCCGTTGTCATCGCTCGGTTCCGGCCAATGGGAAAAAGCGAAGAAGAAGGCGGCCCTACAGGTGCGCGACACCGCCGCCGAGTTGCTGCATCTCTACGCACAGCGCGCCGCACGCGCCGGCCATAAATTCAGTTTCAAGAAGCACGATCTGGAAGCCTTCGCGGCCGGCTTCGGGTTCGAAGAAACCCCCGACCAGCTCGCCGCGATCGATGCCGTGATCAGCGACATGGTCTCCGGCAAGCCGATGGATCGGCTGGTCTGCGGCGACGTCGGTTTCGGCAAGACCGAGGTCGCGCTGCGCGCCGCCTTCGTCGCGGTCGCCGACGGCCAGCAGGTCGCCGTACTGTGCCCGACCACGCTACTCGCCGAACAGCATTTTCAAACCTTCGCCGACCGCTTCGCCGACTGGCCGGTCAAGGTCGCCGAGCTCTCACGCTTCAAATCGAAACAGGAACAGGCTGCCGCCCTGCAGCAACTGGCGCAAGGTCGCATCGACATCGTGATCGGCACCCACCGTTTGTTGCAGCCGGATGTGAAATTTGTCCGGCTGGGTCTGGTGATTATCGACGAGGAACACCGCTTCGGCGTGCGGCAGAAAGAGACCTTGAAAGCCCTGCGTGCCGAAGTCGATGTGCTGACGCTGACCGCGACGCCGATCCCGCGCACATTGGGTCTTTCCCTCGAAGGCTTGCGCGACATTTCGGTGATCGCCACGCCACCGCAGAAACGTCTGGCGATCAAGACCTTCGTCCATTCCTGGTCGGACGGTCTGGTGCGCGAAGCCTGTCTGCGGGAATTCAAGCGCGGCGGCCAGGTCTATGTGCTGCACAACGACGTCGCCACCATCGAGAATATGCGCGACCGGCTGCAGAAATTGCTGCCGGAAGCGCGCATCGTCGTCGGCCACGGCCAGCTGCCGGAGCGCGAACTCGAGCGCGTGATGCGCGAATTCACGCAGCAGAAGCACAACCTGCTGCTCTGCTCGACGATCATCGAAACCGGCATCGACAATCCCCACGCCAATACCATCATCATCCACCGCGCCGACAGGTTCGGTCTCGCCCAGCTGCATCAGTTGCGCGGGCGCGTGGGGCGCAGCCATCATCAGGCCTACGCCTATCTGCTCACCGATCCCCACGCCCGACCGACGGCGCAGGCACAGCGCCGGCTCGAAGCGATCCAGGCGATGGAAGAACTGGGCTCCGGTTTCTTCCTCGCGATGCACGATCTGGAAATCCGCGGCGCCGGCGAAGTGCTCGGCGAAGCACAGTCCGGCGAGATTCACGAAGTCGGCTTTGCGCTCTACACCAACATGCTGAATGCCGCGATACACGCTCTCAAGGACGGTAAGGAGATCCCGGATCTCACGCAACCACTTTCCGTCACTGCGGAAATCCGCCTGGGCGTGCCGGCGCTGCTACCGAACGATTACTGCCCGGATGTCAATGAGCGACTCACCCTTTACAAGCGGCTCGCCAACTGCACCGACGAAGAGGCGCTGCGGGAAATGCAGGAAGAGCTGATCGACCGCTATGGTGAGTTGCCACCCCAGGGCCAGGCACTGATCGAAACCCATCGGCTGCGCATTCTCGGCAAGTCGTTGGGCGTGACCAAACTCGATTCCAGCGAGTCGGCGATCCAGGTGCAATTCGTGAAGCATCCGCCGATTGACCCGGCGCGCATCATCACCTTGATCCAGAAAGACCGCAACTTTAAACTCGCCGGCCCAGAAAAACTCGTCTGGCAGAAGGAAACCGCCACACTCATGGAACGGGTCACCGCAGTGAGGGAGCTCTTCGGGAAACTCGCTCAAAAAGGCGAGTCCGAAGGGCGAAGCTAGGCGGCTTGACCCGTCACCATTGGTCAGGTAGGATGACCAACAAGCACAGATTCGAAAGGGCTCACCATGCCGCAGTTCAACATCGCCGAGGCCAAAAGCCATCTCTCCGAACTGGTGCAGAAAACCTTGCTGGGTGAAGAAGTCATCATCGCGCGCGACAACAAACCACAAGTGAAGCTCGTGCCGATCAAGCCCGTGGCGAAAAAACGCAAGCCCGGATCGGGCAAGGGACAGATACTCTTCATCGCGGACGACTTCGACGCCACCTTGGACGATTTCGCCGATTACCTGCGATGAAAATCCTGCTCGATACCAACGCCTTCCTGCGTTGGGTGGATGATGATCCTGCGCTATCCCGCAAAGCGCGCTCAGTGATCGCCAACATGGACAACGAGGTCTTCGTCAGCCTCGTCGTCCCCTGGGAGCTCGCCATCAAGTCGGCCCTCGGGAAAATTCGCATCAATCAGCCGGTGGGGCGATTCGTCGCGCGCCACGTCGAAGCCAACGGCTTCAGCCTGCTTGGTATCGATCTGGCCGACGTCGCGCTCGTCGAGAGCTTGCCCCTGCACCATCGCGACCCCTTCGACCGGCTGCTGGTCGCCCAGGCAAAAAACCGCAAACTGACCGTCGCGAGCGCCGATGCCATCTTCTCGGCCTACGATGTCAAACGTATCTGGTAATCGAAACATGCAACCCACCGAAAACCTCAACATCGAAACCTTCGAGCCGATGCCGACACCGGCGGAGCTCCATGCCCGCGCGCCGATGAGCGAGGCCGCCGAAAAGACGGTACTGGCAGGACGACAGGCGATCGAAGCCATCCTTGATCGGCGCGATCCGCGCCTGTTCATCGTCGTCGGGCCGTGCTCGATCCACGATCCGATCGCCGGACTCGACTACGCGCGGCGCCTGAAAACGCTCGCCGACGAAGTCGCCGACACACTGCTGATCGTGATGCGCGTCTATTTCGAAAAACCGCGTACCGCTACTGGCTGGAAAGGCTTCATCAACGATCCGCACATGGACGACAGCTTCCATGTCGAGGAAGGCATCTACAAGGCGCGTGAATTCCTGCTCGCCATCAACGAGCTGGGGCTACCCACCGGCACCGAAGCGCTCGATCCGATCACACCGCAGTACCTCGGCGATCTGGTGAGCTGGACGGCGATCGGCGCGCGCACTTCGGAATCGCAGACGCACCGTGAAATGGCATCGGGTCTCTCTACGCCGGTTGGATTCAAGAACGGCACCGACGGTTCAGTAGAGACGGCGGTGAATGCGATCCTCTCCGCGTCGAAGCCGCACAGCTTCCTCGGTATCAACATGGAAGGCCGCTCATCGATCGTGCGCACCAAGGGCAACCGTTATGGCCATCTGGTGCTGCGCGGCGGTGGCGGGCGCCCAAACTACGATTCGGTGAGCATCGCGCTCGCCGAACAGGCGCTGGCCAAGGCGGGCCTGCCGCAGAACATCGTCGTCGACTGCTCGCATGCCAACAGCTACAAGGATCCCGATCGCCAGCCACTGGTGATGCATGACGTAATCAACCAAATCCGCCTCGGCAACAAATCGATCGTCGGCTTGATGATCGAGAGCTTCATCGAAGCCGGCAACCAGCCGATCCCCGAGGACCTGACGCAGCTCAAGTATGGCTGTTCGGTCACCGACGCCTGTGTAGACTGGCCGACGACGGAAAGAATGATCCGCGAGGCCCACGACATCCTGCGCGGCCCGCTGGCGGGGCGCATCGTGCGAAAGGCTACCGCATGACGAACCTGATCCACCCGCTGCGTGGCCTGTGTCCCGCGCCAGGCCGTGCCAATGACGTCGCGGCCCCTCCCTACGACGTGCTTTCCTCGGCGGAAGCGCGCGAACGCGCTGCCGGCAAGCCCTGGTCGTTCCTGCATATCTCGAAGCCGGAAATCGATCTGCCGCCCGGCATCGCATCCGATGATCCGGCCGTCTATGCCAAGGCGGCAGAAAACCTGCAACGCATGATCGCCGCCGGTGTGCTGATCCGCGATGCACGCCCCTGCTATTACGCTTATCGGCTGACGATGCGCACCTCGAAAGGTACCCACGAGCAGACCGGGCTGGTCGCCATCGCCTCGGTGTCCGCTTATGAAAGCAACCGCATCAAGAAGCACGAATTCACCCGACCAGACAAGGAAGACGACCGCGTGCGCCAAATCGAGGCGACCAATGCCCAGACCGGTCCGGTGCTGCTCGCCTACCCGGCCACACCGTCGGTCGATGACATGATCGCAACGCTCGTCACAGGCGAGCCCTTCGCCGATGCGACTCTGGAAGAGCCGACACACAGCGTGCGCCACCAACTCTGGCGTTGCACAGACCCGGCGCGTATCGACGCACTCACCCAGGCTTTCGAGGCGATGGAGGCGCTCTACATCGCCGATGGTCATCACCGTTCGGCCGCCGCCGCACGCGTTGCTGCCAAACGGCGTATCCCAGGCCGCGAACTGGCTTCAGACTACTTCCTGGCGGTGATCTTCCCACACCGACAGATGCAGATTCTCGACTACAACCGCGTCATCAGAGACCTGAACGGCCTGAGCGAAGAAACCTTCCTGCAGCGGCTGGAAGACAAGTTTCACGTCTTTCCAGTCAGCGACCCGGTCGCGCCGCGCTGCCCCGGAGAATTCGGTCTTTATCTGGCTAAGCGCTGGTATCGTCTGAACATCGATCCCAAGCTGATCAGCGACGATCCGGTCGCGGGCTTGGACGTCTCGCTCCTCTCCGATCACGTGCTCGGGCCGATCCTAGGCATCACCGATCTGCGTCGCGATACGCGCATCGATTTCGTCGGCGGCATCCGGGGCCTGGGCGAACTGGAACGGCGCGTCGACTCGGGTGAGATGGCCGCTGCCTTCTCACTCTATCCAACCCGGATGGAACAACTGATGGCGGTAGCCGACAGCGGCCAGGTGATGCCACCGAAATCGACCTGGTTTGAGCCGAAACTGGCCGATGGGCTAGTCTCGCACGTCCTCGAATGAGCGTCGTAACGCCATCGGCGGCCGCGGCAGGCAGATAGCGTCGCAAAAGGCTTAGCGTGGAACGCCTGTACAGCCGACCGTGGCCGCCTGCGTTTCATTGACCGTGGGTGGCCCAAGGTCGGCGATGCGGCGTTACAGCACCTTCAGCGCGGCGTCGTAATCCGGCTCGTTGGCGATTTCCGGCACGAGCTGGGCATGCAGCACCTTGTCATTTTCGTCGAGCACCACCACCGCGCGTGCGGTAAGCCCCAGCAATGGACCTTCGGCGATCTTCACGCCCCAAGCTGGCAAGAATTCCGGATGGCGGAAGGTCGACAGATGCACGACGTTCTTCAAGCCTTCGGTCGCGCAGAAACGGCCGGCGGCAAACGGTAGGTCGGCCGAGATCACCAACACGACGGTGTTGTTCAGCCCGGCGGCCTTCTCGTTGAATTTGCGTGTCGAGGTGGCGCAGGTCGGCGTATCGAGACTCGGCACGATATTGAGAATCTTGCGCTTGCCGGCGAAATTCTCCAGCGTGACCTCGGCGAGTTCGCCATTTGTGAGGGTCAAGGCCGGCACCTGGCTGCCAACGGTGGGTAACGTGCCTTCGACCTTGAAGGGATTTCCCTGTAGTGTGACGGTGGTCATGTTTTCTCTCCGTGGGTGATGAAATTTTTCAATTGTGGCAAGACCGTCAAGGCATTGCCGGTGGTGGCTGCCGCGACCTCCATGAGCGGCAGTCGCCGCAATTCTGCCAGCGTTTGGGCGATCGACACCAGATCGGCGGGCTCGGTTCTGCCGCGCTGTCGCCAGACGGGCGGAATGTCCGGCGCATCGGTTTCCAGCACGATCGCCTCCAGCGGTAGCGTTGCCGCCAGTGCGCGGATACGCTTCGCGCCCGAATAGGTCATCGCCCCTCCGAAACCGAGCTTGAAACCGAGCTTGATGAATTCATCCGCCTGGGTGCGGCTGCCGTTGAAGGCATGGGCGATGCCGCCCGGCACGCGGATTTTGCGCAGACAGGCGAGGATCGGATCGATCGCGCGGCGCACATGGAGCAGCACTGGCAAGTCGAACGCCGCGGCGATCTTCAGTTGTTCGGTGAAATAGAACATCTGCTTTTCGTCGTCGCGCGGCGCTATCTGACGATCGAGACCGATTTCGCCAACCGCGACCGCCAGCTCACGGGCAAGTGTCGCACTCAGCGCCTCGAGATCCTCGGCACGCGCTCGATCGACATACATCGGATGGATGCCGTACGCCGGCGCGCAACCGGGATAGCTGCGGCAGATGCTGGCCACGGCGCCGAAATTGGACCGTTCCACCGCCGGCACGACGATCAGCGCGACGGGCAGTGCCGCTTCGCCAGCGCCGAGTTTGTGCACTCCCTCGCCCGACGCGAAAAAGTTTTCGCCCCCGCTAGCTCCCCCCCGCGCCGCTGCGACCAGCGCCTGCCGATCGGCATCGAACTCGACCGCATCGAGATGGCAGTGCGTATCGACGAGGATTATTTTTTCAGCCACGGCACGGTGGTGAACCCCAGACTCTTCCACGCCTGCATCCCGCCGCGGTACCACTTGAGCTTGTGCGCAGGATAACCGAGCGCGAGCAGTTGCTTGATGTTGGTCGGCGACTGGCCGCACCAGGGACCATTGCAGTAGAACACCAGGGTCCTGGCATTTTCGAAATTCCACAGCGCACCGACGCGGCTGGCGCCAAACTGCAATTCCAGGATTTCGGCGATGCTCTCCGGATCGGCGTGACGTGGATGCAGACGCTGCCAAGGCAGATGGATCGCACCGGGAATGATGCCGGAGCGCACGAGCCACTCCTCATCCCGCGAATCGATCACCAACACACTCTGATCGCGGCGTCCGATACGCTGCAAAAAATCGAGCAGTTCCAGTTCGCCGATCGTCTCGACACCGGGCGCCAGATGCATCGGCTGGATACAGAATGGCGGGCAGGGCCTCGAGGTGAGTGCGAAGTCGGGATCGATCTGGTTCAGATTGTCCTGCTCGCGCTGGATGCGCACCAGCTTCCCCTGATGGATCACCTCCACCGAAGCTACGTCGGCCGTGATCCCCACTGGCTGATCGGCTGCCGCAGCCGCCGCCCAAATGACCAGCAGCAGCGCAGCCAGGCGTTTCACGACACTTCCTCTATCCAGGCCTGCTGGATCGCTTCGAGTTTCTTCTCGCCACAATGCCGTTCATCTTCTTCGAAACCCGGCAATTCCATCACCCAGCGCATCAGATCGACGAAATTGATCTTCATCGGATCCACATCGGGATGGCGCTCAGAGAGCTGTATCGCGATCTCTTGGCTGTCGGTCCATTTCATTTGCGCCCGCCTCCTTCCTTGACCATGTTGATTGTGTATTTCGGAATCTCGATCACCAGCGGGGTTTCGCCGACAATCGCCTGACAGGACAGCCGTGAAGTCGGTGTCAGCCCCCAGGCCTTGTCGAGCATGTCCTCTTCGAGTTCATCCGGCGGTTCGAGCGATTCATAGCCCTCGCGCACGATCACGTGACAGGTCGTGCAGGCGCACGACATTTCGCAGGCATGCTCGATCTCGATCTCGTTTTCGAGCAGCGCCTCGCAGATCGATTCACCCGGCGCCGCCTCGATCACCGCCCCTTCCGGGCACAGCTCTGCATGAGGGAGGACGACGATCTGTGTCATAGCTGCTCCATCTCCGCGATTTTCTTGCCAGTCAGTGCGCGCTGCACGCTCTGGTTCATGCGCCGCGCGGCGAATTCCTCGGTGGCCTTGGACAGGGCATCCATCCCCGCCTCGATCGCACGCCGGTCATCACCGACCAGCACGCTTTGCAGCCTCGCGAGACAGTTGTCGATATGCACGCGTTCGCTTTCCGAGAGCAGATGGGCATCTTCCTTGAGTGCCGAGAGCACCGCCTCGACGAGCCGCTGCGCTTCGACTTGCGCCTCGCGCAACGCCCGTCGCTGCGCATCCTCGGCGGCATGGGTGAAGCCATCTTTCAGCATCGCGGCGATCTCATCGTCGCTCAGACCATAGGAAGGCTTCACCTCGATATGCGCCTCGACGCCGGTGGTCTGCTCACGGGCCGTCACCGACAACAGGCCATCGGCATCGACCTGGAAGGTGACGCGCACGCGCGCCGCGCCCGCCACCATCGGCGGAATGCCGCGCAGCTCAAAGCGCGCCAGCGAACGGCAATCGGACACCAGCTCGCGTTCACCCTGCACGACGTGCAGCGCCATCGCCGTCTGGCCATCCTTGAAGGTCGTGAAATCCTGCGCGCGCGCCACCGGAATGGTCGAATTGCGCGGAACGATCTTCTCGACCAGGCCACCCATCGTCTCGAGACCGAGCGAGAGCGGGATCACGTCGAGCAGCAACCAGTCGTCGCCGGCGGCACGGTTGCCGGCCAGTAGATTCGCTTGGGTCGCGGCGCCCAAGGCGACCACCTTGTCCGGGTCGAGGTTGTTGAGTGGCTCGCAGCCAAAGAAATCCTCGACTGCCTTCTGGACCTGTGGCATGCGCGTCGCGCCGCCGACCATCACCACGCCTTTCACCTCATCGACGGACAGGCCGGCATCACGCAAGGCTTTGCGTGTCGGGCCGAGCGTCTTTTGCACCAGCGTCCGGGTAATTTCGGTAAAAGTCTCCACGGTCAGCTTCAGATCGACGAATTCGCCGCTCGACAAGCGCGCGCTGATCGGCGCCTCATTGTTCAGGGTGAGGAACTCTTTCGCCTCGCGGGCGCGCATCAGCAGCAAACGCGCATCCTCGTGGGACAGCGGGGAAAGTTTCGCCTGCTCGATGATCCAGCAAAAGATGCGATGATCGAAATCATCCCCGCCCAGCGCCGAATCACCACCGGTGGCGAGCACCTGGAAGACGCCTTTCGACAGCTTCAGGATCGAGATGTCGAAGGTGCCACCGCCGAGGTCATAGACAGCATAGATGCCCTCGGAGCCATTGTCGAGACCATAGGCGATCGCCGCCGCGGTCGGCTCGTTCAACAGGCGCAGCACGTTGAGGCCGGCCAGCCGCGCGGCGTCCTTGGTCGCCTGACGCTGCGCGTCGTCGAAATAGGCCGGCACGGTGACCACTGCGCCGGTGAGCTGTCCGCCCAGCGACGCTTCAGCCCGCTCACGCAGCACGCGCAGGATTTCCGCCGACACTTCCACCGGGCTCTTGACACCTTGCACGGTGCGAATCTTCACCATGCCCTCGCCGGCGACGAAATCATAGGGCATGCTCTCGATGTGCTCGATGTCCTTCAGGCCACGCCCCATGAAGCGCTTCACCGAGACGATGGTGTTCTTCGGATCGCTCGCCTGATGGGCCTGAGCGTCATACCCCACTTCGACCCTACCATCGGGGCAATAGCGCACGATCGAGGGCAGCAGCGGGCGGCCGAGTTCGTCGTTCAACACGACCGCCATACCGCTTCTCACCGTGGCGACGAGGGAATTCGTGGTGCCGAGGTCGATACCGACCGCCAGCCGGTGTTCGTGTGGCGCGGCCGACTGGCCGGGCTCGGAGATTTGCAACAGTGCCATGATTTTTTGATGAACGCTCGATGCGAGCGCGTCAGGTTTCAAGAACTTCGAGGGCGTCGCCGATTTCCTGCAGCAGTTTTTCCTGGAACATCAACTCACGCACCAGCGCGCCGGCGCTCTCATAGTCGCCAGCCTCCAGCGCCGCCTGCAATGCCGCATAGTCTTCACGGATCGCGCGCCGCAATTGACCTTCGCGTGCTTCCAGCGCCGCCACATCGCCGGCGGCCTTGGCCTCGGCGACCGCCTCGCGCCATTCCATCTGCTCCTGCAGAAATTCGAGCGGCATCGCGGTGTTGGTTTCCAGGTGCACGTCATGACCGGCAAGCTTGAGCAAATACTGCGCCCGCCTGAGCGGATTTTTCAGCGTCTGCCAAGCTTCATTGACATACGAGGTCATCTGCATCGCCAGACGCTTTTCGGCCTCGGAGCGATGGGCGAAGCGATCCGGATGCACCTCGGCCTGCAGCTGGCGATAGCGCGCCTCAAGCTGAGCGGGATCGAGCACCTGACTGCGCGGCAGACCGAACAGCGTGAAATAGTCCTGCTGAAGATCGATGGCCAGACTCATCAGACGCTGAAACTCTCACCGCAGCCGCATTGACCCTTGACATTCGGGTTGTTGAACTTGAAGCCTTCGTTCAAACCTTCTTTCGCATAGTCGAGCTCGGTGCCGTCGAGGTAGGGCAGACTTTTCGGATCCACAAGCACCTTGACGCCATGACTTTCGAACACGATGTCCTCGGGCTCGATGCCATCGGCGAACTCGAGCTTGTAGGCCATGCCGGAACAGCCGGAGGTCTTCACGCCGAGGCGGATGCCGACACCCTTGCCGCGCTTAGCGAGGAATTTCGTGACATGCCGGGCGGCATTTTCGGACAGGGTGATGGCCATCGCTTCACTCCGCGTGCTTCTTCTTGTAATCGGCCACCGCCGCCTTGATCGCATCCTCGGCGAGGATCGAGCAGTGGATTTTCACCGGCGGCAGCGCCAGCTCTTCGGCGATCTGCGTATTTTTGATCGCGAGCGCCTCGTCGAGCGTCTTGCCCTTGACCCATTCGGTGACCAGCGAGCTCGAGGCGATCGCCGAACCGCAGCCGTAGGTCTTGAACTTGGCATCCTCGATGACGCCGTCCTTATTGACCTTGATCTGCAACTTCATCACGTCACCGCAGGCCGGTGCGCCGACCATGCCGGTACCGACGCCCTCCTCGTCCTTCGGGAAGGAGCCGACGTTACGGGGATTTTCGTAGTGATCGAGTACTTTTTCACTATAGGCCATGATGGGTCCTCCATGCTTTGCAGAATCAGTGCGCAGCCCACTGCACCGTCGACAGATCGATGCCTTCGAGGTGCATCTCCCACAGCGGCGAGAGCTCGCGCAGCTTGCCGATCTTTTCGTGCAGCAGTTTGATCGTGAAATCGATTTCCTCCTCGGTGGTGAAGCGGCCGAGGGTGAAGCGGATCGAACTGTGCGCCAGTTCGTCGGAACGACCGAGCGCGCGCAGCACGTAGGAAGGCTCGAGCGAAGCCGAGGTGCAGGCCGAACCTGACGAGACGGCGATGTCCTTGACCGCCATGATCAGCGATTCGCCTTCGACGAAGTTGAAGCTGACATTGAGATTGTGCGGCACACGATGTTCCATGTCGCCGTTGATATAGACCTCCTCGATGTCCATGATGCCCTTCAGCAGCCGATCGCGCAGCATGCGGATGCGTTCGTTTTCGGTTGCCATCTCCTCACGTGCGATCCGGAAAGCCTCGCCCATGCCGACGATCTGATGCGTCGGCAAGGTACCGGAACGTAAGCCCCGCTCATGGCCGCCGCCGTGCATCTGCGCTTCCAGCCGCACGCGTGGTTTGCGGCGCACGAACAACGCACCGATCCCTTTCGGGCCATAGGTCTTGTGCGCCGAGAAGGACATCAGATCGATCTTCAGCTTGGCCAGATCGATCGGCATCTTGCCGGTCGCCTGCGCGGCATCGACGTGGAAGAGCGTGCCGTTGTCACGGCAGATCTCGCCCAGTTCGGCGATCGGCTGGATCACGCCGATCTCGTTGTTGACCGCCATCACCGAGGCGATCACGGTGTCCTTGCGCAATGCCTGCTTGAATTGCTCGACGGTGATCAGACCGTTTTCCTGCGGTTGCAGATAAGTCGCCTCGAAGCCCTGGCGTTCCAGTTCCTTGACGGTGTCGAGCACCGCCTTATGTTCGGTGGCGACGGTGAGGATGTGCTTGCCCTTGGTCGCGGCATAGAAATGCGCCGCGCCTTTCAGGGCGAGATTGTTTGATTCAGTCGCGCCGGAAGTCCAGATGATTTCCTTCGGATCGCAATTGACCAGTGCGGCGACCTGCTCGCGCGCCTCTTCGACGGCTTTTTCCGCCTCCCAGCCGAAAGCGTGGGAACGCGAGGCCGGATTGCCGAACTTTTCGGTCAGATAGGGAATCATCTTTTCGGCGACGCGTGGATCGACCGGTGTGGTCGCCGAGTAATCGAGGTAGATGGGCAGTTTCAGCATAGAAATGAGCTCCGGTGTCAGGTGCGAACGGCCAGGGGCTGCGACGCACTGGCCAAGGATTGGAGTTGCGAAACGGTATCACCGAGCGCGCGCAGGAAGCCGGTGACATCCGCGATCGTGTTCTGCCGGCCGAAGCTCACCCGCACTGCGCCGCGGGCCAGCGCGGGCTCGATGCCCATCGCCAGCAGGACATGCGAAGGTTCCGGATTCGCCGACGAACAGGCAGCGCCGCTGGCCACCGCAAAGCCGGCGCGGTCGAGTTTTGCCACCAGCGTCTCGCCATCGAGGCCGGGCAGCGAAAAATACACGGTATTCGGCAAACGCTCCGCGGCGGCAGCGAAAATCCTCGCGCCCAGCGCGGCCAGCCCTTCCTCGAGCGTGCGGCGCAAATGGAAAAGATGCTCACGCGTCGTGGCGAGTGCATTGACGGCTTCTTCACAGGCGACGCCGAAACCGACGATCGCCGGCACGTTCTCGGTGCCGGAACGCAAGCCCCGCTCATGACCGCCGCCATCGATCAGCGGGGCGATGTCGAGACGCTTGTCGATGATCAACGCCCCCGCACCTTTCGGTCCGCCGATTTTGTGTGCCGACAGGCTCATCGCATGGACGCCGGCCGCGTTGAGGCTGCGGAAGTCGAGCGGCACCTTGCCCAGCGCCTGCACCGCATCGGTATGGAACCACGCGCCACGGCCCGCCGCTTCGGCGGCCAGGGCGGCAATCGGCTGCAGCGCGCCGGTTTCATTGTTCGCATACATGATCGAGATCAGCGCCGGTCGCTCGGCAAGCGCGGTGCGATAGTCGGCGCTGGCGACACGGCACGACGCATCGACTGCGATCTCACGCACCCGCCAGCCGTGGCGGCTCAACGCTTGGGCCGGCTTGCGCACGCACGGATGTTCGATCGCGGAGATCGCAATCGTGCCGGCGGGCAGAGAAGCCGCCGCGCCCTTGATGAACAGGTTGTTCGCTTCCGAACCGCCACTGGTGAAAATCACCTCGGTCGGATGCGCGCCGACCGCATGGGCGACACGCTGCCGTGCCTCGTCGAGCGCACGCCGCGCCGCACGGCCGTATTCGTGGCGGCTCGACGCATTGCCATAACGCTCGGAAAAATACGGCAGCATCGCGGCGAGCACGCGCTCGGCAACCGGTGTCGTGGCGTTGTGGTCGAGATAGACCGGCGCGAACATGGTTCCGTTGTGCATCAGGCGGTGGCCAAGGGTGCTGCGCGACGTCCCGGGCCTGCCTTGCTGACCTTGACCGGCCGCATGTCGTCGGCACAGCCGGTGAGCTTCTGCTGGCGCACCAGATCCTCGAGGCTCACCGAGCTCAGATACTCGTGCATGCGGGCATTCAGGCTCATCCACAGATCGTGGGTCATGCACGGATGATCGTCATGACAATTGCCCCGGCCGCCACAGTTCGTCGCATCGAGCGGCTCATCGACAGCGCTGATGATGTCGGCCACCGACACATCCGCGAGCGGCTTGGCCAGCGTGTAGCCACCGCCGGGGCCGCGCGTGCTCACCACCAGATGATTGCGGCGCAGCTTGCCGAACAGCTGCTCGAGATAGGAAAGGGAAATCTTTTGGCGCTCGGCGATGCCAGCCAAGGTGACGGGACCGGCATGTTGACGCAACGCCACATCGATCATCGCCGTCACCGCAAAACGTCCTTTGGTCGTCAGTCTCATGGAAATACCTCGTCAGGATCGCGCGTTCGAAAATCAGTCTTACAGACCGATGGTGGAAAGATATAGTTCCCGATTAATTTAGTCAAGTATTTCAATCGACGATTTTCGACAAACGGTTGGGATCGAATTTGTCGGCAGTAGCCACTTCATCCTCGAGCGAGATGCCGGCCCGTTCGATCGACTTCAGCAGTGCATCGAGGCGCCGGTCGGTCTCGACGGCATGGTCGAGCAGGCCATGGATCGCAAGCGCGATCGGATCGTCCTGGTTGCGCGTCACGGCATAGGCGGAAAAACCGAGATTCTCGGCCTTTTCCTGGCGTGCCTGGGCCTGGCCGGGCTCTATGATGTGTGCCGGAATGCCAACCGCCGTGCAACCCGCCGGCACCTCGCGCACCACGACGGCGTTCGAGCCGATCTTCGCCCCTTCGCCGACCGTGATCGGGCCGAGCACCTTGGCGCCGGCACCGATGACTACGCCGCGTTCCAGCGTTGGATGACGCTTGCCCTTGTTCCAGGAAGTCCCGCCGAGGGTCACACCGTGGTAGAGCGTGCAATCGTCGCCGATCACCGCGGTCTCTCCGATCACCACGCCCATGCCGTGATCGATGAATACGCGCCGGCCGATCGTGGCGCCCGGATGGATTTCGATGCCGGTGAAGAAGCGCGTCAGGTGCGACAGCAGCCGTGCCAGCCAGCGCAAACCGCGATTCCAGAGCCAATGCGACAGGCGATGCATCTGTATGGCATGAAAGCCAGGGTAGCAGGTCAACACTTCCCAGGCCGTGCGGGCGGCGGGATCGCGCTCGAACACGCAACGAATGTCTTCGCGCAAACGTTGGAACATGGCGTGGCAATGCCTTACAAGTTTTGGGGAAATTCTAGAATTCCCGATTACACCAGTCAACTTAGGTTCTTTGATCGCTGCATCAGCGGCGCTTGCGATAGCGCTGACGGGTTGGCTCAACGAATGACGCCAGAAGCCCCCGCAACAGGTTGATTTCCTCTTTTTCCAGCCCGGCGCGGGCAAACAACCGGCGCAGGCGCAGCATCAGACGCCCTGGGTTTTCTGGGTCGAGAAAGCCACTTTCCACCGCCATGCGTTCGAGCTGGGCAAGCAGGCCCTCGACCTCGTCGAGCGTCGCCGGCCCGCCAGCAGGGGCGAAACTCGGCGCTGGCGTCACGGCACCCGTAGCCGCTCCGATCGCCAGCCGCAGCTCGTAACACATCACCTGCACCGCTGCGGCGAGGTTCAGCGAAGCATAGTGCGGATTGGCGGGGATCATCGCCCAGCGGTTGCAAAAGGCGAGCTCTTCATTCGTCAGCCCGGTCGTTTCATTGCCGAACACGAGGGCCACCGCCTGCTCAGCGCAAACCGCCCGAGCGAGCTCGGTGGTACCGGCGCGCGCCCAGAGTGGCGCGGTGGCGAGATCGCGTCGGCGAGAAGTCAGCGCGAGAGCAAGTGTCACGCCCGAGAGCGCCTCGCTCAGAGAACCTACCGTCTGCGCCGCCGCCAACACATCGGTCGCGCCGGAAGCCATTGCCTCGGCTGTCGCATCCGGCAACGCTTTCGGTGCAACGAGCACGAGCCGGGAAAACCCCATTGTCTTCATCGCCCGCGCTGCGGCGCCGATGTTGCCGGAATGACTGGGACGCACCAGCACGACGCGCACCCGATCGAAAGCATCCGGCACCCCTGTGCTCGAAGGATTAGAATTCAACAATTTTTCACCGCAGATTCCACCATGCACCCAATGCTCAACACGGCCATCAAGGCCGCCCGCCGCGCTGGCAGCATCATCGCGCGCGCCAGCCTCGACCTGGGACAGATCAAGGTCGGCGTCAAACGGCAAAACGATTTCGTCACCGAAGTAGACCGCGCCGCCGAGGCCGCGATCATCGAGATCCTGCGCGAAGTCTATCCGAGCCACGCGATCCTCGCCGAGGAGTCTGGTCACAGCAGCCATCCTGGCGATGCCGAATATCAGTGGATCATCGACCCGCTCGATGGCACCACCAATTTCATCCATGGCTTCCCGCAATACGCGGTTTCGATCGCGCTGGCCCACCGCGGTGTGCTGACCCACGCAGTGGTATTCGACCCGAACCGCAACGAACTATTCACCGCCAGCCGGGGTGCGGGGGCCTACCTCAATGACAAACGCATCCGCGTGAGCCGCTGCGCGAAGCTCGAGGATGCGCTGCTTGGTACTGGTTTTCCCTACCGGATGTTCGAACATGCCGATACCTATCTGGCGATCTTCAAGGAGATGACGCGACGCTCGGCGGGCGTGCGCCGCCCCGGCTCCGCCTCGCTCGATCTGGCCTGGCTCGCCGCGGGCCGTATCGACGGCTTCTGGGAATTCGGCCTCTCGCCATGGGACATGGCCGCCGGCGCCTTGTTGATCCTCGAAGCCGGCGGTCTGGTCAGTGACCTGTCCGGCGAAGGCAACTATCTGGCCACCGGCAACATCGTCGCTGGCACGCCGAAGGTGTTCCATCAGCTCCTGCTGGCCGTCCAGCAGCATCGGACCCCAAAATTGCAGGCCTGACCCGTACGGCACGGCATGCACTCGGGCCCATGCGTTGACATGAGCGAATCGATTGGTAGAATTCGCCGCTCGTTGCGGGAGTAGCTCAGTTGGTAGAGCGCAACCTTGCCAAGGTTGAGGTCGCGAGTTCGAGACTCGTTTCCCGCTCCAGATTTCGGGTGAGCGGCCACTGGCCGGTCATCCCATCCGGCGGTCTGTCGGGTTGAACCAGACAAGGCGCGGTAGCAAAGCGGTTATGCACCGGATTGCAAATCCGAGTAGGTCGGTTCGACTCCGGCCCGCGCCTCCAGTTCACTTCTCCTTTTCCAGCGCCTTTTCGACCAGCCGCACCCAGTAGCGGATGCCCGTGGCGATGATTTCGTCATTGAAATCGTAGCGCGGGCTGTGCAGCATGCAGCCCCCCTCGCCGGGCCCGTTGCCGAGCCAGACATAGCAGCCGGGAACCACGCGCGAGAGAAACGCGAAATCCTCTGCCCCCATGCTCGGCTTCAGATGCGTCAGCACCTGCTCGGCGCCCACCACCTGGCGTGCCACTTCGCGGCAAATGAAGCTCGGTTCGGCAGCATTGATGGTTGGTGGATAGCCGCGCTCATAGCGCAACTCGATGCGCACCCGGTGCGTCGTCTCGATGCCGGTGCATACACGTTGCAGGCCTGCTTCGAGCTGATCCTGCAGTTCGGGCCGGAAACAACGCACCGTGCCGCCCAGCACCGCACGTTCCGGCAGGATGTTGTCGGCGTGGCCGGCAGCAAAGCGCGTCACACTGACGACGGCCGCCTCGAGCGGGTCGATGCTGCGGCTCACCAGGGATTGCACCGCCTGCACCAGTTCGGCACCCGCCAGGATCGCATCGCTGCCCTGATGCGGCATCGCGGCATGGGAACCCCGTGCGTGGATGGCAATCTCGAAGCGATCGGCGCCGGCCATCACCGGCCCTTCCAGCACCGCGATGCTGCCGGCGGGCAGCCCCGGCCAATTGTGCAGACCGAACACCATCTGCATCGGAAAACGCTCGAACAAGCCTTCCTCGACCATCACGCGCCCACCGCCCTCGTGTTCTTCCGCGGGCTGGAAAATGAAATAGACGTAGCCATCGGCATGAAGATGCCCGGCTTGGTGCAATCTGACGAGCGCCTCGGCGGCACCGAGCAGCATCGCCGTATGGCCATCGTGGCCGCAGGCATGCATGCGCCCCTCATGACGCGAGCGATGCGGAAAAGTGTTGAGTTCAGGCAAAGGCAGGGCATCCATGTCGGCACGCAGCCCGATTGCCCGTGCGCCTTCGCCCAGACGCAGACGCGCAACGACGCCCGTCTTGGCGATGCCCATAAAGACTTCCAAACCAAGCCGCTGCAACTCGGATGCAACCAAATTCGACGTACGCACCTCTTCGAAGGCCAGCTCGGGGTGTGCATGCAAATCGCGCCGCAACGTCGCGATCCGGCCGGCCAGTTCGGGCAGGAAATCCAGCTTCATCACTACCTCCTCGAACGAGACTGTATCACCTAGAATCGTTGCCATGCACACCGCGATCCTGCAAGCCGCGTCCTTACGCGCCCTCGAAGCTGCCCACGCCGATGTCACCCCATCGCTGATGGAACGCGCTGGTGCTTGCGCCGCCCAACGGGCCTTGGCAATGCTCGACGGTCGCGCGCTCGTCCTCGCCGGGCCGGGCAACAATGGGGGCGATGCCTTCGTCGTCGCGCGTCATATGAAAGCCGCCGGCCATGCGCCGACGGTGCTGTTCGCAGGCGACCCGGCGCGTCTGCCAACCGATGCCCAGGCAGCGCATGCCGCCTGGCTCGCCTGTGGCGGTCAGTGCGTCAGTCGCTATCCCGATGGCCATTACGGCCTGATCGTCGATGGCCTGTTCGGCATCGGGCTGACCCGGCCGATCGAAGGTTGCCATGCCGAATGGATCGAACGGGCGAATGCCAGCGGCAGCCCGATTCTCGCGCTGGACACACCGAGCGGGTTGAACGCCTTGACCGGGCAAACGCTTGGCGTGGCGATCCGCGCCGCACACACCGTCACCTTCATCGCACTGAAACCCGGCCTGCTCACCGGCGACGGCCCCGATCTGTGCGGCACACTGGAGGTCTGCGATCTCGGCCTCGAGGTCGGCGACGGCGATGGCCAGCGCATTACGCCCGTGCTTTTTGGCAACTACCTCAAACCCCGCCTGCGTAACAGCCACAAGGGCAACTTCGGCAGCGTCGCAATCCTGGGCGGTGCGCCGGGCATGGCCGGTGCCGCGTTGCTCGCCGGGCGCGCTGCGCTGCACCTGGGCGCCGGGCGCGTCTATCTCGGCATGCTGGAAGCGCTGCCCGTCGATGTCTCTCAACCCGAGCTGATGCTGCGCACTCCTGACGAGGCATTGCAGACGGCCAGCGTGCTTGCGATCGGTCCGGGCTTGGGCCAGTCGGCTCGTGCCGCCGAGCTGCTCGCTCAGGCGCTCGATAGCCGCCTGCCCCGCGTCATCGATGCCGACGGCCTCAATCTGCTCGCTCAACAAGCGGAGCTGGCACGCAAATGTGCCACCTCGCCAGCGCCGACTTTGCTCACCCCGCATCCCGCCGAGGCGGCCCGGTTGATGGGCTGTCTGCCCGGCGCCATCCAGGCCGACCGCGTCAGCGCGGCCGTAGTGCTGGCACGGCGTTTCAACGCCCATGTCGCGTTGAAAGGCTGCGGCACCGTGATCGCAACGCCCGAAGGGCGCTGGTTCATCAACACCAACGGCAACCCGGGTCTGGCCAGCGCCGGCAGCGGGGATGTGCTGACCGGGATGGCTGCCGCACTGCTGGCGCAGCATTGGCCGCCGCTCGAAGCCTTGCTCGCCGCCGTTCATCTGCACGGCGCCGCGGCGGATGCCTGTGTCGCGCAAGGCCAGGGGCCGGTGGGACTGACGGCCAGCGAAGTCGGTGAGGCGGCACGGCGGATTTTCAATCACTGGATCGCCGCACTTGCCCGCTGAACATCACCCTTTACGCGGCATGCTGTTGATGCTCGCCGCCGTCTTCTGTTTCGCGTTGCTCGATGCCACCGCCAAGCATCTGTCGCAGACTTATCCGATACCGATGCTGGTCTGGGCGCGCTACACACTGCACTGCCTGCTGATGATCGTCTTCCTCGCCCCCTCTTTGCGCTGGCAACTGATCGCAACCAAAAGACCACTGCTGCAGGTCGTGCGCGCGCTGATGCTGGTCGGCACCACAGGTTTCGCGATGGCCGCCTTCCGCCATCTGCCGCTGGCGGAAACCACCGCACTGATCTTCGTCACCCCGCTGATCGTCGCCCTGCTCGCCGGCCCCTTCCTGGGCGAAAAACTGCGTCCGCTGCACTGGGGTGCAAGCCTAGGAGGTTTCCTCGGCGCACTGCTGATCGCCCGCCCGGGTGGCGCGCTCAATCCCACCGGCATCCTGCTGGTACTCGCCGCTGCGCTGTGTTATAGCGTCTATCAGATCCAGACCCGACTGCTCTCGGCCACCGAGAACACGCTGACCTTATTGTTCTACACCGCGCTGGTCGGCACGCTGAGCATGACTCTGGCCGCCCCGCTCTACTGGGGCGGGCCGCTCCCCGACCTGCGTGACGCCATGATGATCGCGTCATTGGGCATCTATGGCGGCACCGGACATTATCTGCTCACCCACGCCTTTCGCCTGGCGCCCGCGACGACCCTGTCCCCGTTCCTTTATGCGCAGCTCGTCTGGGCTACGCTACTCGGCTGGCTGGTTTTCGACCACTGGCCGGACGGCCTTACCATTGCCGGCATGATGATCATCGCCACCGCGAGCATCACATTGGCACTGACGCAGCGACGCTAAAATCCGGTCATGAAAAAACACATACCCACCCTCGCCGAAGCCATCGAGCAAAACGTCCGTGCCGCCTTGGCCGAGGACATCGGCAGCGGCGACCTGACGGCACAACTCGCCCCGGCACACCGTCTTGCGCACGGCACCGTGACCACCCGCGAGACAGCGATTCTGTGCGGCACGGCCTGGTTCGATGCCTGCCTGCACCATCTCGATCCCACTGCTCGCATCACCTGGTTCGCGCAGGATGGCGATCGCATCGAGGCCGATCAGGTACTCTGCAAATTGACTGCCGATACCCGCGCGCTGCTCACCGCCGAGCGCAGCGCACTGAATTTCCTGCAACTCCTCTCGGGCACCGCGACGCAGACCCGACGCTACGTCGATGCCGTCGCCGGCACGCGCGCGCAGATTGTCGACACCCGCAAGACTATTCCCGGTTTGCGCTTGGCACAGAAGTATGCCGTCGCCTGTGGCGGCGGCACGAATCACCGTCTCGGCCTTTATGACGGCATCCTGATCAAGGAAAATCACATCATCGCCTGCGGCGGGGTCACGGCAGCCTTCCAGCGTGCCCAGCAACTCGCACCACCCGACGTATTCATCCAGATCGAAGTCGAAACCCTCGAACAACTGGCGGAAGCCCTCGATGCCGGTGCCACACTGATCCTGCTTGACAACATGGATCTGCACCAGATGCGCCAGGCCGTCGGGCTCACCGCCGGCCGCGCCAAGCTCGAAGCCTCGGGTGGTGTGCGTCTCGAAACCGTGCGCGCGATCGCCGAGACCGGCATCGACCGCATCTCGATCGGCAGCCTGACCAAGGACGTGCGCGCGATCGACCTGTCCTTGCGGCACAGTGAAGAGTGACTCTCTGCTAGAATTCGCATCCCTGCTGCGGAGAGGTGGATGAGCGGTTTAAGTCGCACGCCTGGACAATGCTCACCTGGCGAGCATTGCGGCGTAGGCTAACGTGAGCAACAGCGAACGTTAAGGCGCGCAAGCGCCGGCCGAAGCCAAAGCGTGTTGCAGCGGTCGAACGGTAACGGAGAGGTGGATGAGCGGTTTAAGTCGCACGCCTGGAAAGCGTGTTCAGGGTAATACCCTGACGCGGGTTCGAATCCCGCCCTCTCCGCCAACCGCCTCGATCCTTTAAACCCAGATTGTCCATTAGAGCGGGCGCGCATCGTATGCTCTTATGATACTTAAACAAACTGCCCTACGCGGTGGCTTGGGGCCT
>CAYZII010000017.1:0-31049 GCA_964478415.1 uncultured Methyloversatilis sp.
TGGAACGCTGTCCCTGGTGCGGCACCGATCCGCTCTACGTCGCCTATCACGACCTGGAATGGGGCGTGCCCTGTCATGACGAACGCACCCTGTTCGAATTCCTGATCCTCGAAGGCATGCAGGCAGGGCTGTCGTGGCTGACGATCCTGCGGAAACGGGAAAACTTCCGGCGCGCTTTCGCCGGCTTCGATCCGGCCCAGGTAGCGCGTTTTGGAGAGAAGGACATCGCGCGACTCCTCGCCGATCCCAGTATCGTGCGCAATCGCCGCAAGATCATTGCCGCGATCGGCAATGCACGCGCCACTCTCACGCTCTATGAAGCCGGTGGCAGTCTCGATGTGCTTCTCTGGCAATTCGTCGCGGGGGAGCCGGTGATCAACCATTGGCGTACCCCCGGGGAGGTACCGGTCTTCACCCCGACGGCGCTTGCGCTGTCGAAAGAGCTCACCCGCCGGGGTTTCCGTTTCGTCGGCCCGACGATCGTCTACGCGCTGATGCAGGCGATCGGCATGATCAATGACCATCTCGTCACCTGCCATCGCCATCCGGCGTCGTTGCCGCGCTAATCAGGCCTTCCCGAACACGAACTGGCCACCCGCCGCATCGACGCGAATGCGGTCCTTCGCGGCGAAGCGGCCTTCGAGAATCATCTTGGCGAGCGGATTCTCGATGCGCTCCTGGATCGCGCGCTTCAAGGGCCGTGCGCCAAACACCGGATCGAAACCTGCCTTGGCGAGTTCGGCCAGCGCCGCATCGGTGACTTCGAGCCCCATCTCGAGCCGCGCCAGGCGTTTTTCGAGATAACCAAGCTGGATCTTCGCGATGCCGGCGATGTGTTTCTCGTCGAGCGGATGGAAGACGACGATCTCGTCGATGCGGTTGACGAATTCCGGCCGGAAATGCGTCTTCACCTCGCCCATCACCGCGAGCTTGATCACCTGATAGTCGGAGCCTGCCATCTGTTGGATCATCTGGGAACCCAGGTTCGAGGTCATCACGATCACGGTGTTCTTGAAGTCCACGGTGCGCCCCTGGCCATCGGTCATACGGCCATCGTCGAGCACCTGCAGCAGCACGTTGAACACGTCCGGATGCGCTTTCTCGACTTCGTCGAACAGGATCACACTGTATGGTTTCCTACGCACCTGCTCGGTTAGATAACCACCCTCCTCATAGCCGACATAGCCGGGCGGCGCGCCGATCAGCCGTGCCACCGAGTGTTTCTCCATGAACTCGCTCATGTCGATGCGGATCAGGTGCTCCTCGGAATCGAACAGGAATTCGGCCAGCGCCTTGCACAGCTCGGTTTTGCCCACACCGGTGGGGCCGAGGAACAGGAAGCTGCCGTAAGGCCGGCTTTCCTCGGACAAACCGGCGCGCGAACGCCGGATGGCATCCGAGACCAGGCGCACGGCCTCGTCCTGGCCGACCACGCGCTGATGCAGCCGTTCTTCCATGTGCAGGAGCTTCTCGCGCTCGCCCTGCATCATCTTGGAAACCGGGATGCCCGTAGCGCGCGAGACGACCTCGGCGATCTCCTCGGCACCGACCTGGGTGCGCAGCAGCTTGAACTGACGTTTGCCTTCCCCCGCGGCTTCGGCCTGCTTCAACTGCGCCTCGAGCTGCGGCAGTTTCCCATACTGAATCTCGGCCACCTTGTCGAATTGCCCTTTGCGCTGCAATTCGACCATTTGCGCTTTCAGCCGGTCGATCTCTTCCTTGATATGGGCCGCGCCCTGCACCTGGGCTTTTTCCGCCTTCCAGATTTCTTCGAGATCGGAATACTCTTTTTCGAGCTTGCGGATTTCTTCTTCGATCAGCGCCAGCCGTTTCTGGGAGGCTTCGTCCTTCTCCTTCTTCACCGCCTCACGCTCGATCTTCAACTGGATCAGGCGCCGGTCGAGCTTGTCCATCGCCTCGGGTTTCGAGTCGATCTCCATCTTGATGCGCGCCGCCGCCTCATCGATCAGGTCGATCGCCTTGTCCGGCAAGAAGCGGTCGGTGATATAGCGGTGCGACAGCTCCGCCGCGGCGACGATGGCCGGGTCGGTGATCTCGACGCCATGATGCAGCTCGTATTTCTCCTGCAGACCGCGCAGGATCGCGATCGTCGCCTCGACGGTCGGCTCATCGACCAGCACCTTCTGGAAGCGGCGTTCCAATGCCGCATCCTTCTCGATGTACTTGCGGTATTCATCCAGCGTCGTCGCGCCGATGCAGTGCAGTTCGCCGCGCGCCAGCGCAGGTTTCAGCATGTTGCCGGCATCGATGGCGCCTTCCGCCTTGCCGGCGCCGACCATCGTGTGGATTTCGTCGATGAACACGATGATCTTGCCCTCTTCCTGCGCGATCTCCTTCAATACGGCTTTCAGCCGCTCCTCGAACTCCCCGCGGTATTTCGCGCCGGCCAAGAGCGCCGCCATGTCGAGTACCAGCACCTTCTTGTCGCGCAGCGTTTCCGGCACTTCGCCATTGACGATGCGCTGGGCCAAGCCTTCGACGATCGCGGTCTTGCCGACGCCGGGTTCTCCGATCAGCACCGGATTGTTCTTCGTGCGCCGTTGCAGGATCTGGATCACGCGGCGAATCTCGTCGTCGCGGCCGATCACCGGATCGAGCTTGCCCTGGCGGGCACGTTCGGTCAGATCCAGCGTGTATTTCTTCAACGCCTCGCGGCTGCTTTCGGCTTCGGGATTGCTCACGTTCTGTCCTCCGCGAATGGAGCGGATCGCCTCTTCCAACGCGCGGCGATCGGCGCCGTGTTGTTTGAACAAGCGCCCGGTCTCCCCCTTGTCCTCGGTCAGCGCAAGGAGGAACATCTCCGAGGCGATGAACTGGTCGCCTGCCTTCTGCGCCTCGCGATCGGTGAGATTGAGCAGGTTGGCGAGATCGCGGCCGATCGTCACTTCGCCGCCATGCCCTTGCACCTGGGGCAGGCGGTCGATCGCGGCATCCAAAGCCTTCCTCAGCCCGCCGACATTGACGCCGGCGCGCTGCAGGATCGAGCTCGTCGAACCATCCTCCTGATTCAGCAGCGCGAGCAGCAGATGCTGCGGCTCGATGATCTGGTTGTCGTGGCCAATGGCGATGCTCTGGGCATCGGCCAGGGCCTGCTGGAATTTCGTCGTGAATTTGTCGAAGCGCATTGCTCGTCTCCAAAGTAGGGTTATAGGCCAACATTGGGATGCGCCGATACTTTTCAACTAGCGCATAATCGCAAAAAGGGAGATCGGAGATGACGAAAGGCAAGGAAAAACGTCCTGAACTGGCAGCGCTACAAGAGCGCCGCGCTGGCAAGGTGATGAGCGCCCGTGAGGCAGTGAGCCTGATCCGCGATGGTGATATGGTGGCGACCGGAGGATTCGTTGGCATCGGCTTTCCAGAAAATCTCGCCGTCGCGCTCGAAGAACGCTATCTCGAGGAAGGCGCACCGCGCGGCATTGGGCTGGTGTATGCCGCCGGCCAAGGCGACGGCAGGGATCGCGGTTTGAACCATCTCGGCCACGATGGTCTCGTCGGTCGGGTGATCGGCGGCCACTGGGGTCTGGCACCGCGCCTGCAGGAACTGGCCGTCGGCAACCGGATCGAGGCCTGGAACCTGCCGCAGGGCGTGATCACCCACCTGTTCCGCGACATCGCCGCCGGCAAGCCCGGCACCTTGACGCGCGTGGGCTTGGGCACCTTCGTCGATCCGCGCTTCGGCGGCGGCAAGTTGAACGACAGGAGCACCCGCGATCTCGTGCGCCTGATGGACATCGACGGGGAAGAATTCCTTTTCTACAAGGCCTTCCCGATCGACGTGGCGCTGATCCGCGGTACCACGGCCGATGAGGATGGCAATGTGACGATGGAAAAGGAGGCGCTCACCCTCGAAGCACAGGCGATCGCGATGGCTGCGCACAACTCGGGTGGCATCGTCATCTGCCAGGTCGAGCGCCTCGCCGCGCGGGGCAGTCTCAATCCGCGTCAGGTAAAGATTCCCGGCATTCTGGTCGATTGCATCGTCATCGCCGAAAAGCCCTCCTACCACATGCAGACCTTCCTCGAGCAATACAACCCGGCGTTTTCGGGCGAACTCAAGGTGCCGTTATCGGCGATACCGCCAATGCCGTTGTCCGAACGCAAGATCATCGCCCGGCGTGCCGCGCTGGAACTGGCCCCGGGAGCCATCGTGAATCTCGGCATCGGCATGCCGGAGGGTATCGCCGCGGTCGCCGCCGAGGAGCACATCTTCGATCGGATGACGCTGACCGCCGAACCGGGCGTGATCGGCGGCATCCCGGCCGGGGGTTTGAATTTCGGGGCGGCGGTCAATACCGCGGCGATCATCGACCAGCCCAGCCAATTCGATTTCTACGATGGTGGCGGCCTCGACATCGCCTTTCTCGGCCTTGCCCAGGTCGATCGCGAGGGCAACCTCAATGTCAGCAAATTCGGCCCGCGTCTGAATGGCGCCGGCGGCTTCATCAACATCTCGCAAACCGCGCAAAAAGTCGTCTTCGTCGGCACCTTCACCGCCGGCGGACTGGAGACAGGTATTGAAGACGGTCGGCTCGTCATCCGGCGCGAAGGCCGCGAACGCAAGTTCGTGCAAGGCGTCGAGCATCGCACTTTCAGCGGCAAAGAGGCGCTGCGTCGTGGCCAGGAAGTGCTCTACATCACCGAACGCTGTGTGTTCCGGCTCTCTGCCGAGGGACTGGAACTGACCGAAATCGCGCCCGGCATCGATCTCGAACGTGACATCCTCGCCCACATGGACTTTGCGCCACTCATACGCATGCCCCTCGCACCGATGGATGCACGCATCTTCGCGCATGGCAAGATGGGTCTGGCTCGTCACTCATGACGTTATCGTGGCAAGCGGCATTTCGTGCTAGATTGAGACTATCCATAACCAGAGGGAGACGAAAATGACCAACAAAACCGAACAGTTGAGTGAACTCCAGCGCAGGAACATGGAGACCGCGATGCAGCTGGCGCAACTGTCGATCGAGGATTCGCAGCGCGTGATGGCGGTGCAAAACGAGCTGGCGCGCGAGCTTTTTCAAAGCAGCATCGACAATGCCCGTGCGCTCGCTGCAGCGAAGGACGCCGAGGAGGCGCTACGCCTGCGCGCCGAATATGCCAAGGAAACCGCGCGCAAGATGATGGGCGCCGCGCAAAGAATCGCCGAAATCGGCAATGAAACGCGCAGTAGCTTCGCGCGCATGCTGACAGAACAGCTGGCTGCCGGCAGCCAGGAAATGGCCGATGCTTTCCAAGAGTTTCTGAAGACCCTGCCCGGCCAGGCACCGAACATGCTCGAGATGATGCAGCAGGCGATGGCCACGGCCAACAGCGCCTTCGAATGGATCGCCAAAGCGACTGCTGCGAGCTTCACCGGCTGGAGCGAAGCGGCGGCTTCTGCCCAAGCGAAGGCCAGCAGCCGCAAGAAATGAGCTGCGTCTGACCCCCGGCAGGCGGAAACCTCACTGCCAGCGCGCGGCGGCAGCGTCGTCCGACTCGCGCGCATCGACCCAGCGGGCGCCAGCGGGGGTTTCTTCCTTTTTCCAGAAGGGCGCGCGCGTCTTTAGGTAATCCATGATGAACTCGCAGGCAGCGAAGGCATCGTGGCGATGCGCAGAACTGATGCCGACGAAGACGATGCGCTCACCGGGCAGCAGCCGGCCGACGCGGTGGATCACCCGCACGCGTCGCAGCTGCCAGCGCGTCTTGGCTTGCGCAACGATCTCGCCAAGCGCCCCTTCGGTCATGCCCGGATAGTACTCAAGCGTCATCGCCTGCACGGGTGCCGCCTCGCCAGCGCCGATTCCTGGTTCGGCCAGTTTGTCGGCGCGCACCAGCCCGACGAAGCTCGCCACGGCGCCGGCCTCATCATCACCCGCCGAGAGCGCCGCGATTTCCGCACCGACATCGAAATCCGCCTGCTGGACGCTGACTTCGTTCATTTCATCCTCCGGTGACCGGCGGAAAGAATGCGATTTCGTCGCCATCCTTCACCTCTGCTTTCCAGCCACACATCTGACGATTGACCGCCGCGCGCAGGTTCTTCGTGGTCAGCAGCGCACCATGACGGGCGCCCAAGTGCTGACGCAATGCGCCCAACGTCGCCACCCCGGGCGGTAGGTCGATCGTTTCACTGGTCAGTCCGATCGCTTCGCTGACACTGGCAAAGTAGAGAACCTTGACGCTCATGGCTCACAGCATATCGGAGAAAGCGAGAAAACGCACGTGATCGCCTGCTGAAAACGTCTGATGAGCGGGGGTATCGACCAGTCCATCGGCCCAGACGCAGGAAGTCAGGACGCCAGAACTCTGGTTCGGATACAGCTCGACGCGGCCATCGGGGGTCAGACGCGCACGCAAGAAGCTGCGCCGATCTTCAGGGGTGGTCCAGGCAGAGGCGGAAACGAGCTGTCGCGCCTTGGGGAGGATGTCCTTGGCACCCATGCGCTTCAGAATGTAGGGGCGCAAGAACAGCAGGAAGGTGACGAAACAGGAGACCGGATTGCCGGGCAGACCGATGAAGGCTGTCTCGCGTTCGCCGACTTTGCCGAACGCCAGCGGCTTGCCCGGCTTGATCGCGATCTTCCATAACGAAAGCTCCCCTTCGGCTTCGAGGGCAGGTTTGACATGATCCGCCTCGCCGACCGAGACGCCCCCTGACGTGACAATCAGATCGTGTTGTGCAGCGGCAGCGCGCAACGCGTTGCGTGTCGCTTCTAGCGTATCGGGCACATGACCGGCATCGGTGACCGCGCAACCGAAGCTCTCGAACAGCGCGCGCAGAAAATGTCGGTTCGAGTTGTAGATGCCGCCCGCTGGTAACGGCTGTCCCGGTTCCGCCAGCTCGTCACCCGTCGACAACAGTGCGACACGCAGGCGGCGTCGCACCGGCAGCTCGGCCAAGCCGACCGATGCCGCCAGGCCGATTTCGGCCGGCCCCAAGCGAGTCCCGGCAGACAGGATTTCAACGCCCGCCTCGATGTCCTCGCCCGCGCGCCGGATGTTCAGGCCGGGCGTCGGAATCTGGTGGATGGCCACCTTGCCGTCGTGCGCAAGCTCACAGCGCTCCTGCATCACCACCGCATCGGCACCGGGTGGAATCGGCGCGCCGGTGAAGATGCGCGCCGCGGTGCCGGGAGCGAGCGGCACGCCGACGCTGCCGGCAGGGATACGCTGCGTGACGGGCAGTGCGATGCCCGCCTGCGGCACGTCGGCGCACCGCACCGCGTAGCCATCCATCGCGCTGTTGTCCAGCGGCGGGACGGTGACCGAGGAGACGATTGAAGCGGCGAGAAAGCGGCCACGCACCGCGGCGAGCGGCAGTTGGCGGGTTTCCGTCACTGGCGTGGCGGCGGAAAGCAGATGTTCGAGGGCTTGTTCGTAACTCAACATGGTCGATCGAGAAAGTCGAGAATGAAACGGGCGATCGCATCGGGATCATTCAGATCGAGCACCGGCAGCGGACATGCCAGTGGCGCATCGCTGGCTACGGCAACGATGCTCTTGTTCTCCGGCCACAGTGGTGGCTTGCCATACGAGGGACGATGCACTTCGAGCTTGGAAATCGGCGTCTGCTTGAAGCCTTCGACAAGCACCAGATCGCAAGGCGACAGGATCTTGAGCTGCTCGTCGAGCGTCGGCTCGGGAGCACCACGCAATTCATGCATCAGCACCCAGCGCCGATCGCAGGTGAGCAGCACTTCGCTGGCGCCGGCCTGACGATGGCGCCAGGAATCCTTGCCGGGCTGATCGACGTCGAAGTCGTGATGAGTGTGCTTGATCAGCGACACTTTCAGTCCACTTGCCGTAAAGCGCGGAATCAGCTTTTCGATCAATGTGGTCTTGCCGGCGCCGGAAAACCCGGCGAAGCCAAATACCTTCATGCTTCGATCACTCTCGCAAAGCCGCCACCGGGAGTGCGGAAATTGGTCGTCTGCCCTTGATACAGCCGCGCGGCAACGAGCTGAACATGGCCGCGATAGACATAATTACGGATGTCTGCCTTGAGCTCGGTCATCTTACCTTCCACCTCAACGGTCACCGTCGAAGACGGCACAAAGGCCTGCGCGACATAGTCATCGGCGAGGATTTCCGCGAACACCCGCTTGGTGAGCTTGTCGCCGCGATAAGCCCCGCGTGCCCCAAAACCGCTGGCAGGCTTGAAGAACAGCTCGCGGCGCCGCTGCCAGAGGGATTCGGCATGCGCAACACTCACCAGTTCGGTGCGCGGAATGCCTGCCAGCAGAATGCGTCGTGTCTCGACCGGGACACCCCATTCCGTCAGCTGCGCCGGGTCGGTGAGAGCGGCGAGATTCCTCTTGTCGGCATATAGGGCATGAATCTGCGGATTCGGCGTGACCACGGTCTCTTCGTGCAGCCAGGCGAGCTTCAGCGCCGCGCAGGCCGGCTGGTCGAGCGTGAAGTCGGTCAGGCGGTTATAGACCAGATCGATGCGTACCTCGCCATTGCCGTCCACATACCACAATCCGCCATGACAGATCATCAGCTCTGCCGGGTCACAGATCACCGTGTGGATGCCGTGGGCTGAGAACAACTCGCGAAAGCCGATGAACTCGGGATAGAGATACTGTTCCGTCGGCTTTTCATCGACGATCGCGAGCGTGCGTAACGGGCGCGCCCCACATTCGGCGCGAAACATCGCCAGATAGGCATCGAGCACGTCGTCGCGCTCCGCCTGCAAGGCCGCCAGTAGGCCACCGCCGGCATTGCTGTTGATTTCGATCAGCTTGGGCCCTTGCGGTGTCAGATGGAAGTCGTAACCCATGAAGACGCCGCTGGGTGCCGTACCGTCAGCGCCGATTTTCAGCGCCACGACCTCTTCGACGGCAGCGATCAGCTCACGCATGCGCGCCATGTCTTCTGCCTTCACCGCCACGGTCGCAGGAGAAAACAGATGAGGGCGCGTCGCCAGCAGCTCGGCTGGGATGTCTGAAAGTTTCATCCGCCAAGTGTAGCGAAAAACGCCTCGACGTCGGCGAGATCACGCGTGCGCCGCATCGGCGGCAGACTTTGCCAGATGCGCCGCCCGTACGGTTTATCGACCAAACGCGGATCGCAGACCATCAGCACACCGCGATCGGTCTCGGAGCGGATCAGGCGCCCTGCCCCCTGCTTCATGCTGATCACCGCGCGCGGCAGCTGCACCTCGAAAAAGGCGTTGCGCCCCTGCTGCTTGAGCCTGTCGATGCGCGCCGCCAGCACCGGGTCGTCGGGCGGCGCGAAGGGCAGCTTGTCGATCACCACCAGCGACAAGGCCGAGCCCGGCACATCGACACCCTCCCAGAAGCTCTGGCTCGCGACTAGCACCGCATTGCCGAGACGACGAAAACTGTCGAGCATTTCGGCTTTCGGGCGTTGTCCCTGCAGCAGCAGGGGTAGCTTCAGTCCAGACGCTGAGATGCGCTCCTCAAGGAGCGCGTGGATGCGCCGCATCGCTCGCAGGCTGGTGCATAGCACGAAGGCGCGGCCGTGAGAGGCGCGGATCGCCGGCCAGCAAGCCTCGACCACCGCATCGGCATAGTCGGCGGCGTTCGGGTTGGGCATGCCGGTTGGACAATACAGCAGGCCGTGGGCTGGGTAGTCGAAAGGGCTGTCCCACCGGCAGGTCAATGCGTCGGCAAGACCCAGAGCGGTGCAGAAATGGGAAAAATCCTCTCCTACCGCGAGCGTCGCCGAGGTGAAAACCCACGCGCGCGGATGGCCTTCGAGCTGCTTTTTGAAGATCGGCGCCACCGACAACGGCGTCAGATTGAACGTCACGCCATGCGTCGTAACCTCGACCCAGCGCACTGCTGGATCGTTTTCATCGTTGGCTGGTGGTGTCTGCCATTCTTCCACCAGCCGCGCCAGTTCCTGGGCGCGACGCCAGCAATTCGCCAGCCCTTCCGAACGCTGCGCCTGGGCATCGAGATGACGCCCAAGGTCGACAAGCTTCTGCTGCACTACGGCGAATGCCGCGATCGCCTCGGCATGTTGCAGCCATTGCGCAGTGGCTAGCCGTCCTTCGTGGCGGAAGGCAAGGCGCAGATCCTTCGCCGCCTTTTCCAGTGCCTGAGCCGCTTCCTGCAACGGCGCGTAATCCTTTGCGGCGGCGAGGCCCTCGAGCCGTGCATCGCGGGCGAGATCGATGATCTGCCCCGTGCTGCAGCTAAGGCCAAAGAACAGCCCGGCGATTTCCGGCAACTGGTGCGCCTCGTCGAAGATCACCGTATTGCAGGCCGGTAGCAGCTCCCCTATGCCATCGTCCTTGAGCATGACGTCGGCGAAAAACAGGTGATGATTGACCACCACCAGATCGGCGGCGAGCGCTTCGCGGCGTGCGGCGAGCACGAAGCATTCCTTGACTTGCGGGCATTCCTGGCCGAGACAGTTCTCGCGCGTCGAGGTCGCCAGCGCCCAGGCGCCAGAATCTTCCGGCACGGCGTCGCATTCCGCCCGGTCACCGCTGGCGGTGTGCTTCGCGAAGCGCGCGATCGCATGAAGATGCTGCACTTCGGCACGCGAAGCGAGTCTGCCGGCGGCAAGCGCGCGCTCCAGGTGGTAAGGACAGACATAGTTGGCGCGCCCTTTGAGCAAGGCGATCGTCACCGGCACGCCGAGCGCGTCGCGTACCGTCGGCAGATCGCGGTTGAACAACTGGTCCTGCAGGGTCTTGGTGCCGGTCGAGATGATCACCTTGCCACCCGAGAGCAGCGCCGGTACGAGATAGGCAAAGGTCTTGCCTGTGCCGGTGCCCGCCTCGGCGACGAGCACACGGTTGGCATCGATCGCATCGAGCACCGCCTGCGCCAGGGCGATCTGCTGACTACGTGGGCGATAGTTACCGATGGCCCGGGCGAGGGGACCGTCGAGGGCAAAAATCTTTTCGAGACGGGATCGTGCAGACATGACGGGCGCGGCATGGTAGCACGCATGCCGTTCCACCAGCGCCGAGTTTTTGCGCCAGAATAGATGACTTCTTGGACCATGTCAGGGGGACGCATGAAACTCGAAACGCTCGCGATACACGCCGGCTACAGCCCGGATCCGACCACCAAGGCCGTCGCCGTGCCAATCTACCAGACGACCTCTTATGCCTTCGACGACACGCAGCATGGCGCCGACCTGTTCGACCTGAAAGTCGCCGGCAACATCTACACGCGCATCATGAATCCCACCACCGACGTGCTGGAAAAGCGCCTGGCTGCGCTGGAAGGCGGTGTTGGCGCCTTGGGGCTCGCCTCCGGCCAGGCGGCGATCACCTATGCGATCCAGACCATTGCCGAAGCCGGTGACAACATCGTCTCGGTCGGCACCCTGTATGGCGGTACCTACAACCTGTTCGCCCACACCCTGCCCCAGTACGGCATCGAAGTGCGCTTCGCCGATTACCAGGATCCTGCCTCGTTCAAACCGCTGATCGACGCGAAAACCAAGGCGATCTACTGCGAATCGATCGGCAACCCGTTGGGCAACGTCGTCGACATCGCCGCGCTGGCCGACATCGCCCATGCCGCCGGCGTTCCACTGATCGTCGACAACACGGTGCCGACGCCTTATCTGTGCCGCCCCTTCGAGCACGGCGCCGACATCGTCGTGCATTCGCTGACCAAATACCTCTGCGGCCACGGCACCAGTATCGGCGGCGCGATCGTCGATTCCGGCAAATTCCCGTGGGCCGAACACAAACGGAAATTCCCCCGCCTCAACGAGCCGGACGTGTCCTATCACGGCGTCGTCTATACCGAAGCGCTCGGCGCGGCGGCCTACATCGGCCGTGCGCGCGTCGTGCCGCTGCGCAACATGGGCGCGGCAATCTCACCGTTCAACAGCTTCCTGATCCTGCAGGGCATCGAAACGCTCGCCGTGCGCATGGACCGTATCTGCGAGAACACGCTCGCCGTCGCGCAGTATCTGCGTGAGCACCCAAAGGTGAACTGGGTCAGATATGCCGGCCTGCCCGATCATCCCGAACACGCGCTGGCACAAAAATACATGGGCGGTCGTGCCTCCGGGATTCTGACATTCGGCATCAAGGGTGGCGCTGCTGCCGGCGCGCGCTTCCAGGATGCGCTGAAACTGATCACCCGGTTGGTGAATATCGGCGATGCAAAGAGCCTCGCCTGCCATCCGGCGAGCACCACGCACCGTCAGCTCTCGCCGGCAGAGCTCGAGAAAGCCGGCGTCTCCGAAGACATGGTGCGCCTGTCGATCGGCCTCGAACACATCGACGACCTGAAAGCCGACCTCGCCCAGGCGCTGGATGCCGCCTGAGTGCCGTCCCGCTAGCGCCGACTTTCGGCAGCGCGGCACCGGCATCGGCAGCGCAAAAACGAAAAGCCGCTCCGAAATCCGGAGCGGCTTTTCAGTATCTGGTAGGCGGTATTGGAATCGAACCAACGACCTCCACGATGTCAACGTGGCGCTCTAACCAGCTGAGCTAACCGCCTGCAACAATGCAGGCATTTTAGACGAATCCACTGATCGTGTGCAATGCATCGGAAAGGGATTTTTGCTACCCTTGACCGATGGAATCACGCTCCCCGGACAGCGTCTGCTGCCGTTGCGGTGCCTGTTGTGCGACTTACCGCGTCACCCTGCCACGCGCCGACCTGGCGAGTCGTCCCGGCGGCTGGGTGCCCGATGCGTTGACGGTGTCTTACACGCCAACGAGCGCCTGCATGCGCGAGCACCCGGACATGCCGGGGCGCTGCATCGCACTCGAAGGCAACATCGGCGAACAGGTGCGTTGCACGATTTACCCGCAACGTCCTGCCGCCTGCCGCGACTTCGCCCCATTTTCCGCCCTCGGCATTGGTGATGCGGCCTGTGATGAAGCCCGCCGTCGCCACGGGCTGCGACCGCTCGACGGGCTATAATCGGAAGCAATCGGAATAGCGAAGGCATGGCCGAGTAGTTTAAGACAGCGGCCTTGGCACCAACCCAGCGCAAGCTGGGCGCGTGAGTAGCGGCTATCGCGCCGAAAGTGCGTTATGCCGGAACTAAAACCGCCATTGAAAGGGTAAAAAAACGGAGGCGTGGCCGAGTGGTTTAAGGCAGCGGTCTTGAAAACCGCCAGGGGCTCTCCCCTCGTGAGTTCGAATCTCACCGCCTCCGCCAGGGGAAAGAAGATACTTATGAGTCACAAGCACTTGCATCTGCTGCGCAGCCTGTTCCAGGACCCACCGAGTGGCAACATTCACTGGCGGGAAATCGAATCCCTGCTGCATCACTTGGGCGCCGAGATCGAACCCGTGCATGGTGCGCGTTTCCGCGTCGTGCTGAACCGGCACGAGTTTTTCCTCCATCATCCGCACCAAAGCAGCGTCTTCGGCCGACAGGACATCAAGCATCTGCGCGAATTCTTCGCGCGTGCCGGCATCAGCCCTTCCTCTTACGAAGCGCAGCAAGCGGCGCGAGAAGCGGAATCCGGATCGGCATCAACCTCCCGCCGCCAGTAGGGGATCGCGCAGCCGGGCAAAATCCCGCGGCGCGACGTATTGCAGCACTTCTTTTCCTTTGGCGTCGATGCGCACGTCAAGACCCCTGTCTGGATAGAGCCAGTGCGTGGCGTTTTCGTCGCTGCGGATCTTTTCTGCTGGCATGCCAAAGCGCTGCTGGACGATTTCCTCGCTCAGGTTCGCCGTCGGAATGAAAGTGATACCGGCGATACGCGCCTGACGCAACTGCTGCAAGGCGGTATCGGCCAGCGTGATGCGGCGTGCGGCATTCTGTGTGGTTTCCGCCTTGATGGCGCGCGCTAGGATGGCTTCGCGCTGTGGCTGGCTGGTTTCGAGCGTGAGAATCATCTTGCCGGTGATGAAACCGGCGGTGAGACTGTCGTAATAGGCCTCTACCGTGCCCGATTCCCCTGGCGCGACCAACAGGGCGACTTGGGCATCGTCGCCGAGCGTGCGATAGGCATCCGCGAGCGTACTCTCCCCCAATATCAGGCCGAAGACGCGGGCGCCGCCACCCGGCAAGGTTTCGATACTCCACGGCAGGTGCTCTTCCAGGCCAAGCGACTTATCATGACCCTCACCGTGCAGGAACAACAACGGGAAGGCCAGCAGAGCAATGAGAATCGTGATGAACAGCGCAATCGAGCGGATCAGCCGCATGAAATGGAATCGTGCGCCAAAAAGTGCCTACAGCGAGCGCAGCAGCGCGTAGGTACACAGCGAAACCAGCGCATTCGGGAAAATTCCGAACAATGCGATTGCCGCGCCATTCACTGTGAGCAGGAAACGCATGTCGAGACCTGCCTGGAGGGGCGCTACGTCGGCCGGTGGGTCGAAGTAGATGTATTTGACGACACGCAGGTAGTAGAAAGCGCCTATTAGCGAGAACAACACTGCAAAGACCGCCACCCACAGATAACCAGCATCGATGACCGCGAGCAAGACCGAGAATTTCGCGAAGAAGCCGACGAAGAAAGGCACACCGGCCATCGAGAACATCACGGCCAGCATCACCGCCGCGAACAATGGACTGCGCTGGTTGAGACCTTTGAAGTCGTCGAGATGCTCGGCCTCGAAACCGGCGCGCGAAAGCAGCAGCAAGATGCCAAAGGCGCCGAGCGACATCAGCACATAGGCGACGACGTAATACATTGCAGAACTGTAGGCATTCAGCGCGAAATGCTTGTCTGGACCGACCACGCCGCTCATCAGAGCGAGCAGCAGGAAACCCATGTGCGAGATCGCCGAGTACGCCAGCATGCGCTTGATGTTGGTCTGGGCGATGGCCGCCAGGTTGCCGAGCGCGATCGATGCAACAGCGAGCAGCATCAGCATGTTCTGCCAATGGTCGGCCAGCTCGAACAGTCCATAGACCAGCATGCGCATCGCCATCGCAAAGGCGGCTAGTTTCGGCGCCGAACCGATCAGGAGCGTGATTGGTGCCGGTGCGCCGTGATAGACGTCGGCTACCCACATGTGGAAGGGCACGGCACCGAGCTTGAAGGCCAGCCCGGCAACGATGAATACCAGGCCGAAGACCAACACCGTCTTATTGGCCACGCCCAGATGCAATGCCTGGGAGACACCGCCGATCTCCAGCGTGCCCGTCGCTCCATAGACCATCGACATGCCATACAGCAGCAGACCGGAAGCCAGCGCGCCGAGAACGAAGTATTTCATCGCCGCTTCGGTGGCGCGCGGCGAATCCCGATCCAGCGCAACGAGCGCATATAGCGCCAGCGACAGCAGCTCGAGACCGAGATAGATGGTCAGGAAACTCGCCGCGGAGATCATCACCATCATACCGAGCGTCGCAAACAGCACCAGCACGTAGTATTCACCCTTGTCGAGACCCCGCGCGGTCAGGTAATCGCGGCTATAGACGAGCACCACGATCACCGCGAGGTAGAGCAGGATCTTCAGGAAATCGCCGAGCAGGTCATCGACGAACATGTTGCTGAACGTCAGCACCACCTGGCCATCCATGGTCATGTAGGTGATCAGCAGACAACCGACCAGGGTGACGATCGTCAATGCGCCGGTCAGCCAGCGCCGCGCCGGTGTTAGCAGCGCATCGAGGAGCAGGATGACGCAAGCCATCGCCGCCAGGAAGAGTTCCGCCGCAGCTGGATAGAGATCAGGCGTAACAAAATCGTTGAGCATCTTTGTCTCGTCGCCAGGTTGATCAGAGCTTGCTCACCGCGACGTGCTTGAGCAGGTTGTCCACGGACGCATGCATCACTTCGGAAAACGGGAATGGATATACGCCCATGGCCAGCACGCAGAGTGCGAGTGCCGCCAGGACCAGGAACTCGCGCGCATCGATGTCGGCCAGCTCGGCAACATGCGCATTGCCGACCGGACCGAAGACCACGCGCTTGTACATCCAGAGGGTGTACGCGGCGCCGAGCACCAATGTCGTCGCTGCGGCAAAGCCGATCCAGAAGTTGTATTTGACCGCACCAAGGGCGACCATGAATTCGCCGACGAAACCGGAGGTCGCCGGTAGGCCGGCATTGGCCATCGCAAACAGCATGAAGAAACCGGCGAACTTCGGCATGCGATGCACGATACCACCATAATCGGCGATCAGCCGCGAATGCATCCGGTCATACATCACACCGACGCAGAGGAACATCGCAGCGGAAACGAAGCCGTGAGAAATCATCTGTACCAGCGCGCCTTCGAGGCCGATCTGGTTGAAGATGAAGAAGCCCAGCGTGACGAAACCCATGTGCGAGATCGACGAATAGGCGATCAGCTTCTTCATGTCCGCCTGCACCAGTGCGACGAAACCGATGTAGATCACCGCGATCAGCGACAGGGTGATGATCAGCGGTGCGAAATAGTGGCTGGCATCCGGGGTGATCGGCAACGAAAAACGCAGAAAGCCGTAGGCGCCAAGCTTCAGCATGATCGCCGCCAGCACCACCGAGCCGCCGGTCGGCGCCTCGACGTGGGCATCCGGCAACCAGGTATGCACCGGCCACATCGGCACCTTGACGGCGAAGGCGGCCAGGAAAGCCAGGAACAGCAGCATCTGCGGCGTCATGCCAAGCTTCAGTTGATGCCAGTCGAGCAGATTGAAGCTACCGCCGGAGGCGAGGAACAGGTAGATCAATGCGATTAGCATCAACAGCGAACCGAGCAGCGTGTAGAGGAAGAACTTGAATGCCGCATAGACACGGTTCGGCCCGCCCCAGATGCCAATGATGATGTACATTGGGATCAGCGAGGCTTCAAAGAACACGTAGAACAGCACTGCATCGAGCGCACAGAAGATGCCGTTCATCACACCGGACATGATCAGGAAGGCGCCCATGTATTGCGCCACCTTTTCCTTGATCACCTCCCAACCGGCAATCACGACGAGGATCGTGATGAAACTGTTGAGCAGGATGAACAGCACCGAAATGCCATCGACACCGAGAAAGTATTCGATGTTGAAGCGCGGTATCCATGGCCGCTGCTCGACGAACTGCATGCCGGCCTGGCTGACGTCGAAACCGAGATACAAAGGGATCGTCACGGCGAATCCGGCAATGGCGGAGAGCAGCGCCGCCCAACGCGCCAGTTGGTGTGCATTGCCGGCGGCAAACACGACGAAGGCGCCGAGGATCGGTACCCAGATCGCCAAACTCAACAGGTATGAACTCATCAGCTTGGGTTCCAGTCGTTCGTCTCGTTCAGGTTAGGCGCGGTTCATCCACAGGGTCAGCAGCACGAACACGCCAATGATCATCGAAAACGCGTATTGATAGATGTAACCGGACTGGATCAGGCGCACCGCGCTAGCGAGCCAACCCACCAGGCGCGCCGAGCCATTAACCGCCACACCATCGATCAGCCTCTGATCACCGCCCTTCCAGAGCCAGCGACCAATGGCGCGCGCGCCGCCGGCGAAGAACCATTCGTTGAATTCGTCGAAGCCGTATTTCTTTTCGAGGATGGTCGCCAGGATACCTGCCTTCTGCTTGATCAGCGCCGGTAGCTCCGGCCGCAGGATGTAGAGATACCAGGCCAGTGCGGCGCCGGAAAGAGCCAACCAGAACGGCAGGGTCGTCACGCCATGCGCGATCATCGCCCACACGCCGTGGAATTCCTCGGCCATCTTCGCCATGCCGGGATGCGCCGCGGCGTCGATGAAGATCGCGTTGCCGAACCAGCCGCCATAGAGCATCGTGCCGATCACCCAGCCGGAGCCAATCGCCGGTATTGCCAGCAGAATCAATGGGATCGTCACGACCTTGGGTGACTCATGGGGTTCATGGGCTGCGCCGTGACCGTGGCCATGACCGTGCGAACCATGAGCATGGGCCTTGCGGAAACGTTCCTTGCCGTGGAAAGCGAAGAACACCAGGCGGAACGAATACAGACCGCCGACGAAGACGGCCGCCAGTGCGCAGAAATAGGCGAAACCGGCGCCTGGAATGTTGGCAAGATGCACTGCCTCGATGATCGAGTCTTTCGAGAAGAAACCGGCAAACGGTGGGAGCCCGGCGTTGGCGATCGCGCCGATCAGCACCGCTGCATAGGTGATCGGCATATACTTGCGCAAGCCGCCCATCTTGCGCATGTCCTGCTCGTGATGCAGCGCAATGATCACCGAGCCGGCACCGAGGAACAGCACCGCCTTGAAAAAGGCATGGGTCATCAGATGGAAGATCGCTGCCGAGTAGGCCGAAGCGCCGAGCGCCATCGTCATGTAGCCGAGCTGTGACAGCGTCGAATAGGCGACCACGCGCTTGATGTCGGTCTGCACGATCGCGATCAGTGCCATGAACAGCGTGGTGATCGCACCGACGACGATCACCAGTGACAGCGCGGTGTTGGACAGCTCGAACAGCGGCGACATGCGCGAAACCATGAAGATGCCCGCGGTGACCATCGTCGCGGCATGAATCAGGGCCGAGATCGGCGTCGGGCCCTCCATCGAATCGGGCAGCCAGACATGCAGCGGAAACTGCGCCGACTTGCCCATTGCACCGATGAACAGGCCGATGCAGATCGCGGTGATCAGCGGCCAGCCGGTGACCTTTTCAGTCTGGGTGGCAAGGGTCGGGGCTTGAGAAAACACCGTCGCGTAATCGAGGCTGCCGGCATAGGCGGCGATCAGACCGATACCGAGCAGGAAACCGAAATCGCCGACACGGTTGACGAGAAATGCTTTCAAATTCGCATACACGGCCGAGGGGCGCACCGCCCAGAAGCCGATCAACAGGTAGGAGACGAGACCGACCGCTTCCCAGCCGAAAAAGAGCTGCACGAAGTTGTTGCTCATCACCAGCATCAGCATCGAGAAGGTGAACAGCGAGATGTAGGCAAAGAAGCGCTGATAGCTGTTCGTGCCGGCGCGGCTGTCGGCGGGCCAGTTTTCCTCGTCGTGCGCCATGTAGCCAATGGTGTAGATATGCACCATCAGCGAGACGAAGGTAACGACGATCATCATCACCGCGGTGAGCGGGTCGATCAGAAAGCCGATCGACAGCTTGAGCCCCCCCGATTCGAGCCAGGTATAGACATCGCCATAGAAGGTCTGCCCGGCCATCACGTCGCGGAAGATCAGCAGCGAGGCGAAAAACGAGATCGTCACGCCGAGGATCGTCACCGTATGGGCGCCCCGGCGACCAATGCTGCCACCGAACAGACCGGCGATGATTGCCCCGAGCAGCGGCGCCAGCGGCACGATGAGGTAGAGCAGTTTCATTTCGCCTTATCCCTTCAGGCTGTCGAGATCATCGACGTGAATTGTCGACAAGTTACGGAACAACACGACGAGAATGGCCAGGCCAATCGCGGATTCCGCCGCGGCGACGGTGAGGATGAAAAACACCACGAGCTGCCCGGCCAGATCATTCAGATAATGGGAAAAGGCGACGAAATTCAGATTCACCGCCAACAGCATCAGTTCGATCGCCATCAGCAGCACGATCAGATTCTTACGGTTCAGGAAGATGCCCACGACACTGATCGCGAAAAGAATCGCCGCCAGGATCAGATAATGCGAGAGCGAGAGATTGGCGAAGCTCATTGACCGCCCTCCTTCGTGTCGGCGTTGGCTGCTACGGGCGTCTCACGCTCCGCGGGCATGTGCACCAGACGCACGCGATCTTCGCGCCGGATATGGATCTGCGCCGAGGGTTTCTGGTACTTGCTGTCCTTGCGGCGACGCAAAGTGAGGTGCACCGCGGCGATGATGCCCACCAGCAGGACCACCGAAGCCAGTTCGAAGGGATAGACATATTCGGTGTAGAGCAGCCGCCCCAGCTCGCGCGTGTTGCTGTGGCCGGCAGGCAGGTTCTGGCCGGGCAATGCTTCCACGCCGAAATATTTGCCGGCCAGCACCAGGCTCATTTCGACCACCATCAACACGCCGATCAGCGCGCCGAGCGGCAGATAGCTCCAGAAACGATGTCGCAGCCGCTCGAGATCGATGTCGAGCATCATGACGACGAACAGGAACAACACCATCACCGCGCCGACATAGACCATGACCAGCAGAATGGCGAGGAATTCGGCCTGCAGCAGCATCCACAGCCCGGCCGCGTTGAAGAAAGCCAGCACCAGGTAGAGCGCGGCATGGACCGGGTTGCGCGCTGTGATCACCCGCAGCGCGGCGAAAAGCATGATCGCCGCGAACAGGTAGAAGAGGAAGGTCTTGAATTCCATGGCCGCGAATTATCGATAGGGCGCATCGAGCTGACGGCGCCGCGCGATCTCCTGCTCGTAACGGTCGCCATTTGCCAGCAGCATCTGTTTGGTGTAGTAGAGGTCGCCGCGCGTCTCGCCGTGATATTCGAAGATGTGCGTTTCGACGATCGCATCGACCGGACAGGCTTCTTCACAGAAGCCGCAGAAAATGCACTTGGTCAGGTCGATGTCATAGCGCGTGGTGCGCCGTGAGCCGTCCGGCCGCTCGGCGGATTCGATCGTGATCGCCATCGCCGGGCAGATCGCCTCGCAGAGCTTGCAGGCGATGCAACGCTCCTCGCCGTTCGGATAGCGGCGCAGCGCATGCAGGCCGCGGAAGCGAAAACCCTGCGGCGTCTTTTCATCCGGATACTGGACGGTGATCTTGCGGGCGAATAGATAGCGCCCGGTCAGCGCCATGCCAGCAAGAAAATCTTTGAGAAGAAAACCGCCGAGGAAGTCTTTGAGCGCGCCCATCTGCGTCAGCTCCAGATATTGAAGGGTGACATCATCCAGATGCCGACGACGAGGATCCAGACGATACACCAGGGGATGAACACCTTCCAGCCCAGACGCATGATTTGGTCATAGCGGTAGCGCGGGAAGGAAGCGCGGAACCAGAGGAACAGGAACAGCAGGAAGGAAATCTTCAGCACCAGCCAGCCCAGGCCATCGGGCAGGAAACCCACCGGGGAAAGCCAGCCGCCGAGGAAGAAGATCGACGTCAGCGCCGAGATCAGGATCATGTTGCCGTATTCGGCGAGGAAGAACAGCGCGAAGGCCATGCCGGAATATTCGACCATGTGGCCAGCGACGATTTCCGATTCGCCCTCGACGACGTCGAAGGGCGCCCGGTTCGTCTCGGCGACGCCAGAGACCAGATAGATCACGAACATCGGCAGCAGCGGCAGCCAGTTCCAGGACAGGAAATCCAGTCCCATCTCGGCAAAACGGCCTTTCTGCTGGGCAGCGACGATGTCGCCCAGGTTGAGACTGTTCGATACCATCAGCACGGTGATCAGCGCCATGCCCATCGGCAACTCGTAGGAAATCATCTGCGCCCCGGCACGCATCGCGCCGAGGAAGGCATATTTCGAATTCGAAGCCCAGCCGGAGACGATGATGCCATAGATGCCCAGCGAGCTGACCGCGAGAAGGTACAGGACGCCCGCATCGATGTTCGCAATCACCTTGCCATCGTCGAAAGGCACCACCGCCCAAGCCACCAGCGCCGGCGCGAGCGCCAGGATCGGGCCGGTGAAGTACAAGGCCTTGTCGGCTTTCGAAGGGGTGACGATTTCCTTGAACACCAGCTTGAAGGCATCGGCGATCGGCTGCAGCAGGCCGACCGGGCCGACGCGGTTCGGGCCGATGCGCACATGCATGTAGGCGATCACCTTGCGCTCGAAATAGGGCAGATACGCCACCGCCACGACCACGGGCACCAGCACCGCGACGATCTTGAGGAGCGCCCAGATCAGTGGCCAGACGGGTTCGACGGTTGGCCAGGCACTGCCCAAGGCGGATTGGAAGAATTGCAGGAACTGGGCTTCCATCATGCAGGCTCCAGGTTCACGCTGCCAAACATTGCGCCGACGCCCAACGTCGCGGGATGAGCGGCGGAGATGCGTACACAGTCACCGGGAACGCCTTCATCGAGCTGAGCGATGAGTTCGACCGGCGTCCCGCTGATTTTGACAGAGGCACCCGCCGTAATACCGAGCTTCGCCAGTGTCGCGGCATTCATGCGTGCCGTGGGCTTGGACGCATCATGGGTCGCCTGCAGGCTCGGCGCACGGCGCACGAGCGGATCGGCGAAGTAGATCGGCACATCGGCGATGCGCTGCAAGCCTTGATGGGCCACTGGGGCAAGAGTGAGCGGCGCCGGCGCGACGGTGTTGTCGAGCCCCGGGATGAACTCCACCTTGCCGCCCAGCACCGCATCCCGCACCTGCTCGGAACTTTCCTGGTCGAAATCCGGCAGTTCGAGCAGATTGCCGAGCACGCGCAGCACCTTCCAAGCGGGACGCGTCTCGCCCCGGGGTTTGCAGACAGCATAAAAGCTCTGCGCCCTGCCCTCGGTGTTGACGAAGGTGCCGGAGGTCTCAGTAAAAGGTGCGACCGGCAGCAGGCAGTCGGCGTATTCGAGTACGGCTGCCGATTTGAATGGCGTGAGCACGATCACGCTCTCGGCCTGGGCGAGCGCAGCGAACGCAGCGGCGCCATCGGCGCAGTCGAGCTCCGGTTCGGCCCCGAGCACGAGATAGCCGCGTCGCGGCTCACCGATGAGCCGTGCGGCATTCAAACCGCCTTGACGCGGATGGGCGCCGGCCAGATAGCCGCCGACGCTGTTGGCCGCTTCGCCCAGGAAACCGAATCGCGCGCCGAGCAATGCAGCGAGCTGCTGGGCGAGGCGGTGCAAGGTCGCGGCCTGCGGATGCTGCTGGGCAAAATTGCCGAGCAGAATTCCGATATTCTTGCCCGAGACGAGACTCGCGGCAATGCGCTGTGCCGTCTCGCCAACGCCGAGTTTCGACAGTGCGTCAACCAGTGTCGGATCGAGCGGTGCATGCTTCAAGTCGGCGACAGCCTTCACGACTTCGGCAAGCAGCGCAGGCAGTTGCGCCGGTGGGACGATCGCCTTGGCGAAGAGCTTGATGAACAGCTCGTCGTCGCTGCTATGCAAAAGGGAAATCTCGGCGCCCTTCTTCGCGCTCTGGCGCAGGCGCTGGGCGATCAGTGGATGATCCTTGCGTAAGAAACTGCCGACCACCAGGACGCGGTCGAGGGTGCCGATCTCGGCAATGCGCATGCCCAGCCAGGGTATGCCGGCACGCTGGCCATCGAGGCTGAAGTCGCTGTGGCGCAGGCGGAAATCGATGTTGTCCGAGCCCAGGCCGCGCATGAGTCTGGCTGCCAGCGCCATCTCCTCGAGGGTTGCATGCGGGCTGATCAGTGCGCCGAGCGCATCCGCGCCATGCTGGCGGGCAATGTCACGCAGTGCATGCGAGGCATAGTCGAGCGCGACGTTCCATGCCACCTCGCGCCACTGGCCGCCTTGCTTGACCATCGGCCGCATCAAGCGCTCTTCGCAGTTGAGCGCTTCGTAAGAAAAACGATCTTTGTCGGACAGCCAGCATTCGTTGATCGCTTCGTTTTCGCACGGCAACACGCGTTTCACCCGATCGTGCAGCGTTTGCACGATCAGGTTGCTGCCCAGCCCATCGTGCGGGCTGACCGATTTACGCCGCGAGAGCTCCCAGGCACGCGCCGAGAACCGGAACGGTTTCGAAGTCAGCGCACCGACCGGACACAGATCGATCACATTGCCGGAAAGCTCGGAATCGAGCGTCTTGTCCAGGAAAGGCATGATCTCGGCACGATCGCCGCGGTAAGCCTGGCCAAGCTCCATGTAGCCGGCGATTTCCTGCGTGAAGCGCACGCAGCGCGTGCAGTTGATGCAACGCGTCATGTCGGTGGCGACGAGCGGCCCGAGCTCCTTGTTGGCGACGACGCGCTTTTCCTCCTGGAAACGGGCGCGCCCGGCACCATAACCGACCGCCAGATCCTGCAATTGACATTCGCCACCCTGATCGCAGATCGGACAGTCGAGCGGGTGATTGATGAGCAGGAATTCCATCACTGCGCGCTGCGCGTTTATGGCCAGCGGCGAATGCGTAAACACCTTCATACCTTCCGCGACGATGGTGGCGCAAGCCGGCATCGGCTTCGGCGCCTTCTCGATCTGCACCAGGCACATACGGCAATTGGCAGCGATCGAAAGTTTCTTGTGATAACAGAAATGCGGGATGTAGATCCCTGCCGCACGCGCAGCTTCGAACACCGTCGTCCCTGGGGCGACCTGCAACGGCTTGCCGTCGATTTCGATGTTCAGCATGTCGCCCCCGCCATCAACCGGGTATGGAAAGTGCTGCCCTGCCACTGCACCTCGGGCGGCACCAGACATTTCTTGTGTTCGATGTGGTAAGCAAATTCATCGCGGAAATGCTTGACGAAACCGATCACCGGCAACGCCGCGGCATCGCCGAGGGCGCAGATCGTCCGCCCCATGATGTTTTTCGCCACGTCATCGAGCAACTCGAGATCCTCTGGCCGGCCTTGGCCGTGTTCGATACGGTGGATCATCTTGTAGAGCCAGCCCGTGCCTTCCCGGCACGGCGTGCATTGACCGCAGGATTCCTCGTGATAGAAGCGGGACAGGCGCTCCAGCGCCTTGACCATACAGACGGTCTCGTCCATCACGATCACCGCACCGGAGCCGAGCATCGAGCCTGCCTTGGCGATCGAGTCATAATCGAGCGTACATTCCATGATGATCTCTGCGGGCAACACCGGCGCCGAGGAGCCGCCGGGAATCACCGCCTTGAGCTTGCGCCCGCCGCGCATGCCGCCAGCCATTTCGAGCAGTTTCGCGAACGGGGTGCCCAGAGGTACTTCGTAATTGCCGGGTTTATTGACATGGCCGGACACCGAGAAAAGCTTGGTACCGCCATTGTTCGGCTTGCCGAGATCGAGGAAGGCCTGGCCGCCATTACGGATGATCCAGGGAATCGAGGCAAACGACTCGGTGTTGTTGATCGTCGTCGGACAGCCATAGAGGCCGACATTGGCCGGAAAGGGCGGCTTATAACGTGGCTGGCCTTTCTTGCCCTCGATCGATTCGAGCAGCGCCGTCTCCTCACCGCAGATGTAGGCGCCCCAGCCATGATGGGCATGGAGTTCGAAATCGAACCCTGAACCGAGAATATTCCTGCCCAGATAACCGGCGGCACGCGCCTCGTCGAGAGCTTCCTCGAAGCGTTGATAGAGCTCGAAGATCTCGCCGTGGATGTAGTTGTAGCCCCGCTGCGCGCCCATCGCATATGCGGCGATGATCATGCCTTCGATCACGGCATGCGGATCGCAACGCAAGATATCACGATCCTTGAAGGTACCGGGCTCGCCCTCGTCGCTGTTGCAGACGATGTATTTCTCGACCGCGGTCTTCGGCATGAAACTCCATTTCAGGCCGGTCGGGAAGCCCGCACCGCCACGGCCGCGCAGCACCGAGGTCTTCACTTCGGCGATCACCTGTTCCGGAGTCATTTTCTCGGCGAACACTTTTTTGAGCGCCTGATAGCCGCCGCGCGCCTCGTAATCCTTGAGCCGCCAGCCGGAATCCCGCCCCAGATCACGCACATCAGGACGTTGCCAGCCGGCAGTCAGGGTCGGATGGATGCTGTCGAGAATCGCCATTTATTTGCACTCCGCCAGCAGCCGGTCGATTTCTTCCGGCGTCATGAAGCAGCGCATGTGGATGTCATTGACGAGCATCACCGGCGCATCACCACAGGCGCCCATGCATTCGCCCTCCTTCAGCGTGAATCTGCCGTCCGGCGTGGTTTCGTTGAATTCGATGCCGAGCTTCTGTTTCAGATACTCGGCAGCATGTACACCACCGGAAAGGGCGCAGGGCAGATTGGTACACACGGTGATCTTGTACTTGCCGACCGGTGCCAGATCGTACATGTTGTAGAAGGTCGCCACCTCGTAGACGGCCATTTCCGCCAGACCGAGATATTTGGCGACGAAGGCGATCGTTTCCGGGGCCAGCCAGCCTTTTTCCTGCTGGGCGAGGCGCAGCGCCGCCATCACCGCCGATTGCTGCTGGCCGGAGGGATATTTCGCAACTTCACGGTCGATTTTCTGCAGGGTGGCTTCGCTCAGCATGGCTTGTCCCTGAATCATCTGTCCACCTCGCCGAACACGATGTCCAGCGTTCCGATGACGGTCACCACGTCGGCGATCATGTGGCCACGCACCATCTCATTCAATGCGGAAACATTCTGGAAAGCCGGCGAGCGCACCTTAACGCGATAAGGCTTGTTGGCACCATCGGAAATCATATACACGCCCAACTCCCCTTTCGGAGACTCGATCGCAGCATAGGTTTCGCCCGCCGGCACATGGATGCCTTCGGAAAAGAGCTTGAAATGGTGAATCAGCTCTTCCATGCTGGCCTTCATCTTTTCACGCTTCGGCGGCGCGACCTTCGGGTTGTCGGTCATCACCGGGCCAGGATTCTGGCGCAGCCACTCCACGCACTGCTTGACGATGCGATTTGACTGGCGCATCTCTTCCATGCGCACGAGATAACGGTCGTAGCAGTCGCCATTGACGCCGACCGGGATATCGAACTCGAGCCGGTCATAGACCAAGTAGGGCTGCTTCTTGCGCAAATCCCAGGCGATCCCCGAGCCGCGCAGCATCGGCCCGGTGAGGCCAAGCTGCAGTGCTCGCTCCGGCGATACGACGCCGATCCCGACGGTGCGCTGTTTCCAGATGCGGTTGTTGGTGAGTAGCGTTTCGTATTCGTCGAGATAGCGCGGCAGACGTTGCGTGAAATCGTCGATGAAATCGAGCAGCGAACCTTCGCGCGCGGCATTCAGCTCCTTGACGGTCTTCTCGTCCTTGAACTGGTTGACCGTGTATTTGGGCATCGAGTCCGGCAGATCGCGATAGACGCCGCCGGGACGATAATAGGCACCATGCATGCGCGCGCCGGAAACGGCTTCCAGCATGTCGAGGATGTCCTCGCGCTCGCGGAAGGTATAGAGCACCATCGCCATCGCGCCGATGTCGAGCGCATGGGTGCCGAGGTTGAAGAGGTGGTGGAAGATGCGCGTCAGCTCGTCGAACATCACACGGATGTATTGGGCGCGGATCGGCACTTCGACACCCAGCAGTTTCTCGACCGCCAGGCAGAAAGGATGCTCGTTGATGAACATCGCCGTGTAATCCATACGATCCATGTAGGGCATCCCTTGGACCCAGGTGCGATGTTCCATCAGCTTTTCGCTCGCCCGGTGCAGAAAACCGATGTGAGGATCGGCACGCACCACCACTTCGCCGTCGAGCTCCAGCACGAGACGCAGCACACCATGGGTGGCCGGGTGCTGCGGCCCCATGTTGACCGTATAGTTCTTGATCTCAGCCACGGTCGTCGCTCACCTTTCCATAGTTTTCTTCGCGGATGATGCGCGGGGTCACCTCGCGCGGCTCGATGGTCACCGGCTGGTAGATCACGCGCCGCTGTTCCGGGTCGTAGCGCATCTCGACATAGCCATGCACCGGGAAATCCTTGCGGAAGGGATGGCCGACGAAACCATAATCGGTCAGAATGCGCCGCAGGTCGTCATGCCCTTCGAACAGGATGCCGAACAGGTCAAAAGCTTCACGCTCGAACCAGTTGGCGCTGCTCCACAGCGGCGTCAGCGAGGCGACGACTGGAAAGGCGTCATCCGGCGCGAATACGCGCAGCCGCAAACGCCAGTTGTGGGTCAATGAGAGCAGATGGCTGACGGCGGCGAAGCGCGGCGAACGTCCCTCGCCGGCATCGACCACATCGGTCCGGCCATAACTCAGATAGTCGACGCCGCACAGGTCGAGCAATTGCTCGAAACGCAAATCGGGATGATCGCGCAGCGTCTTGGCGACTTCGAAATAATCCTGGCTGGCGACTTCAAGGGTCACCTCTCCACGTGCCACGGCGAGATTCTGGATGCGTCCGGCAAAGATTTCGTTCAGATGTTTGCACAGCCGTTCCAGCTTGACGCTCATGGTGATTCCGTGGGGGTTGAATGAAGCAGCAGATTAACGGGCGATGGTACAGGTGCGCTGGATCTTGTTCTGCAGCTGGATGATGCCGTAGAGCAGCGCCTCCGGCGTCGGTGGGCAGCCCGGCACGTAAATATCGACCGGAATGACCCGATCACAGCCGCGCAATACGGAATAGGAGTAATGGTAATAGCCGCCGCCATTGGCGCAGGAACCCATCGAAATCACCCAACGCGGCTCGGCCATCTGGTCATAGACACGCCGCATCGCCGGCGCCATCTTGTTCGTCACGGTGCCGGCGACGATCATCACGTCGGATTGACGCGGGCTGGGACGGAACACCACGCCGAAGCGATCGAGATCGTAACGCGACACACCGGTATGGATCATTTCGATCGCACAACAGGCCAATCCGAAGGTCATCGGCCAGAGCGAACCGGTACGCGTCCAGTTGATGATCTTGTCGAGCGTGGTGGTGACGAAACCTTCCTGCAATACGCCTTCGATGCTCACTCGCTCACTCCCAGTCGAGGGCGCCTTTCAGCCAGGCCCAGATGAATCCGACCACGAGGATGCCCAGGAAGATGAACATCTCGATGAAACCGAAGGAGCGCACAGCAGGATTCTCCACCGCGACGAACTCCTGGTAGATCGCTGCCCACGGGAACATGTAGGCAACTTCCAGATCGAAGATGATGAAGGCGATCGCGATCAGATAGTAGCGCACATCGAACTTCATACGCGCATCTTCGAAAGCGCTGAAGCCGCATTCGTAGGGGGAAAGCTTGTCTGGATCCGGGCGATGCGGGCCGACGAGACGCCCGATGATGATCGGCACGCAAGCAAAGATTAGGGCAACGAAGATGAATACCAGGATGGGGAAATAGTTTTCCAGCATTCAGCAACCCCCAACTACCAATCGACTCATGGTCATTGCCCTTTTTGTTATCCCTGGTGCCGACGGCGAGACTCGAACTCGCACAGCTTTCGCCACTACCCCCTCAAGATAGCGTGTCTACCAATTCCACCACGTCGGCTTGGTCATGCCGTCCTTTGGGGCGTATGCCGCACCTCGGGACGGGCTCAACTCAGCAGGCGGGATTTTAACCGTATTCCCTGCCCGTTTGCGTCACTTCGGAATATTTTTCGCTTTCGAATCGTCGGCGGCCTCTGGTTGTTGCGCCGGAGCCGCCGGGGCGGTCGACTCGGTCTTCACTGTGTCGACGACGCTTCCGCCCGGTGCAGCCGTTGGCCGCTGCCCCACCATGTAGGTCAGCGATAGACTGGTGATGAAGAAAATCGTCGCCAGCACTGCGGTCGAACGCGATAGGAAGTTGGCCGATCCGGTCGCACCGAACAGACTGCCCGAGGCCCCGCTACCGAAGGCTGCCCCCATGTCGGCACCCTTGCCATGCTGGAGCAGCACGAGGCCGATCACCGCGAGGCCGACGAGGATATGCACGGTCAGTGTGATGGCGAACAGAATCCCCATAAGATTTCCTTTAGCACGCTGCGGCGCAGATTGCCACGAAATCGGCCGCCACCAAGGATGCGCCGCCGATCAGCCCGCCATCGATGTCGGGTTGTTGCATCAGCTCGCGCGCATTGGCCGGCTTCATGCTACCACCATAAAGGATGCGCAGGCCATCGGCCACCACGGCATCTTCCCGAGCCACCCGCTGACGGATCAGGGCGTGTACTTCCTGTGCCTGTCCGGGTGTCGCGGTGCGCCCGGTACCGATCGCCCACACCGGCTCGTAAGCAATCACCATGCCGGCCAGCGCCGTGATACCGCAACGGTGAATCACGGCATCCATCTGCCGGATGACGACCTCGGCGGTGATATTGCGCTCACGCTCATCGAGGGTCTCGCCGACACAGACGATCGGCGTCAAACCGGCTTTCAGCGCCGCTTCCGACTTCGCGGCAACGATCGCATCGCTCTCGCCATAATAGCTGCGCCGCTCGGAATGACCGACGATGACGTATTTGCAGCCGAAATCGAGAAGCATTGCGGCGCTCACTTCGCCGGTATAGGCGCCTTGCGCATGCTCCGAGACATCCTGGGCGCCCCAGGCGACATTGCTGCCGGTGAGCAGCTCCCTGGTTTGCGCCAGATAGGGGTAAGGCACGCACACAGCGACATCGATGTCCAGCGCGGCAACGCCGGCACGTACATCGCGGAGCAAATCGGCGTTGCTCTTCAGGCTGCCGTGCATCTTCCAATTGCCGGCGACGAATTTCCTGCGCATCGTTCGTTGTTCCTGCGGGATCGAGAGGCGCGCATTATAGTGATGGCTTTCCCGCAGCGTCAATTTTCCAACGGAGCCGCTCCATGTCCCAAATCATCACCGAGGTCCACGGCAAGGTGGGCCTAATCCGTATCAACCGCCCCGAGGCGCTCAACGCCCTCAATGACGATGTCATGGATGCGCTTGCGGCCGCGCTGAGCGCTTTCGAGGGCGACAGTGCCATCGGCTGCATCGTGCTCACCGGCGACCAAAAGGCTTTCGCTGCCGGTGCCGACATCCGCGCAATGAAGGATTACGACTATATGGCCGCCTACCAGGGAGATTTCATCACGCGCAACTGGGAGCGCCTCAAGAGCTGCCGCAAGCCGGTGATCGCCGCGGTGGCCGGCTACGCCCTCGGGGGCGGTTGTGAACTGGCACTGATGTGTGACACGATCTACGCGGCGGAAAACGCCCGTTTCGGTCTTCCGGAAATCAAGCTCGGCACCCTGCCCGGCGCCGGCGGCACACAGCGGCTGCCGCGCGCGGTCGGCAAAGCGAAGGCGATGGATCTGTGTCTGACCGGGCGCTTCATCGATGCCGCCGAGGCGGAGCGCTGCGGACTGGTCGCGCGTGTGTTCCCGACCGAAACGCTGCTCGAGGAAACCCTGGCCATCGCGCAGACGATTGCCAGTCATTCCCTGCCGGTGTTGATGATGATCAAGGAGTCGATCAATCGCGCCTTCGAAACCTCTCTGGCCGAAGGATTGCTGTTCGAGCGGCGCACTTTCCACGCCTCGTTCGCGCTCGCAGACCAGAAGGAAGGGATGGCGGCCTTCCTCGAGAAGCGTCCGCCGCAGTTCAAGAACCGCTGAGCGAAACAGCGCTTTCGCCGCAGCGGCCGGTAGCGACGAAAAAGCGGCAAGCCATACTGGGCGCCGACTCATTTCGATAACGATAAGTCGGCGCTGGGGGAAAATGAGACGTCACGCCGGGCGCCAACTCACTTCGATAAGTCGGCGCTGGCGGAAAATGAGACGTCCCG
>CAYZII010000018.1:0-30592 GCA_964478415.1 uncultured Methyloversatilis sp.
GCTTTTTCAGTCAAGGATGCCGAGATGAAACGCACTTATCAGCCCTCCGTAGTGCGCCGCAAGCGTACGCATGGCTTTCTCGTTCGTTCCCGCACCCGTGGCGGCCGCGCGGTGTTGCGCGCCCGTCGCGCCAAAGGCCGTCATCGTCTGGCCGTCTGATCGCGCTTGAACAGCCGCGGCGCCGCCGATCCAGAATCAGACCGGCGCGGCTTCGGTCGTTGCGGGTTCGGGCGTGATTTCAGGCTTCTCGAGCCGGAGGAATTCGCCGAGGTTTTCGCCGCCCGAAGGGTATTTCACAGCGGTTCTTTTTTCGTCCTGCATTTTCTGGAGAACGGTTTGGGACGGCCGCGCCTCGGCCTGGTGATTCCCAAGAAGCTTGCGCGTCGCGCGGTGTTGCGCAACGCGATCAAGCGCCAGGCGCGCGAGGCTTTCCGGCTCAGACGCACCAATCTGCCCGCGCTGGACCTGGTGCTGCGTCTGGCACGTCCGGTGTCCGGGATGGAAAAAAAACGCTGGCGGGCGGAAATCGACGACCTATTCGAGCGGCTCGTTAGCTCGGAAAAGAGACCGCTGCAGAACGAAGCACCCACATGAAGCGCTGGCTGGCGAAGCCTTTGATATGGTTGGTGCGCGGCTATCAGCTGGCGATCAGTCCATTCTTTCCGCCTTCCTGCCGTTTCCATCCCAGTTGTTCGCATTATGCGATCGAGGCCCTGGAGAAGCACGGGGTGCTGCGCGGCACCTGGCTGGCCCTACGCCGTGTCTTGCGCTGTCATCCGTGGCATCCGGGCGGGCACGATCCAGTGCCGTAGAATGGCGCTTCTCTTTCGGTTCAGTCTCCTCTGATCATGGACACTCAACGCCTGATTTTGCTGCTGGTGTTTCTGTTTTCCTGCATGATGCTGTGGGATGCCTGGCAGCGCAAGGACTTGCCGCAGCCAACGACGGCAAACCAGCAGGCTGCCTCGGTTTCGGCCGCGGGTTCCGTTTCCGATTCTGCCGTGCCGCCAGCACCGACGTCTTCCCCTGGCCAGCTTCCGGTCAGTCCAGCCGCTCCCGGCGCAGACGTCGCGGCGGTGATGAAGGTGCGCACGGACGTGGTCGAGGCCGAGATTTCTTCACTCGGTGGAGATCTGGTGCGCCTCGAACTGTTGAAACACCAGGCCCACGAAGACCCGGCTAAGCCTTTCGTGCTGATTGATCAGGCATTTGCCTATCGCGCCCAGTCCGGCCTGATCGGCGCCGGCCTACCGAATCACAAATCTGTCTGGAGCCTGACAGCGCAGTCGGCGACGCTGCAAGATGGTGACGATGAACTGCGTATCGCCCTCGAGGCGCCCCTCGAGAATGGCGGCAAGGTCATCAAAACCTACGTCTTCAAGCGCGGCAGCTATCTGATCGATGTGCATTACCGCTTCGTCGATGCACAGCCGCCGGCGGGAAGCCATGCCTATTTCCAGCTTGTTCGCAATGATCACCCTGCGGAAGGTTCGCAAGGCATGACATCGACGACCACCTTCACCGGCGCGGCGTTCTATACCGAGCAGGACAAGTTCAAGAAGATCGAATTCACCCATTTCGGCGATAAAGGCAAGCATCCAACTACCGCAGACAACGGCTGGGTTGCCTTGGTGCAGCATTACTTTGTCTCGGCCTGGATTCCACCGAAAGGACCGCGGGAATATTTCACCCGCAAGCTGGATGGTAATCTCTACGCGGCAGGCGTGATCGTGCCAGTCTCCGGCACCGAGCTGACGGTGCCCCTCTATGCCGGCCCCCAGGAGCAGGACAAACTCGAAGCGATCGCGCCCGGGCTGGAGCTGGTGGTCGATTATGGCTGGCTGACTTTCATCGCCGCACCGCTGTTCTGGGTGCTGCAGTGGCTCCACAAACTCGTCGGCAACTGGGGCTGGGCGATCATCCTGCTCACGGTCTTGATCAAACTGATCTTCTTTCCGTTGTCTGCCGCGAGTTACAAGTCGATGGCGAAGATGCGCGTACTGACCCCGAAGCTGATAAAGCTCAAAGAGATGTACGCCGATGACAAACAGCGCATGAACATGGAGATGATGGAGCTCTACAAGCGGGAGAAGGTGAATCCATTAGGCGGCTGCTTACCGATTCTGGTGCAGATTCCGGTCTTCATCGCCCTCTACTGGGTGCTGCTCGCCACCGTCGAGCTGCGCGGTGCGCCCTGGCTGGGTTGGATCACCGATCTGTCCGTGAAGGATCCGTATTACGTGCTGCCGATCATCATGGGCATCTCGATGTATGTGCAGACCAAGCTCAATCCGGCGCCCCCGGATCCGATCCAGGCGAAGATCATGCTCTGGATGCCGGTTGTGTTTACGGTCATGTTCCTGTGGTTCCCTGCCGGTCTGGTGCTCTATTGGACCGTGAACAACATCCTGTCGATCGCACAGCAATGGCAGGTGAACCGGATGATCGAAAAAGCCGGCCTGAAAGTGCATTGACCGGGAATCGCTCCGAACATCCCGCGATGAAATCCGCCGACACCATCGCGGCGATCGCCACGCCCCCGGGCCGAGGCGGGATTGGCGTGGTGCGTGTTTCCGGCCACAATTTGTTGCCGATGGCCGCGATCCTGAGCGGCAAACCGGTCGAGCGCATCCTGCCGCGTCGCGCGCTGCGCGCAGACTTCCTCTCCGCGGATGGTGAGCTGCTCGACCAAGGCTTGATGATCTTTTTCCCGGCACCACATTCCTTCACTGGCGAAGACGTGCTCGAGCTGCACGGCCACGGCGGCCCGGTGGTAATGCATGCGTTGCTGGCGCGCTGCATTGAGCTCGGAGCACGACTCGCCGGGCCGGGCGAATTCACCCGGCGGGCGTTCGAGAACGACAAGATCGATCTTGCCCAGGCCGAAGGGATTGCCGATCTGATCGAAGCAGCCTCGCTGGCTGCGGCGCGTGCCGCGCTGCGTTCGCTATCCGGTGAGTTCTCCCGCGCCGTGCAAGCGCTCACTGACGGCCTGATCGAGCTGCGCAGCCTGATCGAAGCGACACTCGATTTTCCCGAAGAAGAAATCGATCCGCTCACCGAAACCGACATCGTGCCGCGTCTTGCGAAACTGCGCAGCGAACTCGCGCTGTTGCTCAGCCGGGCGCGTGAAGGCAGCGTGTTGCGCTCCGGGCTCACCGTGGTGCTCGCCGGCCTGCCGAACGTCGGCAAATCTTCCCTGCTCAACCGGCTGGCGGGCGAAGAGCGGGCGATCGTCACCGACATCGCCGGCACCACGCGCGATGCGGTGCGCGAGACGATCCTCGTCGAAGGGATTCCGGTCTCGATCATCGATACCGCGGGCTTGCGCGATACCGAAGATACGGTCGAGAAAATCGGCATCGCGCGCACCTGGCAGGAAATCGCCAAGGCCGATGTGATCTTACTGATCGTCGATGCCCGCAGTGGCGTTACCCCCGCCGATCAGGCGATCGCTGCGCGGCTGCCGGCGGGTATCGAACGTATCGTGATCGAGAACAAATGCGATCTGGCGCAACAACCTCCTGCCCGCTATGAAGCACAAGGGCAGGTGCATCTGCGCCTGTCGGCCAAGACCGGTGAAGGTATCGATCTTCTTCATGACGAACTGCTGCGCATTGCCGGCTGGCACAGTCATGGTGAGGATGCACTGCTCGCCCGGGCACGTCACCTCGCCGCGCTGAATGAAGCCGAGGCGCACCTCGCCACGGCACACGACCGGCTCGGTCAACTCGAATTGGCGGCGGAAGAATTGCGCCTTGCGCAACGGGCTTTGGCGACGATCACCGGCGAAGTCACTGCCGACGACCTGCTCGGTGTGATTTTCGGTCGCTTTTGCATCGGAAAATGACGAAATTCTGCGCTGGCGGGACGGCACCGCGATGAGCGCCTTCGATCCAGCCTGGCTGCCACTGTTGCTGGCGGCGTTTTTTGCCGGATTCATCGATGCGGTGGCCGGTGGGGGTGGCCTGATCCAGGTGCCGGCGTTGTTTGCCGGCTTGCCGCGTGAGCTGCCTGCGACCTTGTTCGGCACGAACAAGACGGCGTCGATTTTCGGCACGCTCTATGCAGCACGGCGCTACGTGCGGGCCGTGGCGCTTCCCTGGCGGCTCGTGCTGCCCGCGGCGGTGACCGCGTTTCTGTTTTCTTTTGTTGGCGCTGCGGTGGTCGCTTGGCTGCCGAGAGAAGTGGTGCGGCCGCTGGTGCTTGTCCTGCTTGTCGCCGTCGCGGTCTATACGTGGAGAAAGGCCTATTTCGGCATGAGCAAGCGCTCACCCCGAATTGCCGCCGAGGCTCATCGGGTTGTCGCACTGCTGGTGGGCGCCGCGCTCGGCTTCTATGACGGTTTCTTTGGGCCAGGGGCAGGAAGTTTCATGATCTTTGCTTTCGTGCGTCTTTTCGGCATGGATTTCCTGCATGCCTCGGCGAGCGCGAAAGTGCTCAATGCAGCGACGAATGCCGGAGCCCTGCTGCTGTTCGCACCCGCCGGCCATGTCTTGTGGGCGCTCGCTTTCGGCATGGCACTGTGCAACATCGCTGGCGCGCGTTTCGGCAGCAAGCTGGCAATCCGCCACGGCAGCGGTTTCGTGCGCAGCGTGTTCCTGCTCATGACGACGCTGCTGATCATCAAGATCGCCTGGGATACTTTCGCTGTATCACCTTGACCCTGATGGATTCATGGACGAATCTTCGTTATGGTGATAGATTAATTATATTTTTCCCTTCATTTACTCATAGATCGGGAGGAGCCCATGCCATCGAAGATCAAATCCCTGTGCGCTGCGTTGCTGAGCGGTCTCGCTTTGCCGGCTTTGGCCGACATCAATGTCGGCGTCGTCGTTTCCGCGACCGGTCCTGCGGCTTCGCTGGGCATTCCGGAAAAGAACACCGTGGCGTTGTTGCCGAGGAAGATTGCCGGCGAGAAGGTCAATTACATCGTCCTCGATGATGCTTCCGACACCACCACCGCGGTGAAGAACACCCGCAAGCTCCTCACCGAGGACAAAGTCGATGTGATCGTCGGTTCGACGATCACGCCGAACTCGCTGGCGATGATCGATGTGGTGGCCGAGGCCGAGACACCGATGATCTCGATGGCCGCCTCGGCGCGCATCGTCGATACCAGCAATCCGAAAGTGAAATGGGTGTTCAAGACGCCGCAGAACGACATCCAGATGTCAACGGCGATCGTCGAGCACATGACCAGCAATGGCATCAAGAGCGTCGCCTTCATCGGCTTCGCCGATGCCTATGGCGAAGGCTGGTTCCAGGAATTCTCGAAGATCGCCGAGGCGCGCAAGCTGAAAATCGTCGCCAACGAACGCTACAACCGCAACGATACTTCGGTGACCGGTCAGGTGTTGAAGATCATCGCCGCGAAGCCGGATGCCGTGCTGATCGCCGGCTCGGGCACGCCGGCGGCACTGCCGCAGAAGACCTTGAAGGAGAAAGGTTACAAGGGCGCCTATTATCAGACGCACGGTGTCGCCAACCGCGATTTCCTGCGTGTCTGCGGCAAGGATTGCGAGGGCACATACCTGCCTGCCGGCCCGGTGTTGGTCGCCGCACAGCTACCGGATAGCAATCCGATCAAACCGGTAGCGCTCGATTATGTGAATAAATACGAAGCCGTGCATGGCAAGGGCAGTGTCTCGACCTTCGGCGCGCATGCCTGGGATGCCGGCATCCTTTTGCAAAACGCCTTGCCGCAGGCGCTGAAGAAGGCCAAGCCTGGCACGAAGGAGTTCAAGACGGCGCTGCGCAATGCGCTCGAGGGGCTGAAGAACGTCACCGTCTCGCATGGCATTGTCAACATGTCACCACAGGACCATCTCGGTTTCGACCAGCGCGCGCGGGTGATGGTCAAGGTGGAAAACGGCGAGTGGAAGTTGATCCAGTAAAATCGCCGTGATCGAAGCCAGGGGCGTCGGATCATCCGGCGCCCTTGTCGTTTGAACAGTTCGGAAATTTCGGCGATGGATTTGCAAATCGCGCTGCTGCTCGGCCAGGACGGCATCGTCACGGGTGCCATTTATGCGCTGCTGGCGCTCGCGCTGGTGCTGGTGTTCGCCGTGACACGGGTGATCTTCATTCCGCAGGGCGAATTCGTCGCCTTCGGTGCCTTGACGCTGGCCGCCATCCAGAGCGGACAGACGCCCGGCACGATCTGGCTGCTGCTGGCATTGGGCCTGGCGACGTTCGCCGTCGATGCCCCGAGCAGCTGGCGTGCCGGCAGCAAGGCATTGTTAATGCTTTCTTTGCGCAGCCTCGTCTATCCCTTTGTCATGGCACTGGTGCTGTGGCTGGCCACCCCGCGCGACTGGCCGATGCTGCTGCAAGTGGCGCTGGCGCTCGCGGTGGTCGTGCCGCTCGGTCCGCAGCTTTACCGTCTGGTCTATCAGCCGATCGCGGAGGCTTCGGTGCTGGTGTTGCTGATCGCTTCGGTGGCCTTGCATTTGACGCTGGTCGGTCTTGGCCTGTTGTTCTTCGGCGCCGAAGGATCACGCACGCCGGCGTTTTCCGAGGCCTCGTTCGACCTCGGGGGGCTCACCGTCAGTGGCCAAAGCCTGTGGGTGATTTCGACCAGTCTCCTGCTCATCTTGGCGCTCTATCTGTTTTTCGAAAAGACGCTTTATGGCAAGGCCTTGCGCGCCACCGCGGTGAATCGCGCCGGGGCGCGCCTGATGGGCATCTCGACCACCCTTGCGGGCAAACTGACTTTCCTGTTCGCGGCGGCGATCGGCGCCTTGTCCGGCGTCCTGATCGCGCCGATCACGACCGTGTACTACGACACCGGCTTCCTGATCGGTCTGAAGGGTTTCGTCGGCGCGATCATCGGCGGCCTGGCAAGCTACCCGGTCGCAGCGGCCGGCGCGCTGCTGGTCGGCCTGCTGGAATCCTTTTCTTCTTTCTGGGCATCGGCTTTCAAGGAAGTGATCGTGTTCACGCTGATCATTCCGGTGCTGCTGTGGCGCTCATTGACCACGCATCAGGTCGAGGAAGAAGAGTGATGAAGCCGCGCGTGGTCTTCATTGCCTTTCTGGTGCTGCTGCTGGGCGCACCGCTCGTCTTGCCCGAGTTCTACGTCACGTTGCTTAATTACATCGGCCTGTATGCGCTCGTCGCGCTGGGTCTGGTGTTGCTGACCGGCATCGGCGGCCTGACTTCCTTCGGCCAAGCGGCTTTCGTCGGCGTGGGCGCCTATGCGACGGCCTGGCTGACGACGGCAGCCTTGCCCGGCTGGCTGGTTCCCCTGGCCAACCCCTGGAGCGGACTGCTGCTCGGCGTGACACTGACCGCGCTGCTCGCTTTGCTCCTGGGCGTGCTTACGCTGCGGCTTTCCGGCCACTATCTGCCGCTGGGTACGCTCGCGTGGGGGATTTCGCTCTATTTCCTGTTCGGCAATCTGGAATTCCTTGGCGGTCACACCGGCATCGGCGGCCTCCCGGCGCTGTCCATCGCTGGCTTCGAGCTGCGCGATGGCCGCAAGTTCTATTTTGTGATCTGGGCCGTGCTGCTTGTTGCGCTTTCGCTGACGCGCAACCTGCTCGATTCGCGCAGCGGACGCGCGATTCGGGCGCTGAAAGGTGGCGTGTTGATGGCCGAGGCGATGGGCGTCGACACCCATCGTACCAAGATCGTCATTTTCCTGATTGCGGCCTTGTTCGCTTGTCTGTCCGGTTGGATGTATGCGCATCTGCAGCGCTTCGTGAACCCGACGCCGTTCGGGCTGCATATCGGGATCGAATACCTGTTCATGGCCGTGATCGGCGGTGCCGGCCACGTCTGGGGGGCGCTCGTCGGCGCGGCGGTGATCACGATCCTCAAGCAATGGCTGCAGGACATCCTGCCGCAGCTGTTCGGCGCCAGTGGCAACTTCGAGGTGATCGCCTTCGGTCTGTTGATGATCTTCGTGTTGCACCGCGCCCGGGAAGGCTTGTGGCCCGGCCTTTCCCGCTGGTTGCCGGCGCCAGCGTGCCGCCCCGCCAGCGCCGAGTTTGTGCAAGGTGAGCCCCTTACGCGGCGGGCGATGCCACCCCGTGGCAGTGTGCTGCTGGAAGTTCACGATGCGGTGAAGAGATTCGGTGGACTGATTGCCAATGACCGGATGAGCCTGACCGTTGCGGCGGGCGAGATCCTCGCACTGATCGGCCCGAATGGCGCCGGCAAGTCCACATTGTTCAACCTGATCACCGGCGTGGATCCACCGACCAGTGGCACGGTGCGCTTCCTTGGTCAGCAGGTGGCTGGCCGCCCAGCGCGTGCGATCGCACGCCTGGGTATGAGTCGCACCTTTCAGCATGTGCGTCTGCTGCCGACGATGAGCGTGCTGGAAAACGTCGCGCTCGGGGCACATTTGCGTGGCAGTCAAGGTGTCTTGGCTGCGATGTTGCATCTCGAACGCACCGAGGAACGCCGTCTGTTGAGCGAGGCGGCACGTCAGTGCGCCCGCGTCGGTCTGGCCGACCAGCTGCATGCCCCCGCCGGCAGTTTGCCTCTCGGCAAGCAGCGCATCGTCGAGATCGCCCGGGCGCTCGCTGCCGATCCCTGTCTGCTCTTGCTTGACGAACCGGCGGCGGGCTTGCGTTTCCTGGAAAAGCAGGCGTTGGCGGAATTGCTCCGTCAGTTGCGCAGCGAGGGCATGGGCATCCTGCTCGTCGAACACGACATGGAATTCGTGATGGATCTGGCCGATCGCGTCGTCGTGATGGAGTTTGGCAAGAAGATCGCCGAGGGGCTGCCGCAGGATGTGCAAAACGACCCGGCGGTAATCGAGGCCTACCTGGGCGGAGTGGATTGAGATGAGTGCTACGCCTCTCGAGCCGCTGTTGACTGTCACCGACCTGTGTGTGTCCTATGGCAAGGTCGAAGCGCTGCATCATGTGTCGTTGCGAGTGTTGCCGGGTCAGATCGTCACCGTGATCGGTCCCAACGGCGCGGGCAAGACCACGTTGTTGTCGGCGATCATGGGGGTGTTGCCGTTTTCGCGCGGCGAAGTGTTCTTTGCCGGCGAGTCGGCCGCCGGGCAATGCGACATCGAGCGCATGGTCGCGCGCGGCATGACACTGGTACCGGAAAAGCGCGAACTGTTCGGCGAGATGAGCGTCGAGGACAACTTGCTGCTCGGCGCTTTCATACGCCGCCGGCTGGGTTTCCGCGACGAATGGCAGACGCTCGACCAGGTCTATGGCATCTTCCCGCGCCTGAAGGAGCGTCGGCGCCAGATGGCCGGCACCCTCTCCGGGGGCGAGCGCCAAATGCTCGCCGTCGGTCGGGCGCTGATGGCGCGACCGAAGCTGTTGATGCTCGACGAGCCGAGTCTGGGGCTGGCGCCACTGATCGTGCGCGGGATCTTTCGCGTCATCACCGACCTGTGTGCGCTGGGCGTGGCGATCCTGCTTATCGAGCAGAACGCGCGCGCCGCGCTGCAGATCGCCGATTACGGCTATGTACTGGAAACGGGCGAGGTCGCACTGGAGGGGCCGGCAGAGCAGCTCGAGGACGATCCGAAGGTGATCGAGAGTTACCTCGGTCTCGGGAGGCGCTGAGGTATCGGTTGCCGGCTTGACGCATCCGCCGCCTGGCTGACCGCTCTGTCCCACGTCCCTCCCGATCCTTTTCGCGCGTTTCACGTGAAACAAGCCGGCGGGGTTTCACGTGAAACATTATTGGGTGGCGACATGCTTCGGAGTATGATTGCCGCCTTTCGCATTCGTGCCGTGTCGCCAGCGCAGAGTTTTCGCATGCTGTTTCCGGAACGTTACGACGTCATTGTGATTGGTGGTGGGCACGCCGGCACCGAAGCTGCCTTGGCCGCAGCGCGCATCGGTGCGCGCACCCTGCTGCTCACCCACAACATCGAGACGCTCGGCGCAATGTCGTGCAACCCGTCGATCGGCGGCATCGGCAAGGGCCATCTCGTCAAGGAGGTAGATGCGCTGGGCGGCGTGATGGCGCTCGCCACGGACGAGGCGGGCATCCAGTTCCGTATCCTGAATGCCTCGAAAGGGCCGGCGGTGCGCGCCACGCGCGCCCAGGCCGATCGTGTGCTCTATAAACAGGCTATCCGCCGCCGGATCGAAAACCAGCCGGGACTGACCATCTTCCAGCAGGCCGCAGACGACATCGTGCTTAAGGGAGCACGTGTGGTCGGCGTCGTCACGCGCCTCAGAATCCGTTTCGAGGCCAGCGCCGTGGTGCTGACGGCGGGAACTTTTCTCAACGGGCTGGTGCATGTCGGGCTGGAAAACTACCACGCTGGCCGTTTCGGTGACCCGCCCTCCCTGTCCCTCGCGGCGCGCCTGCGGGAGCTGAATCTACCGGTGGGCCGCCTGAAGACCGGCACGCCACCGCGACTCGACGGCAAGACGATCGACTTTTCCGTGATGGAGGAACAGCCTGGCGATGTGCCACCGCCGGTGTTTTCCTTCCTCGGGAAGGCGGAGATGCATCCGCGACAGATACCTTGCTGGATCACGCATACCAATCCCCGCACCCACGAGATCATCCGTGCCGGGCTGGACCGCTCGCCGATGTTCACCGGCGTCATCGAGGGGATCGGGCCGCGCTATTGCCCGTCGATCGAGGACAAGATCCACCGCTTCGCCGGCAAGGACAGTCATCAGGTGTTTCTCGAGCCGGAAGGGCTTGACACGCACGAATACTATCCCCAAGGGATTTCCACCAGCCTGCCGTTCGACGTGCAGCTCGAGATGGTGCGCTCGATCCGCGGCCTGGAACGCGCCCACATCACACGTCCCGGCTATGCGATCGAATACGACTACTTCGATCCGCGTGGACTGAAAGCGACGCTGGAGACGCGCGCGATCGAGGGGCTGTTCTTCGCCGGCCAGATTAATGGCACCACCGGCTACGAAGAGGCAGCCGCCCAGGGTTTGCTCGCGGGTGCCAACGCCGCACTGTTGGCCCTGGGTAGGGACGGCTGGTGGCCGCGGCGCGACGAGGCCTATCTCGGCGTGCTGGTGGATGATCTGATCACGCGGGGCGTCTCCGAACCCTACCGGATGTTCACCAGCCGGGCGGAATATCGCCTCTCGCTGCGGGAAGACAATGCCGATCTGCGCCTGACCGAAACCGGACGTAAGCTCGGCCTGGTCGACGATGTGCGCTGGGAGGTCTTCAACCGCAAGCGTGATGCGGTCGCGGCCGAGATCGAGCGCCTGAAAAGCACATGGATCAACCCAAAGGTCGTTGCGGCGCACGAGATGGAGAGGGTACTGGGTAAGCCGATCGAACGCGAATATGCTCTGTTCGATCTGCTGCGCCGTCCCGAGGTAAGTTACGCGAACCTGATGACCTTGCCGGGTGCTGGCGAGCCTGTCAGGTCGCCCGACGTGATCGAACAGATCGAAATCCAGGCCAAATACCAGGGCTACATCGAGCGCCAGAAGGAGGATGTCGCCCGGATGGCCGCGCAAGAGAACACACCCATCCCCGCCGATCTCGACTATATGCAGCTCAATGGCCTGTCGATCGAGGTGCGCCAGCGCCTCTCGGAAGCCCGGCCGCAGACGGTGGGACAGGCGAGCCGCATCCAGGGCGTGACACCCGCGGCGATCGCCGTGCTGCTGGTGCACCTGAAGAGGCTGCGCGGATGAGGCTCGAAGAGGGCATCGCGGCACTGAAACTCGACCTGCCTGAAGGGGCGCAGGGCAAGCTCACTGCCTTCCTCGCCCTGCTGGAAAAGTGGAACAAGGTGTATAACCTCACTGCGATTCGTGATCCGGCCCAGATGGTGACCCATCACGTACTCGATGCGCTGGCGGTGCTGCCGATCGTGCAAAAATCGGCGCAAGCAGGACGGCACTTCTCGCTTGCCGATGTCGGCAGTGGCGCGGGACTGCCGGGGCTCGTGCTGGCGATTGCCCGACCCGGGTGGCGTCTAACCTCGATCGAGGCGGTAGAGAAGAAAGCCGCCTTTCAGCGTCAGGTGAAAATCGAGCTGGGACTTGACAATGTGAGCATTCACTGCGGCCGCGTGGAGCTTTTTCACGAGAGATTCGATGCGGCGCTCTCGCGTGCCTTCGCCTCGCTCGCGGCATTCGTCGACCGGGCTGGTCATCTCGCCGACCGGCTGTGGGTGATGAAAGGTGCGTATCCTGCTGACGAAATCGCCGCCTTGCCTGCCGGCTGGCGGCTGGCGGCCTGCCACGAGCTGCATGTACCGGGCCTTAAAGCCGCACGCTGCCTGCTGCAACTGGAAAAGGAAAATTGACCATGCACATCTTCGCGATCGCCAATCAGAAGGGTGGGGTGGGCAAGACCACGACGGCCGTTAACCTCGCCGCGGCGCTGGCGCAGGCGGGCCAGCGCACATTGCTGGTCGATCTCGATCCGCAAGGCAATGCGACGATGGGCAGCGGCATCGACAAGCGCGCGCTCAAGGTCTCGGTCTATCAGATGCTGCTGGGACTGTCGACGCTGGCCGAAGCGCGCGTGACTAGCCCCAGCGGGCATTACGATGTATTGCCGGCCAACCGTGATCTTGCCGGTGCCGAGGTCGAGCTGGTGGATTTGCCACGCCGTGAGCAGCGCCTGCGCGAAGCCCTGGCGCACCATGCCGGCGACTACGAATTCGTCCTGATCGACTGCCCACCGTCGCTGTCGATGCTGACCTTGAACGGTCTGTGCGCCGCCCATGGCGTGATCATTCCGATGCAATGCGAATACTATGCGCTGGAAGGGTTGTCCGATCTGGTGAATACCATCAAGCAAGTGCATCGCAACCTGAACCGCGAGCTGCGCATCATCGGCCTGTTGCGCGTGATGTTCGATCCGCGCTCGACACTCGCCAACCAGGTCTCCCGACAGCTCGAGGAGCATTTCGGTGACAAGGTGTTCAGGACGCTGGTGCCGAGGAACGTGCGGCTCGCCGAGGCGCCCAGCTACGGCATACCCGGCGTGCTGTTCGACCGGCATGCCAAGGGGGCGCTCGCCTATCAGGGCTTTGCGCATGAAATGATCGAACGTGTCGGCGCTTGGCAGAAAGGGCAACCAACATGATCCAACGCAAGAAAGGCCTGGGCCGCGGACTGGACGCGCTGCTCTCTGGCGATCAGGATTTCGACACCGTCCAAGCTGGGCAAAGTCAGGCCATGTTGCCGATCGGCGATCTGCAGCCAGGCAAGTATCAGCCGCGCACGCGGATGGACCCCGGCTCGCTCGAAGATCTGGCCGCGTCGATCAAGGCGCAAGGCGTCATTCAACCGATCTCGGTGCGCCCGATCGGTGGAGGACGGTATGAAATCATCGCTGGCGAACGCCGCTGGCGCGCGGCGCAGATCGCGGGCCTTACCGAAGTGCCGGTGCTGATCCGCGAAATTCCGGACGAAGCAGCACTGGCGATGAGTCTGATCGAGAACATCCAGCGTGAGAATCTCAACCCGCTGGAAGAAGCGGCCGGGCTGCAACGCTTGATCGACGAGTTCGGTTTCACGCACGAGCAAGCCGCCGCCGCAGTGGGCCGCTCGCGTACCGCGACGACCAATCTGCTGCGGCTGCTGCAGCTTGCCAAACCGGCGCAGGATCTGCTGATGGCGGGCGACATCGACATGGGGCATGCCCGCGCCATCCTCGGCGCGCCAAAATCCGAGCAGGGGCGGCTCGCCGCCGAGGCAGCCGACAAAGGCTGGTCGGTGCGCGAAACCGAACGGCGCGTGGCTCGCCTGATCCATCCGCAGGCACGCAAAGAGGGCACTACGAAAAGCCGCGATCTCGAACGACTCGAAGAAGAATTGTCCGATGCTTTGGGGGCGATCGTGACAGTGAGCGCTAACCGCAAAGGGGCGGGGGCATTGACCATCCGTTTCGCCAGCCTCGATCAGCTCGATGGCATTTTGCAACGCCTGCGCAGCCACTGAAAAAACTAATGAACACCATAAATTTGTTGCACGACAGCAAACATATTGACTTATTTAAGCGGGCTCTTTATATTCGCGCGTTTTGAACGGTAGCGCAGTTACTGGCGAAAACGGTGGGCATCAGATTTCGTCGGTGACAGGATCAAAACCCGGCAGAAAAAGAATCCAGGTCGCCCGCGCATGTTGAAAACCCTGATGTTTCAGGCACTTGCGGTCGTGCTGGTGGCAGCTCTGATGGGCGCGTTCATAGGTTGGGGTGGGGCGCGTTCGGTCCTAGCGGGCGGCGCAGCCTACGTTCTGCCGAATCTGTTGTTCGCGTTGCGTCTCAAGGCGGCTATCGCCGCCCGGCGCGTGGGGACGGCGGGGTTCTTGATCGGCGAGGCCGTCAAGCTCGCGGCAGTCGTCGCCCTGTTGCTGTGGTTGCCGCGCGTCGTGGAAATCCATTGGCCGGCGCTGCTCGTCGGTCTGTTCGTCGTGATGTTCGTCAATCTTTTTGCGCTGTTGCATAAGACCTGAAGACATGGCTACCGAGCACTCTCCCACCGCTTCCGAATACATCGTCCATCATTTGACGCACTGGAAGAGTGCCGCGCAGACGGCCTTGGTCGACTGGAGCGTCTTCCATCTCGACACGCTGTTCTATTCGATCACCTTGGGCCTGTTGGCCGTATTCCTGATGGCGCGGGTGGCGCGCAAGGCGACATCCGGCGTGCCGGGCCGTTGGCAGGCGGCGATCGAGATCCTCGTCGAGATGGTCGCCGACCAGGCCAAAGGCATCGTCCATTCGGCAGAGTCGCGCCGATTCGTCGCTCCGCTGGCGCTCACCGTGTTCGTCTGGATCTTCCTGATGAACGCGATGGACTTGCTGCCGTTGGATCTGTTGCCGAATCTGTGGGCAGCGATTTATGGGGCCGCCGGCCATGATGCGCATCACGCCTATATGCGCGTGGTGCCGACCGCCGATCTGAACGCCACGCTCGGCATGTCACTAGCCGTGCTGCTGATCTGCCTCTATTACAACGTCAAGATCAAGGGCCTGGGCCACTGGGTGCATGAATTGTTCACCGCGCCGTTTGGTGCCCATCCTCTGCTGTGGCCGGTCAATTTCGCGATGCAGCTGATCGAGTTCATCGCCAAGACCGTGTCGCATGGCATGCGTCTGTTCGGCAACATGTATGCCGGCGAGCTGATCTTCATGCTGATCGCGCTGATGGGTGCCGCCTGGTCGGGCACCGTCGGCAGCGGCCTGCTCTGGCTCGGTCATGTGATCGCCGGCTCGATCTGGGCGATCTTCCACATCCTGATCATCACGCTGCAAGCCTTCATCTTCATGATGCTGACCCTGGTCTATGTCGGTCAGGCGCATGAAAGTCACTGATTCCCTTTAACCCACCATTCTTCCAACTCTCATTTCAAGCACAAGGAGTCATCATGGAAAGCATCGTTGGTTTCGTCGCGCTGGCCGCCGGTCTGATCATTGGTCTGGGCGCTGCGGGCGCCTGTATCGGCATCGGCATCATGGGCAGCCGCTTTCTCGAAGCATCTGCCCGCCAGCCCGAGCTAATGAATACCTTGCAAACCAAGATGTTCCTGCTGGTCGGTCTGATCGACGCCGCGTTCATCATCGGCACCGGTATCGCCCTCTGGTACACCACCGCCAATCCGTTCATCAAGTAAGCGGCTTTCCCCTTTGACGCTTTGAAGGAGCGAAACCGTGAATCTGAACGCAACGCTATTCGCCCAGCTGGTTGTGTTCTTCATTCTGGCGTGGTTCACGATGAAATTCGTGTGGCCGCCCATCATGAAGGCGCTCGACGAGCGTGCTGCAAAGATCGCCGAAGGTCTGGCGGCCGCCGACAAGGCGAAGACCGATCTGATGCTCGCCGAACGGCGCGCCACCGACGAGATGCGCAAGGCGCGTGAAGCGGCCAACGAGCTGCGTGGCGGGGCCGAGCGGCAAGCCGCGCAGATCATCGACGAAGCCCGGGCCGAAGCGGCGCGCATCGTCGCGGCGGCGCGTGCAGCCGCCGAGAACGAGGCTGCCGCGGCTGCGCAACGCGCGAAAGAAGCCTTACGCGATCAGGTGGCGATGCTGGCAGTGGCTGGGGCCGAGCGTATCCTGCGCAAGGAAATCGATGCAGCCAAGCACGCCGAGCTGCTCGACCAGTTGAAGGCGGAGCTCTGATCCGCCATGGCCGAGAACGCCACCATCGCCAGGCCTTACGCCGAAGCGGCTTTCGAGCTCGCCAGGACGACGGGCGCACTCGCTTCATGGCAGGAGGCCCTGGCTCGCCTGGCTGCTGCCGTGCGGGACCCCGCGATGCGCGAATGCATCAGCAATCCGCGCCTCAGCGCAACGACGCTCGTTGAGCTGTTCAAGGGTGTCGCGGGTGAGCTGACGCCCGAGCAGGTCAATTTTCTCCATATTCTCGTCGATAACCGGCGTCTCGAAGTCTTGTCTGAGATCAGTGCGCTGTTTGATGACCTCAAGAATGCACAGGAAGGCACCCGCGAGGCATTGGTGACCTCGGCTTTCCCGCTTAGCGACGCGCAGCTCGGCAGCCTGGTCGAGGCGCTCGAACGCAAATTCGGCTGCAAAGTCAAGGCCAATGTCGAGGTCGACCCGGAACTGATCGGCGGGGTGCGAATCGCCCTGGGCGACCAGGTTATCGACGCTTCCGTGCGTGGCAAACTGAGTGCCATGGCGGTTACGCTCAAGGACTAGGAGTTATTTCCATGAATCTCAACCCTGCAGAAATCAGCGAACTGATCAAGAGCCGCATCCAGAATCTGCAATTGGCTCCCACCGCGCGCAACGAGGGCACGGTGGTGACGGTGACCGACGGCATCTGCCGCATCCATGGCCTTGCCGATGTCATGCAAGGCGAAATGCTCGAATTTCCGGGCAACACGTTTGGCCTGGCGCTGAACCTCGAGCGCGATTCCGTCGGCGCCGTGGTGCTGGGGGAATACCAGCACATCAGTGAAGGCGATACCGTCAAATGCACGGGCCGCATCCTCGAAGTGCCGGTCGGCCCCGAGCTGATCGGTCGCGTCGTGAACGCCTTGGGTGAGCCGATCGACGGCAAGGGACCGATCGAGACCAAGCTCACCGACAAGATCGAAAAAGTCGCCCCGGGTGTGATCTGGCGTAAGTCGGTCTCCGAGCCGGTGCAGACCGGCTTGAAAGCCGTCGACTCGATGGTGCCGATCGGACGCGGCCAGCGCGAGCTGATCATCGGCGACCGGCAGACCGGCAAGACCGCCGTCGCGGTCGATACCATCATCAACCAAAAGGGCAAGGACCTGATCTGCATCTATGTCGCGGTGGGACAAAAGGCTTCGACCGTGATGAACGTGGTCCGGAAGCTGGAAGAGACCGGCGCGATGGACTACACGATCGTCGTCGCCGCGACGGCCTCCGAATCCGCCGCGATGCAGTTCATCGCGCCATATGCGGGCTGCACGATGGGCGAATACTTCCGCGACCGCGGTCAGGACGCCCTGATCATTTATGACGACTTGACCAAGCAGGCCTGGGCCTACCGTCAGATCTCGCTGCTGCTGCGGCGCCCGCCCGGGCGGGAAGCCTATCCGGGCGACGTCTTCTATCTGCACTCCCGCCTGCTGGAACGCGCCGCGCGTGTTTCCGAAGCCTGGGTCGAGAAAATGACCCATGGTGCGGTGAAAGGCAGGACCGGCAGTCTGACGGCGCTGCCGGTGATCGAGACGCAGGCGGGCGACGTTTCCGCGTTCGTGCCGACCAACGTGATCTCGATCACGGACGGTCAGATCTTCCTGGAAACCGACCTGTTCAATGCAGGCATCCGTCCGGCGATCAACGCCGGCATTTCGGTGTCGCGGGTGGGAGGCGCGGCTCAGACCAAGGTCATCAAGAAGCTCGGCGGTGGTGTGCGTCTGGCGCTCGCCCAGTACCGTGAGCTGGCAGCCTTCGCGCAGTTCGCCTCCGACCTCGACGAGGCGACGCGCAAGCAGCTCGAACGCGGGCGGCGCGTCACCGAGCTGATGAAACAGCCCCAATATTCGCCGCTGCCGATCGCCGAGATGGCTGTCTCTTTGTTCGCGGTCAACCACGGCTTCCTTGACGACATCGACAGCAACCGGATCCTGCCCTTCGAGGCGGCGCTGCATCATTACATGCGCCAGCAGCATGCTGCGCTGATGGAGAAGATCGACTCGACCAAGGATCTGGACAAGGAAGGTGAGGCCGAACTGACTGCTGCCATCACCGCGTTCAAGAAGACTTGGGGTTGATCCCGTCAGGAGAGACGCGCCATGGCAGGCGGCAAGGAAATTCGCAGCAAGATCAAGTCGGTCCAGAATACCCGCAAGATCACGAAGGCGATGGAGATGGTGGCCGCATCCAAAATGCGCAAGGCGCAGGAACGGATGCGCGCCGCCCGGCCCTACGGCGAAAAGGTTCGCCGCATGGCGGCGCATCTGGCTGCTGCCAACGTTACCGAATACCGCCATCCCTTCCTTGGCAAGAACAAGACCGGCGAGCCGCCGAAACGCGTCGGCATCGTGGTCGTGACGACCGACAAGGGTCTGTGCGGCGGCCTCAATACCAATGTGCTGCGCATGACCTTGAATGCCGTGCGCAAGTGGGAAGCGGAAGGGGCAACCGACATTCGCGCCACCTGCATCGGCAACAAAGGCTTAGGCTTCATGCAGCGTCTGGGCGCCAACGTGATTTCGCACGCGGTGCATCTGGGCGACACACCCCATCTGGACCGGCTGATCGGCCCGATCAAGGTGATGATCGACGCTTTCCAGAACGGTGAGCTGGATGTCGTCTATCTCGCCTATACGCGCTTCATCAACACGATGCGTCAGGAACCGGTGCTGGAACAGTTACTGCCCTTGAGCGGGGAGCGGCTCGGCACGCCGGAGGGCTCCTGGGACTATCTCTACGAGCCGGAAGCCAAGGTGGTCATCGACGAGCTGTTGACCCGCTATGTCGAAGCGCTGATCTACCAGGCGGTGGCCGAGAACATGGCTTCCGAACAGTCGGCGCGCATGGTGGCGATGAAGGCGGCGACCGACAATGCGGGTACCGTCATCAAGGAACTGCAGTTGGTCTATAACAAGGCGCGGCAGGCTTCGATCACCAAGGAAATTTCCGAAATCGTCGGCGGGGCGGCAGCGATCGCCGGATAGTGATTTGCATTCAAAGGAAACCATATGAGCTACGGACAAATCGTTCAATGCATCGGCGCGGTGGTGGATATCAAATTCCCGCGCGGAGAAATGCCCAAGGTCTTCGATGCCCTGGTGATCGACCCGAGCGAGACTGGCTGCGAGGAAGGGCTCACCTTCGAAGTGCAGCAGCAGCTGGGCGATGGGGTCGTGCGCACCATCGCGATGGGCTCGAGCGACGGTCTGCGTCGCGGCATGAAGGTCAACAATACCGGTGCGCCGATCTCGGTGCCGGTCGGTCATGGCACGCTCGGCCGCATCATGGATGTGCTGGGGCGTCCGATCGACGAAGCCGGTGCGATCGGCAGTGACGAGCGCCGCCCGATCCATCAGAAGGCGCCGGCCTTCCGCGAACTTTCCCCTTCGGTCGAGCTGCTCGAGACCGGCATCAAGGTGATCGATTTGATCTGTCCGTTCGCGAAGGGTGGCAAGATCGGTCTGTTCGGCGGTGCGGGTGTCGGCAAGACCGTGAACATGATGGAGCTGATCAACAACATCGCCAAGCAACACTCGGGTCTGTCGGTGTTCGCTGGGGTGGGAGAACGTACGCGCGAGGGCAACGACTTCTATCACGAGATGAAGGAGTCCAACGTGCTCGACAAGGTCGCGATGGTGTTTGGCCAGATGAACGAGCCGCCGGGCAACCGTCTGCGCGTCGCGCTCACTGGCCTGACGATGGCCGAGGCCTTCCGTGACGAAGGCCGTGACGTGCTGCTCTTCATCGACAACATCTACCGCTACACGCTGGCCGGTACCGAAGTGTCGGCGCTGCTTGGCCGTATGCCCTCCGCGGTGGGCTATCAGCCGACGCTGGCGGAGGAAATGGGTCGCTTGCAGGAGCGTATCACCTCGACCAAGGTCGGATCGATCACTTCGATCCAGGCGGTGTATGTGCCCGCGGACGACCTTACCGACCCCAGCCCGGCGACCACCTTCGGTCACCTCGATGCGACTGTCGTGCTTTCGCGTGACATCGCCTCGCTCGGCATCTATCCCGCCGTCGATCCGCTCGACTCGACCAGCCGCCAGGTCGATCCGAACATCATCGGCGAGGAACACTACCAGACCACCCGCCGGGTGCAGGCCACCCTGCAGCGCTACAAGGAGCTGCGCGACATCATCGCGATCCTGGGCATGGACGAGCTCTCCCCCGAAGACAAGCTCACCGTATCGCGGGCGCGCAAGATCCAGCGCTTTCTCTCGCAACCCTTCTTCGTCGCCGAAGTGTTCACCGGCTCGCCGGGCAAGTACGTGACGCTCAAGGAGACGATCAAGGGCTTCAAGATGATCGTCGATGGCGAATGCGACCAGCTGCCCGAGCAGGCTTTCTACATGGTCGGTGGCATCGAGGAAGCCTTCGAGAAGGCCAAGATACTTCAATAAGGGGCCGCGATGGCACTCACAGTTCACGTTGATGTCGTCAGCGCCGAAGAGTCGATCTTCTCCGGTCTGGCGGAATTCGTCGTGCTGCCGGGCGAGGCCGGCGAGCTCGGCATCCTGCCGGGCCACATGCCGTTGATGACACGCATCAAGCCCGGGGCGGTGCGTCTGAAGATTCCGAACCAGAGCGAGGAAGAGCTGATCTTCGTCGCGGGCGGTGTGCTTGAGGTGCAGCCGGGCCTTGTGACCGTGCTGGCCGATACGGCGATCCGCGGCAAGGACCTCGATGAAGCAAAAGCCCTGGAAGCCAAAAAGCGCGCCGAGGAAGCGATGGCCAACAAGAGCGCCGAGATGGACTTCGCCCGCGCCCAGGCGGAATTGGCCGAAGCGGTAGCCCAACTCGCGGCGATCCAGAAACTGCGTCGCAAGTAACTACTGGCAGGCAAACCTGACGAGGGCAGCATGAGCTGCCCTTGGCTCGGGTTCGGCCTTCGGAGTACGGAATCCCGTTCCACACGGAACCGAAAATCTGCGCTGGTCGGACGGCACCGGTAAAATTGACTTCTCCCCCCGCGAGAGTGTCCGAAGATGCGCCACAACAAGGAAGCCGTCGAACGCGCCGTGGCAAAGATGCGCGAGGGCAGGGTGCCGCTGCTCGACATCGCGCGCGAATTCAATGTCTCGACGACGACGCTGCGCAACTGGCTGCGCACTAGTGAGGTGCGGCTGCGGGCACAGCTGAGCGCGAAGCGTGTTGCCACCGCCCTTTCCCAGGAAAAATATTCGCGTGCCAGCCAGCGACAGCGCCTGTTGATGCACGCGCTGGAACAGAGTCCGGCGACGATCATCGTCACCGACAGCGAGGGCAAGATCGTCTATGCCAACCCGAAGTTCGTTAGCACCACGGGCTACCAGATCGAGGAAGTGATCGGCCTGACGCCACGCATCCTCAAATCCGGCGAGACCTCCGCGGAGGAATATCGACGCCTGTGGAACACGATTAAGGCTGGGCGGGAATGGCGTGGCGTATTCCACAATCGGCGCAAGGACGGCTCGCTGTATTGGGAGCGGGCCTCGATTTCGCCGGTACACGACGCAAAGGGACGCATCACGCACTTCATGGCGGTCAAGGAGGACATCACCGGCTTCATGGAGGCCGATGCGGCGCGGCGGCGCATCGCGGCAGGGTTTACGGCGGTATTCGCGGCCCTGCCCTTGGCCGTCGTGGTGATCGATGCACAACAGAAAATCCTGCTCGCCAATGCGGCCGCTGAGGCTTTGCTGGGCATCCTGTTGCCGCGCGGCATGCAGTTCACCGAGCTGAACCTGCGCTGGGTGGATACCGAAGGGAATGCGCTGCCGGTCGCCGAACATCCGGCGCTGAAACTGCTGGTGGGCGAGTCGGAGGCCGCGAGCACTACCTTGGGCGCGATCCCGCCCATTGGCGGCGTGCGTTGGCTGAGCTGCCAGTGCCGCACGATTGCGATGCCGGAAACCCAGGAAGCGGTGGCTCTGCTGGTGCTGAATCCCGAGCCGGACAAGGCAGCCCCGGCGGCAGATTCACCGGGTCAATGAGGCGATGCGGGCTTCGAGGCGGGCGAGGTCATCGGTCAGATTAACGACACCTTCGCGCAGCGCAGCGAGCTCATCCGTGTGGGCGAGCAGACGTTTCTCGAAGACGAGATATTCGGCCAGGTTGGCCATCAGATTCGCAAAAGCACGCTGCTGCCATGCGGCGCAGCGTGATGCCGTGAGCACGATGCGATGTGCAGCGATGTCGCCGACCAGTTTCGACAGATCTTCCTCGACATCCCAGCGCAGATTACGAAAAACGAAGGAGAGCGCGGTGGCGAATTCCGCATTGCCTTCGACGGTGGCATCGCCGAGCACTTTGTCGAGGCCCTGAACGAGCTTGAGGGGCACATCGGAGGGGAGACGGATGATCACGTCGGGCGCCGCTGTATCACTTGCCGGCGCAAAGCGGCCTTCTGCCGTCACTGTGAAGGACATCGCGAAAGGGGGAACATCGAAACGGGCGCAGCGTGCAGCGAAAGGGGCAAGGTGTTGGCGCGCCCACGGAGCTCCATCGAGCAAATGATTCAGCGCCGTGAGGATCATGGAATCTTGTAACCGCGGTGCAGCGCGACCACGCCGGCGGTCAGGTTGTAATAAGCGACGCGGGAAAAACCAGCCTCTTCGATCATCAGCTTGAGCGTTTCCTGGTTGGGGTGCATGCGGATCGATTCGGCGAGATAGCGGTAACTGTCGGGATCGCCGACCACCTGCTGGCCCAGCCACGGCAGCACCTTGAACGAATAGAAATCGTAAGCCGGGGCGAGCGGCGCCCACACCTTGGAAAATTCGAGCACCAGCAAACGCCCACCGGGACGTAGCACGCGGCACATCTCACGCAGGGCCAGCTCCTTGTGGGTCATGTTGCGCAAGCCGAAGGCGACGGTGACGATGTCGAAGTAATCGTCCGGGAAAGGCAGCTTTTCTGCATCGCACTGGGCGACGGGGCCGGTCTTGCCTTCGTCGAGCAGCCGGTCGCGTCCGCGCGTGAGCATCGCATTGTTGATGTCGGTGAGCCAGACCTCGCCGGTGGGGCCGACGCGGTCGTGGAAGGCCGAGGCCAGATCACCCGTGCCTCCGGCGATGTCGAGCACCTTTTCACCGGGTCTGGCTGCCGCGATCTCGATGGTAAACCGCTTCCACAGGCGATGGAGGCCGGCGGACATCAGGTCGTTCATCAGATCGTATTTGTCGGCGACCGATGAAAAAACGCCTTTGACCCGTTGCGCCTTTTCGTGCTCAGGGACGGTCTGGAAACCGAAATGCGTCTGCGTCATGATGCCTCACTGTCAATGTTTGCCGCAGCCACCGCTCTTGGGCGGCTGGGTGGTGGAATCGACGTCACGACTGGCACCGGCGGCTTCGAGACGAGCGAGATAATCCTGCCAGAGTGCATCGCGGTTCTTGCCATAGGCATAGAGCAGATCCCACGAATAGATGCCGGTATCGTGGCCGTCCGAAAATACCGGCTGGACAGCATAATTGCCGACCGGACGCAGCTCCTTGATCTCGACGTTGCGTTTGCCGGTCTGCAGCGTCTCCTGACCGGGGCCATGACCGCGCACCTCGGCAGAAGGGGAATAGACGCGCAGGAATTCGTAAGAGAGGCGGAAATTGCTGCCATCGTTGAAGCTGATCTCCATTTCGCGCGACTTCTGGTGCAGCTTGATTTCCGTGGGGAGCGGTGTGTTGCGGTCGAGTCCTGCCATGATCGTTTCAGTCAGGGATTGGGTGGGGTTTGCACATCATAACGCAAGCCCGCAACGGGATCGTCGGATCAGCCGAACTCGGATTGATCGAGCGCGCGCTGCTGGCGCTGCAAAAATTCCTCCATGCTGTCGATGCCGCGCAGCAGGAGGATCGTCGAACGCACTGCGGCTTCGAGCAGCACGGCCAGGTTGCGGCCTGCGGCGACAGGCAGCACGACTTTGCGCACCGGCACGCCGAGAATCGTTTCGGTCAGCGCATCGAGCGGCAGACGCGCCATCTCGCCGGCGCTGGGCGAGGGACGTTGCAGGTGGGTGATCAGTTTCAGGCGCATCTTGCGCCGGCAGGCGGTTTCGCCGAACACGGTGCGGATATTGAGCAGGCCCAGACCGCGCACCTCGATGAAATCTTTCAGTAACTCGGGACACCTGCCTTCCAGGACGTCGGGCGCCACGCGCGAGACTTCGACGACGTCGTCGGCCACCAAGCCGTGGCCGCGCGTGATCAGCTCCAGGCCCAGCTCGCTCTTGCCGACGCCGGAATCGCCAGTGATCAGCACACCGATGCCGAGCACGTCCATGAACACGCCATGCAGCATGACGGTTTCGGCGAGCTGGCGGGAGACATAGACGCGCAGCGAATCGATCACTTGGGCGGTCGGTAACGGTGTCGCGAACAGCGGCGTGTCGGTCGCTTCGCAGGCGACGCGGATTTCTTCGAGAATGTCACAGCCGTCGGCGACGATGATTGCTGGCGGGCGGGCATCGATGACCTGCTGGAAGATGTGTTCGTGTGGGTCACCGAGATGGCGTTTGTACCAGAGAATCTCGGGCGAACCGAGCACCTGGACGCGATCGGGGTGGATCAGATTCAGATGGCCGATCAGGTCGGCAGGAGAAACGTCATCGCGATTGACGGCGATAGGACGGTTGAGCGTGCCTCCGATCCAGGTGAGCTTGAGCCGTTCGCGATTCTTCTCGAACAGCTGGGCGACGATTAGTTGCCGGACTGCCACTGCTCGAAGAGCGAATGCACCGCTGCCGCATCCGCCGCGGTCGCCAGACGTTCGCGGAAGCTTTTGTCGCTGAACATTTGGGCCAGTTCTGAAAGGAGTTGCAAATGGCGTTCGCTGGCCGCTTCGGGAACCAACAGCACGAATACCAGATTCACCGGTTGACCATCGGGTGCATCGAACGGCACGGGTGTCGTCAGACGGAAAAAAGCCCCGCGCGCTTCTTTCAAGCCCTTGATGCGTCCATGAGGGATAGCGATGCCGAGCCCCAGCCCGGTCGATCCCATTTTTTCCCGAGCGACCAGGGCGTCGAACACCACATCCTTGGCGATGCCAAACTGCTTTTCGAAATGGCGCGCCACCTCTTCGAAGAGGCGCTTTTTGCTCGTTGCGTCGAGAGCGACGACGATGTCGTTACTGCCGAGAAGTCGTGCTATCAGGTTCATTTCAGGTATGGGGATCGCCCGCCCACCTATCTGAGAAAACTCGCCGCACGGTGGGGGTGACCCGCCTGCGCAGCGAACGAGGGGCGAAGTATACCCCTCGTACCGCGTCGCGTGAGCAGTTGGCTTTATTCGAGGGCAGGGCGGGTATGGCTGTGATCGGTGTGTTTGCCCTTGTATTTCTGTACCTGGCGGTCGAGCTTATCGACCAGGAGATCGATAGCGGCATACAGATCGGCGTCGCTGGCATCGGCGTAGATGTCCTTGCCTTTCACGTGCAGGGTGACTTCGGCTTTCTGCACCAGCTTTTCGACGGACAGGATGACATGGACGCTGGTGACGTGGTCGAAATGCCGGACGACGCGTTCCAGTTTGCTGAAAACGTAATCGCGCAAGGCGGGGGTGACTTCGATGTGATGCCCGGTGATGGTGAGGTTCATGATGGCTCCTCTTGTTAGAGAGTTTTGCGGAGATTGACTGGCGGGATGCCCAGGGATTCGCGATATTTCGCGACCGTGCGCCGTGCCACGACGATGCCCTGTTCGCCGAGGATGTCCACGATCTTCGCGTCGGAGAGCGGCTTGTGGCCATCTTCGGCGGCGACGAGCTGCCGGATCAGCGCCCGGATCGCGGTGGATGAAGCCGCGCCGCCGCTATCGGTGGCGACCTGGCTGCCAAAAAAATATTTCAGCTCGAACACACCGCGCGGACAGGCGAGATACTTTTGCGTCGTCACGCGCGAGATGGTCGATTCATGCAGGCCTACGCTGTCGGCGATTTCACGCAAGGTGAGCGGCCGCATCGCTACTTCGCCGTGATCGAAAAAGGCACGCTGACGATCGACGATGGCCTGTGCGACGCGCGCGATGGTCTCGAAACGCTGCTGCACATTCTTGATCAACCATTTTGCCTCTTGCAGTTGACCTGCCAGATTGTTGCCGCCGCTTTGGCGATGGCGGCGCACCAGGTCGGCATACTGGCGGTTGATGCGCAGCCGGGGCATGGCTTCCTGATTGAGCTGCGCGACCCACTGGCCACGCACTTTCCTGACTATCACGTCCGGCACGACATAACGGGTATCGAGGTGGGCAAATTGTGCGCCGGGGCGCGGGTTGAGGGAACGGATCAGATTCTGTGCGACGCGCAGAGCCTCATCATCACAGCCCGTGGCCTTCTTGATGCGCGCATAGTCGCGCGCTGCCAGGCGTTCGAGATGGTCGCTGACGATCACGCGCGCCAGATCGCGTGCCGGGCTGGCTGGCATATTGTCCAGTTGCAGCAACAGGCATTCACGCGGATTGCGGGCACCGACGCCAGGTGGATCCAGGCTCTGCAGGTGCCTGAGGGCAATCTGCAGATCTTCGATCACCTCGTCCGGTTCACCGACCAGATCGGGGGGGAGCGCTTCGGCGAGTTCTTCGAGTGGCTGGCCGAGGTAGCCATCTTCATCGAGCGCCTCGATCAGAAAGGCGACACGCAGCCGATCCTTGCCGGAAAGCTGACTCAATGCGAGCTGGCCGATCAGGTGGTCGCGCAGACTCATGCCGGCGGCCGCCAGCTCACCCGCATCGGCATCATTCTCGTCGTTTGGGTCACGCGGCCCTTTGGAGCTGACACTGGGCCATTTGAACTCCGCCTCGCTCCATTCTCCAGTTAGCTCGGCACCTTCCTCGTCACCGGCAGGCGCATCGGCTTTGGTGTGGGCCAAGGCATCCTGCGTACCGCCAAAGGTGAAGGTTTCGCCCGGCTCCTCGAGCTCGAGGAGCGGATTGTCCTGCAGCGCCTGCTCGATTTCCTGGTTAAGCTCCAGCGACGACAGCTGCAACAGACGGATCGACTGCTGCAACTGCGGCGTCAGTGCGAGATGCTGCGACAGCTTGAGCTGGAGCGTTTGCTTCACGACACTCACATCCGGAAATGCTCGCCGAGATAGACCCGGCGCACGTTTTCATTATCGATGATCTCGGCCGGATGTCCAGCCGCAAGCACTTCACCCTCGTTGATGATCGTGGCGCGATCACAGATGCCGAGCGTTTCGCGCACGTTGTGGTCGGTGATCAGCACGCCGATTTCCCGTTCCTTCAGAAAGCGTATGATTTTTTGGATGTCGAGCACGGCGATCGGATCGACGCCGGCAAACGGCTCGTCGAGCAGGATGAAGCGTGGGCTGGTGGCCAACGCACGGGCGATTTCGACGCGCCGGCGCTCGCCGCCAGACAACGCCACGGCAGGTTGGTCGCGCAGGTGACTGATGTGCAGTTCCTGCAGCAGTTCGTCGAGACGAGTATCGATCGTCGGCGCATCGAAATCCTGCAGTTCGAGCACGGCGCGGACGTTTTCGGCCACGGTCAGCTTGCGGAACACCGAATTTTCCTGCGGCAGATAGGAAAGGCCGAGACGTGCGCGCTGATGGATCGGCAGATGGGTGAGACGCGTTTCACGGCGAGCATCGTCGATGAAAATCTCTCCGCCATCCGCGGCGATCAGGCCGACGATCATGTAGAAACAGGTCGTCTTGCCGGCTCCATTGGGGCCGAGCAGGCCCACCACCTCTCCTCCTTGGACGTCGAAACTGACATCCTTGACGACGGCACGGCCACGGAATTTCTTCAGCAGATGGCGGGCGGAGAGCGTCGTCAAATGTCGATCTCCTTCAGTAACTTGCGGATGGTCTCGTTGGCAAAGCCGCGGCTGTGCAGAAAGCGCGCCTGTCTTGACCATTCCCTGGCATCGCTGGGCGGAGCGGGAAATTTTTTCGCCCAGACGGCGCGGGCGCGCTCCAGCTCATCGGGCAAAGCGGCCATCTGCGCCTCGATCAGCTCGGCAGCGACGCCTTTGTTGCGCAGTGCCTGGCGCAGCCGTGCGCTGCCCAGCCGCTCGGCTCGCGAGCGGACGAAACTCTCGACGAAGCGGGCATCGGATTGCAGGCCAGCGGCGGCCAGTCGGTTCAACACCATTTCGATTTCTTCCGGCGTGCCATGCGCGGCGAGTTTCCTCATCAGTTCGGCGCGTGTATGTTCGCGCCGGGCAAGGAGTTTCACCGCAAGGGCGTAGAGTTCACTCACCGGCCACAGCTGGCGCCAGGGTGGCCACGCCGACGGCGGCGCGAATCTTGTTCTCGATCTCGCGCGCGATTTCCGGGTGCTCTTTCAGGTAATCGCGCGCATTGTCCTTGCCCTGGCCGATCTTTTCGCCTTGGTAGGCGTACCAGGCCCCGGATTTTTCGATGATCTTGTGCTCGACGCCGAGCTCGACGATTTCCCCTTCGCGCGAGATGCCTTCGCCGTAGAGGATGTCGAAGTGCGCTTCCTTGAATGGCGGAGAGACCTTGTTCTTGACCACCTTGACCTTGGTCTCGTTGCCGATCACCTCGTCGCCTTTCTTGATGTTGCCCACGCGGCGGATGTCCATGCGCACCGAAGCATAGAACTTCAGCGCATTACCACCGGTGGTGGTCTCGGGATTGCCGAACATCACGCCGATCTTCATGCGGATCTGGTTGATGAAGATCACCAGCGTATTGGTGCGCTTGATGTTGGCGGTCAGTTTTCTGAGCGCCTGGCTCATCAAACGGGCTTGCAGGCCGGGCAACTGGTCGCCCATCTCGCCTTCGATCTCGGCCTTCGGCACCAGCGCGGCGACCGAGTCGATGACGATCAGATCGACGCCACCGGAGCGCACCAGCATGTCGGCGATCTCGAGCGCCTGCTCACCGGTGTCTGGCTGCGAGATCAAGAGATCCGGAACATTCACGCCGAGCTTGCCGGCATAGACCGGATCGAGCGCATTTTCGGCATCGATGTAGGCGGCGACCCCGCCGGCTTTCTGCACTTCGGCGACGACATGCAGGCACAGCGTGGTCTTGCCGGAAGATTCAGGGCCGAAGATCTCGACGATGCGGCCGCGCGGCAGGCCACCGACACCAAGCGCGATGTCGAGCCCCAGTGAGCCGGTCGAAACGACTGAAAGATCGTTTTCGATCTGGGCCTCACCCATCTTCATGATCGAGCCCTTGCCGAATTGTTTTTCGATCTGTGCCAGCGCGGCTTGCAGCGCCTTGGCCTTGTTGTCGTCCATGTCGTTTCCTTCCGAAGTTTGTCTGAATTATGGCACGTGTGGCATGGTTCTTGCGCATTCGATCAGACCGGTCAGGGCGAATACCACTGCCTGCCGTCGGATCGCCTCGCGGTCGCCGGAGAACAGTCGGCGCTCGGAGGACGGCGCGCAGCCGCGCAGGCACCAGGCGAAGCAGACGGTGCCCACGGGCTTTTCCGGAGAACCGCCCGTCGGGCCGGCGATCCCGGTGATGGCTAATGAAATCGTGGCGTTGGAATGCATCAGCGCCCCGCTGGCCATCTCGGCAGCCGTCTCGAGGCTCACCGCACCGAATCGCTCAATGGTGTCCGTACGGACACCCAGCATATCCGTTTTCGCGGCATTTGCATAGGTGACGAAGCCGCGGTCGAACCAGGCTGAGCTGCCAGGCGTGTGAGTGATCACTTGAGCGATCCAGCCCCCGGTACATGATTCGGCGGTGGCCACGACGAGGCGGCGTTCCAGGCAGACTTGCCCGAGCTCGGCCGAAAGGAAGGCAAGGTCTGCATCCATCAATCTGAGAACTTCGCTGACCGACGACTGACCTTCTGTGCTTGGTCAGACGGTAAAGCGCGCCAGTGTTTCGGCGAGCCGGGCCGAGCGGTCCTTGAGCGATTGCACCGTTTCCGCCATCGCAGCGATGCCGCTGCGATTGCCCTGAGCGAGGTCGTCGAGTCCGCGCATGCTATTGACGACGCGTTCGACGTCCCCTTGCAAGCTGGCGGAGACGGCGGAGGTCTTGTCGGCCAGCGCTACCGACTGGTCGATCAGTGCTTGGGTGCGCTGCATGATCTCGTCGATTTTTGTCGCCTCGCCGGCAAGCGATTGCATCTGCCGCGCCTGTTCGCCGACCTGCTCGCTGGTTTCCTCGATGCCGCCAACGATGCCGCCGACGCTGCGATTGATTTCGGAGAGACTCGATTGCGTCCGCTCGGCGAGCTTTCTCACCTCGTCCGCGACGACGGCGAAGCCGCGCCCCTGTTCGCCTGCCCGCGCCGCCTCGATCGCAGCGTTAAGGGCCAGCAGGTTGGTCTGGTCGGCGATTTCCGACACGGCAGAGAGTATCTGGTTGATCTGTGTGACATCCGTCGCCAGCGCGGCGAAACGCTGGCTCAGCGCTTCGCTTTGGCGCACGCTGTTTTCGACGGCACCGAGCATGTGCTCGATTTCCTCGAGGGTTGCCTGCAGGGTGTCGCGGCTTTCGGCCAGCTCGTTCTTGGTGGCGCGCGCTTCCTTGTCCAGCTCGGCCAATTCGTTGCGGATGCGCTCGGCGCTCGCCGAGG
>CAYZII010000019.1:0-30543 GCA_964478415.1 uncultured Methyloversatilis sp.
CGAAGAAAGCAGCGGCTGCGAAGCCAGCGGCGAAGAAAGCGGCGGCGCCGAAGAAAGCAGCGGCTGCGAAGCCAGCGGCGAAGAAAGCGGCGGCGCCGAAGAAGGCCGCTCCGGCGAAGAAGGCGGCAGCGACGAAGAAAGCAGCAGCGGCGAAGAAACCCGCGGCAAAGCCGGTGGCGAAGAAGGCGGCTGCCCCGAAGAAGGCGCCGGCAAAGCCTGCCCCTGCTCCGGCTCCTGCCCCGGCCGCAACGCCTTCTACGGCTGCGACGCCGGGTCTCAAGTCCGCGCTGAACCCTGCCGCTGCCTGGCCATTCCCGACGGGTTCGCGTCCGTCCTGATTCGATCGTCAGGTCGACTCAAGGGAGGCGGGAAACGCCTCCCTTTTCATTTTTTCGACAGCATCCGTGCCATGCGTTCGATGCCGACGGCAAGCCGTGCGGCGCTCGTCGTGTAAGCGAAGCGCATGTGTCGGCCTGGCGCGTTGTCACCGAAATCCATGCCAGGGGTTGCAGCGACACCGGCTTCTTCGAGCAGGCGCATCGCCAGGCTGTGGCTGTCCGTTGCAAGGCGGCCAATGCCCGCATAGATATAGAACGCTCCCTTCGGTTCCGCGATGATCTCGAAGCCGAGTTCGTCTAACGCAGGCAAGAGCAGATCGCGACGTGCCTGAAACTCCTTCCGGCGCGCTTCGCAGATCGACAGCGTTTCGGAGGTGAAGGCAGCCAGCGCAGCCTGCTGGGCGATCGTCGATGGGGCGATGTAGAGATTCTGCGCCAGCTTCTCGATGGCGCGTACCAGAGAGGCTGGCACCACCAGCCAGCCGAGCCGCCAGCCGGTCATGCCAAAGTATTTCGAAAAGCTGTTGATGACGATGATTTCGTCGCTCAATGTCAGGGCCGTTTGCGCATCGCTGCCGTAGGTGAGGCCGTGGTAAATCTCATCGACGATCAAAATGCCGTGGCGCGCTTGGATGAACTGCCAGATGGCTGCAAGTTCATCTGCTTCGATCAGCGTGCCGGTGGGATTGGCCGGTGAGGCGACCAGTAGGCCGCGGGTGCCTGCCGTCCATGCGGCACTGACGCCTGCAGCGGTCGGCTGGAAGTGCGTCGCGGCATCCACGGGGAGCGCTTGTGGCACCCCCTCGCAAAAGCGCACGAAATGACGATTGCACGGATAGCCCGGATCGCTCAGCAGCCAGACATCACCGGGAGAGGTGAGTGCGCCGAGAGCGAGCAGCAGCGCTGCCGAAGCCCCGGCGGTGACGATGATGCGTGCCGGGTCGACAGAGACGCCATAACGTGCCGCATAAAAGCCGGCGATCGCTTCGCGCAGCGGCACAATGCCGAGCGCGTCGGTGTAATGCACATGGCCACCGGCGAGGAAGCGCTGTGCTGCATCGATGATCGGTTGCGGCGTAGGGAAGTCGGGCTCGCCGACTTCCATATGAACGATGTCCCGCCCTTGCGCCTCGAGCGCTTGGGCCTTTTTCATCAGTTCCATCACATGGAAGGGAGCGATCCCTGCCATGCGGCTGGCCAGCATCATCAGTCAACCAGTGCGAGCGCGAAGAGTTCGCGCTTCTTGGCGAGTTCCTGGGGCAGTTTTTCGCCCAGCCTGTTGAACCACTCCTGGTGTTCGGCGAGCTCCTGTCTCCAGGCCTCGGTGTCGATGCGCGTGAGCGCCTCGAATTCGTCCTTGCCGATCGCAAGCCCGCTCCAGTCGATGTCCTCGAAGCGGGGCATCCAGCCGAGTGCCGTCTCGCGAGCGCCGACTCTGCCCTGCACGCGATCGACGATCCATTTCAGCACGCGCATGTTCTCGCCGAAGCCAGGCCAGATGAACTCGCCCTTTTCGTTGATGCGAAACCAGTTGACGCAGAAGATTTTCGGCGCCTGTTCGACCGCATGGCCCATACGCAGCCAGTGGTTGAAATAGTCGCCCATGTGATAGCCACAGAAGGGCAGCATCGCGAAGGGGTCGCGGCGCACGACGCCCTGCTGGCCGAAAGCGGCGGCGGTGGTCTCCGAACCGAGCGTCGCGGCCATATAGACACCATAGTTCCAGTTGAAGGCTTCATAGACGAGCGGCACCGTGGTGCCGCGCCGCCCCCCGAAGATGAAGGCCGAGATCGGCACGCCTTGTGGATTCTCCCAGTCGGGGTCGATCGAGGGACATTGGCGAGCCGGCGCGGTGAAGCGGGCGTTCGGGTGGGCGGCCTTGCGGCCGGCCTTGCCATCCTCGGGCGTCCAGTCCTTACCTTGCCAGTCGATGCAATGGGCTGGCGCCGGCCCCATGCCCTCCCACCAGACATCGCCATCGTCGGTGAGCGCGACGTTGGTGAAGATTACATTTTCCCGCAACGTCGCCATTGCATTCGGGTTGGTCTTTTCCGAAGTGCCGGGCGCGACGCCGAAATAGCCGGCTTCCGGGTTGATCGCGTAGAAGCGGCCATCCGGCCCGGGTTTGATCCAGGCGATGTCGTCGCCGACCGTGGTCACCTTCCAGCCATTGAAGGATTGAGGCGGGATCAGCATCGCGAAGTTGGTCTTGCCGCAGGCCGAAGGGAAGGCGGCGGCGACATAGGTCTTTTCTCCTTCCGGCGATTCGACGCCCAAGATCAGCATGTGCTCGGCCAGCCACCCTTCGTCGCGCGCCATCGTCGAGGCGATGCGCAACGCCAGGCACTTCTTGCCCAACAAGGCGTTGCCGCCATAGCCGGAACCGTAAGACCAGATTTCGCGCGTTTCCGGAAAATGCACGATGTATTTGGTGGTCGGATTGCAGGGCCAGGGCACATCTTTCTGTTCTTTCTGTCCTGGCGCAAGCGGCGCCCCGACCGAATGCAGACAGGGGACGAAAAAGCCGTCGGTGCCGAGGGCATCGAGCACCGCCCGGCCCATCCGCGTCATGATGCGCATGTTGACGACGACATAGGGGCTGTCAGTGATTTCGACCCCGATCTGTGAAATTGGCGAACCGATGGGGCCCATACAGAAAGGCACTACATACATCGTGCGTCCGCGCATGCAGCCGGCGAACAGTCCGCGCAGTCGCGCCTTCATTTTTTGTGGCTCTTCCCAGTTGTTGGTCGGGCCGGCATCTTCCTGCTTTGCGGAACAGATAAAAGTGCGGTCCTCGACGCGGGCGACATCGGAGGGATCGGTGCGAGCCAGGTAGGAGTTGGGACGTTTGTCTGGATTGAGCTTGATGAAGGTGCCGGCGGCAACCATTTCGGCGCAGAGCCGGTCGTACTCTTCTTGTGAGCCATCGCACCAGACGATGCGCTCTGGTTGGGTGAGGGAGGCGATTTCGGCGACCCATTCCTTGAGTCTGGTGTGACGTATGTAGTCGGGCGTCGGTACCATGATCTTGCCTGGAAAGCCTGGGGGAAATAACCTATCATTCTCCCACAGCCCGCGCTTCAGGATGATAATGATTGCGAATGTTTATCGTAAGGAAATCTTCATGGACGAAAGCCTACGCCGCGCCGCGCTCGAATATCACCGTCAGCCACGCCCGGGCAAGATTGCCGTCACGCCAACCAAGGCGCTCGCTACCCAATCGGATCTGTCGCTTGCCTATTCGCCGGGCGTCGCTGCGGCCTGCGAGGAGATCGAAGCCGATCCAGGCAACGCAGCGCTCTATACCTCGCGACAGAATCTCGTCGCGGTCATCACGAACGGCACGGCGGTGCTGGGCCTGGGCGACATCGGGCCGCTAGCCGGCAAGCCGGTGATGGAAGGCAAGGGCGTGCTGTTCAAGAAGTTCGCCGGTATCGACGTGTTCGACATCGAAATCAATGAAAAGGACCCAGACAAACTGGTCGACATCATTGCCGCGCTCGAGCCGACTTTCGGCGGCATCAATCTCGAAGACATCAAGGCACCCGAGTGTTTCGTCGTCGAACGCAAGCTGCGCGAGCGCATGCGCATCCCGGTTTTCCATGACGACCAGCATGGCACGGCAATCATTACCGCGGCAGCGATTCTGAACGGCCTGAAACTCGTCGGCAAAGAGCTCGCCGAGGTGAAGATCGTCTGTTCCGGCGCCGGCGCTGCGGCGATCGCCTGTCTGGATCTCATCGTCAGTTTGGGAGCCAGACGCGAGAACATCTTCGTCTGTGATTCCAAGGGCGTGATCCATTTCGGCCGCACGAATCTCGATGAATCAAAGCAGCGCTACGCCCAGGACACGAGCGCACGCACACTGGCCGAAGTGATGCCGGGTGCGGACATCTTCCTCGGGTTGTCCACTGGCGGTGTGTTGCAGCCCGAGATGGTGGCGACGATGGCGCGCGATCCGATCATCCTGGCGATGGCCAATCCCAATCCGGAGATTCTGCCTGAGGATGCGCTGCGGGTGCGGCCCGACTGCATCATCGGCACCGGCCGTTCGGATTATCCGAACCAGGTCAATAATGTGTTGTGCTTTCCTTATATGTTCCGCGGCGCTCTCGATGTCGGTGCGACGACGATCAATGAAGCGATGAAGATCGCCGCGGTGCGCGCGATCGCCGACCTCGCCCATGCCGAGCAGTCGGATGTCGTGGCGGCGGCCTATGGCGATGTGCCGCTCACCTTCGGGCGCGAGTATCTGATACCGAAGCCCTTCGATCCGCGCCTGATCCTGAAAGTCGCGCCGGCGGTCGCGCAGGCGGCGATGGAGTCGGGCGTCGCCACCCGGCCTATCGAGGACATGGTGGCCTATCGCCAGCGCCTGACCGAATTCGTCTATCACTCGGGTATGGTGATGCGGCCGGTGTTCTTCGGGGCACGCCAGAAACCGGCGCGCATCGTGTTTTGCGAAGGCGAGGATGAACGCATGCTGCGTGCGGTGCAGACCGTCATCGACGAACAACTGGCCCAGCCGATCGTGATCGGCCGTCCGGCCGTGGTCGAGATGCGCCTCCAGCGCACCGGCTTGCGCCTCCAGCCTGGCCGCGATTTCGAACTGGTGAACCCGGACTCCGATCCGCGTTACAAGGAATTGTGGCAGGACTATTACGCCCTCACCTGTCGCAAGGGGATCGGCATCGAATACGCAAAACGGGAAATGCGCCGGCGCACTACCTTGATTGGCGCGATGCTGGTGCGCCATGGCTACGCCGATGCGATGCTGTGCGGCACGTTCGGCACCCATGCCCTGCACCTCAGGTATATCGCCGACGTGATCGGGCGTCGTCCGGGAGTCGAGAACTTTTACGCGATCAACATGCTGATGCTGCCGCAACGCACCGTGTTCATCGGCGATACCTATGTCAATTACGATCCCAGCGCCGAACAGTTGGCCGAAATGACCCTGCTGGCGGCCGAGGAGGTGCGCCGTTTCGGGATGACGCCGAAAGTCGCGCTGCTGTCACATTCGAGTTTCGGCACCCACGACACGCCCACGGCGCGCAAGATGCGCGAAGCGCTGATTCTGATCCAGAGCCGGGCGCCCGAACTCGAGGTCGAAGGCGAAATGCATGGCGATGCCGCGCTCGATCCCGAAATCCGCCGCCAGGTCTTCCCGTATGCGAAGCTTGCCGGCCCGGCGAACCTACTGATCATGCCTACCCTCGATGCCGCGAACATCGCTTTCAATCTGCTCAAGACGGCAGCAGGTGACGGTATCACGGTCGGTCCTTTGTTGCTCGGCGCCGCTCGCCCGGTGCATATCCTGACGCCGACCGCCAGCGTGCGGCGCATCGTCAATATGGCCGCCTTGCTGTCCGTCGAAGTCGCGTGGCAACAGGAGCGTGGAACAGGTTGAAGGTCAGTTCAGAAACTGGTATAAAAAGCCGCAGTATCTGCTTAATTCCTGACATTTATATCCGTTGACGTGCTGACGAAGGTAATATCGCAGCCGCAACTCGGAGTGCAGGACGGGACATTTTTTCATTGCACGATTTCGACGGGCTTCGATGCAAACGACCTTCAAAGGACTCAAAACCTTGATCACTTGCCTGCTGGCGTTGGGCCTCGCGGTGGGTGCCACTGCACCGGCGGATGCGGCCACAACCAAGAAGAAAGCCGTTGCCGGAAAGTCGTCAGCAAAACCCGCCGCGAAACTTGTGCGCAAACCGGCGCTCAAACCCGCCGTGCGCCACGCTGTGCTGCATCAGGAGGATGCGGGGCCGATCGAACAAATCCGTTCTGCATCGGTGGCGGTGATCGACCAGAACACCGGTGATGTGCTGTATGAAAAGAATGCCGATGCGGTGACGCCAATCGCCTCGATCACCAAGCTGATGACCGCAATGGTCGCGCTCGACGTTCAGCCCGATCTGCAGGAAGTGCTGACGATCAGCGAGGCCGATGTCGATACCATCAAGGGCACGCATTCGCGTCTTGCGGTGGGCACACAGCTGACACGGGAAGAGATGCTGCGCCTCGCGCTGATGTCTTCAGAGAACCGCGCGGCATCGGCATTGTCGCGCCATTACCCCGGCGGACGGGAAGCCTTTATCCGCGCGATGAACGCCAAGGCGAAGATGCTCGGGCTGACCGATACCCGTTTCGCCGATCCGACCGGTCTGACACCCGAAAACGTCTCCTCGGCGCGCGATCTGGTCAAGCTCGTCAATGCCGCGCATCAGTATCCGCTGATTCGGGAATTTTCGACCCAGGACGAGTATCAGGTCGTCATTCGCGGCCGGCCGCAAACCTTTCGCAATACCAACTCCCTGGTACGTAACGAGCAGTGGAACATCGGCCTGTCCAAGACCGGCTTCATCAGCGAGGCGGGCAAGTGCCTGGTGATGCAGGCGTGGCTTGCCAATCGGCCGATGATCATCGTGCTGCTCGATTCCTGGGGCAAGCTCACCCGTATTGCCGATGCCCAGCGTATCAAACGCTGGGTCGAAACCACGCTGGCCAGTCACGGCGGCTCGGTGCGAGGCTGATGCCGCTTTCCGTGCCGTCCCACCAGCGCCGATTTAATGTCTTCCATGCGTGTCGCCCTCTTCGTCACCTGCCTCGTCGACCTGATGCGGCCGAAGGTAGGTTTTGCGGCGCTCGAACTGCTCGAAGCCGCCGGCTGCGAGGTCGTCGTGCCGGAAACACAAACCTGCTGTGGGCAGCCGGCCTGGAACAACGGAGACCGTGCCGCGGCGGCGCATCTTGCAAAAAAGTTCATTGCCGAATTCGAAAGCTACGAGTATGTCGTTGCCCCCTCCGGCTCCTGCGCCGACCACGTGCGCACCGAATATCCGGTGATCCTGAGTGATGAGCCCGACTGGCATGCCCGCGCCGTCTCGCTGGCCAGCCGTGTCCATGAGCTGACCGACTTTCTCGTCAATGTCGTCAAACTGGAAAAAGTGCCGGGCCGTTTTGCCGGACGGGTGACCTACCACGATTCCTGCACCGGCTTGCGCAGCCTCGGCATCAAACGCCAGCCGCGTGTCTTGCTCGAGAAGGCCGGCGTCGAGGTGCTGGAAATGCCGGGTGCCGAGGAATGTTGCGGCTTCGGCGGCACGTTCTCGGTCAAGTTCGGCGCCATCTCGGCGGCGATCGCCGGCAGAAAATGCGCCAACGCCCAAACCACCGGGGCCGATGCCATTGTCGGCGGCGATCTGGGTTGTCTGCTGAACATCGAGGGCAAGCTGCGCCATAATGGCGATACGCAAACGCGTGTGCTGCACATCGCCGAAGTGCTGACCGCGCGGGAGTGACGATGGCGCAGCCCTTCCTCTCGCGTCGCTTCAAGCAAAACGCGCTCGCCGCGCTGGCCAATCCCGTCCTGCAAGCCAACCTGAAGAAGTCCAAGGGCAAGTTCGTCGACAAGCGCGCGATCGCGATTCGTGAGCTCGACGATTTCGAGGCGACACGCGAGGCGGCCAGACAGATCCGCAACCGCGTCATCGAAAACCTCGATCTGTGGCTGGAAAGATTCGAGCAGACTGCCACTGCGCGCGGCGCCAGCGTGCTGTGGGCGAAGGATGGCGCCGAAATCTGCCGCCTCGTCGTCGACATCGCCCGTCGGCACGGGGTGAAGAAAGCCGTCAAGTCGAAATCGATGCTCTCCGAAGAGGCCGGCCTGAATCTGGCGCTCTTAGCCGCCGGCATCGAACCGGTCGAGACCGATCTGGGCGAATACATCCTGCAGATCAACGACAACGAACGCCCCAGTCACATCATCGCCCCAGTGGTGCATAAAAGCCTCGACGAAGTTGCCGATCTTTTCGAAAAGACCCACAAAAAGGCGCGCAAGACCGACATTACGGCGCTCACGCGCGAGGCCCGCGAAGTGCTGCGTTCCCATTTCCTGAGCGCCGAGATGGGCATTTCCGGCGGCAATTTCCTGATCGCCGAGACCGGTTCGGTGGCCCTCGTCACCAACGAGGGCAACGGCCGCATGGTCACCACGCTGCCGCGCGTGCATGTGGTGATTACCGGCATCGAAAAGGTGATCCCGACACTCGAAGATCTGGCCACCTTGATGCGCCTGCTGCCGCGCTCCGCCACCGGCCAGTCGATCTCGAACTACGTCTCGCTGCTGACGGGCGTGAAAGCGGCAGGGGAGACGGACGGGCCCGAGTACCTCTATTTCATCCTCGTCGACAACGGGCGCGCCGAGGTGGTCGGCTCCGAATTCCAGGACATGCTGCGCTGCATCCGTTGTGGCGCCTGCATGAACCATTGTCCGGTCTATCAGACCATCGGCGGGCATGCCTACGGTTGGGTGTATCCCGGGCCGATGGGTTCGGTGCTGACACCGCTCTTCACCGGACTGGAAAACGCGCTCGACCTGCCTCATGCCGCAACCTTGTGCAACCAGTGCGGCGTGGTCTGCCCGGTGAAGATTCCATTGCCCGAGCTGTTGCGCAAGCTGCGCGAGAAGCAGATCGAACGTCATCTGCGGCCCTGGTTCGAACGTATCGCGTTGCGGCTGTGGGCCTGGGTAGCCTGCCGTCCCGGGCTCTACGCGCTGGGTACACGGCTGGGCGTGCGTTATCTGAAGTGGCTCGCGGGCGACAGGGCGAGCATCCCCGTGCTTGGCATCGCTCCGGGATGGACGCAGCAGCGCGACTTCCCTGCCCCGCAGGGGCGCACTTTCCGCGAGCTTTACGCAGCGAGGAAACGGCGATGACGAGCCGCGAGGACATTCTGGGCCGTCTGCGCGCCCGGCTCGGTCGCAATGTGGCGAACGCAGCGAGCGGACGCGCGGCGATCGATGCGATTCTCGCGGCGAAGGCGCGGGGTCCGCGGTCGGCGATTGCATCACAAAAATCTGCGCTGGTCGAACGGCTTGTCGAAAAATCGCTCGCCCAGTCGAGCACGGTCGAAACCGTCGCTTCCCTTGCCGAGGCGCCCGCGGCCATCGCGCGCTATCTGGCCGGATTGGGGTTGCCAGCGCGGGCCGTGATCTGGCCGGCGCTGAAGGATCTGGACTGGGCGGGCGCCGGCCTCACGGTCGAGGCACGTGGCGCAGTCGATGCCGATCTGGTCGGCGTTACGGGCTGCTTCTGCGCGATCGCCGAAACCGGGACACTGATGCTGTGCGGTGGTCCGGATACCCCGGCGACGGTAAGTCTGCTGCCCGAGACGCACATCGCGATCGTGCCGGCCGGCCGCATCGTCGCGGGCATGGAGGAAGCTTTCGAGCTGGCGCGGGCGGAGCTGGGGCGCCTGCCGCGCGCGGTCAATTTTATTTCCGGCCCTTCCCGTACCGGCGACATCGAGCAAACCATCGTGCTCGGCGCCCACGGCCCCTATCGTGTGCATCTGATCCTGCTGCCTGAAGCCTGAGTGCTGTCAACCGACCCTGAGTTGTGGCGTTAGAGGTTGCAGCAAAGCTACAAAAAGGAGACCGCTTCATCATGTATGCACGCATTCAGTTCGTCAGTCCCGGTTCGCGCGAGAGGTATTCCTGGGTGATCGACACCCGCCGCGAGACCGTCGATCACTGGCAGCACGCCCATCCCGAGGCCGAGGATCTGGTCGTCACCCCGCTCGACGAGCAGGAAGGGCTGGAAGCGCTGTTCTGGCAGAAGTGCCTCTACCACGATGTGTTCTTCGAACGTTCCCCCTGCCGCGAAGTGCGCGAACGCGGCGCGGCGGAGCTTGCCGAAATCCTCGAACTGGCCGGCAGGTTGCCGAAAGGGCGGGCGAGCGAGCTGTGGAACCGCTGCATGGAGTTCCGTTTCGGCAGCGATCCGGTGGCGAAGAGCGATTATCATCACCGCCTGCCGACCTGAGTTCTCACCCTTTTGCGGCGGCGCAGCGCCTTCTCGATCTCCATGATCACGAGCGCCGCCAGTGCCACGGCCGCCATTTCGCCCCAGGCGGAAAGGGCGATCGCGGCAGTGCCGAACAGCTGCTGGAAGATCGGCAGGTAAGTGAAGGCCAGCTGCAGGAGCAGCATCCCACCCGCTCCAGCCCACACCCAAGGGTTCGAAAACGGCGCCACGCCCCAGAGCGGCTGGGTCAGGGAGCGGCAGTTGAACAGGAACGCCGTTTCGATCATCACGAACACATTGACGGCGATGCTGCGTGCCTCGGCAAGCGTCGCGCCACGCTCGAGGGCGAGCAGGAACAAGCCGAAGGCAGCCGTCAGCATCAGCCCACCGAGCAGCAGCACACGTTGTAGCAGCACGTGATCGAGGATCGGCGCGTGTGGTGGGCGCGGCGGCCGATGCATCACGTCGTGTTCTTTCGGCTCGAAGGCGAGCGGCAGCCCCAGCAGCACCGCGGTGGTCATGTTGATCCAGAGGATCTGCAACGGCGTGATCGGCAGCGTCATGCCGGCCGCGATCGCGGCGAGGATCATTATGCCTTCGCCGAAATTGGTCGGCAGCGTCCAGGTGATGAACTTGATGATGTTGTCGTAGATGCCGCGGCCTTCCTCGATCGCGGCCTCGATGGTGGCGAAGTTGTCGTCGGCAAGCACGATCGCTGCTGCCTCCTTGGCGACTTCCGTGCCGCCCTGGCCCATCGCGATGCCGATGTCGGCAGTCTTGAGCGCCGGCGCGTCGTTGACGCCGTCACCAGTCATCGCGACGATCTCGCCATTGGCCTGCAGGGCCTTGACGAGCCTGAGCTTCTGTTCCGGCTCGACGCGCGCGAAGACATCGACCTCGCGCACAGCCAGGCTCAGCGCCGCATCGTCCAGGGCGGCGAGCTCGCGCCCCGTCAATGCCCGGCCGTCCCCGCCTACGATGTTCAGCTGGCGGGCGATCGCCAAAGCGGTTTCGGCATGATCGCCGGTGATCATCTTGACGCGGATGCCGGCGGCGTGACAGGTCTTGACGGCGGCGATCGCGCGTGGGCGCGGCGGATCGATCATGCCGACGAGTCCGAGGAATTCAAGTTCGCTTAGATCATCCCAGTCCAACGTGTCGGCATCGCTGATGCGGCGCGCCAGCGCCAGCACACGCATTCCTTGCCGCGCCAAAGTGCCGGCGACCGCCTCGATCTGTGCTATGTCGGCATCCCGGCACAGAGGCAGCAGCTTTTCGAGTGCGCCCTTGACGTAGATGATGCGTTCGTCCTCGATGCGATGCAGTGTGGCCATCATCTGTCGCGTCGCATCGAATGGCAGGGTGTCCAGGCGTGGATAGAGTTGTGCCGCGGTCGTCTCGTCCAGGCCGGCCTTTCTGGCGACGACCAGCAGCGCTGCCTCGGTCGGATCGCCGGCGATCTGCCATTGGCCATGCTCGTGGGTGAGCGCCGCATCGTTGCACAGAAGCCCTGCAAGCAGTGCCTCGCGTGCCGTCTCGTCAGCGCCGATTTTCTGCAGGGCACGGTCTTTTCCGTCCTTTGTGCCGAAGAAAAAGAATTCGCCTTCCGGCGCGTAGCCGTGGCCGGAAATCTCGTAAAGCCGGCCGGCGGCCCACAGCGCGCGCACGGTCATCGCGTTTTCGGTCAAGGTGCCGGTCTTGTCCGAGCAGATCACCGTCGTACTGCCCAAGGCTTCGACGGCGGGCAATTGGCGCACGATCGCATGGCGCTTCGCCAGCCGCGTCACCCCGATCGCCAGCGTGATCGTCAGCGCGGCAGGCAAGCCTTCGGGGATCGCCCCCACCGCGAGCGCCACCGCGGCCATGAACATTTCGAGGGCAGGCTGCTGGCGCCACAGGCCGATCATGAAGGTGAGCGCCGCCAGGGCCAGAATCACCCAGAGCAGCATCTTGGCGAAGGCTGCCATTTTGCGCGTCAGTGGTGTCGCGAGTTCCGGCGCGGCGGCGATCATGCCGGCGATGCGGCCGGTTTCGGTACTCGCGCCGGTAGCGACGACCAGCCCGACGCCTTGGCCACCGACCACGATCGTGCCGGCAAAGGCCATGTTGCGGCGATCGGCGAGTGGTGTCTCCCTGGGTAACTGCCGGCTGTGCTTTTCGACGGGCAGCGATTCGCCGGTGAGAGCCGCCTCGACGGTGCGCAATTCCTTGCCATGCAGGATGCGCAGATCGGCCGGCACCTTGTCGCCGGCGGAAAGATGCACGATGTCACCCGGCACCAGATGGGCGGCCGCGATGCGCTGTCGGCGACCGCCGCGTACTACCGTTGCTTCGCTGGCGATGCTCTTCGCCAGCGCGGCGAGCGCTTCGGCGGCCTTGCCTTCCTGCAGGAAGCCGACGATCGCATTGACCAAGACGACGCCGAGAATCACGCCGCTATCGACCCACTCGCCCAGAAGAGCGGTGATCGTCCCCGCGGCGATGAGGACCAGCACCAGTGGTGCGCGCAACTGGTCGATGAAGCGCCGTAGCGCGCTCTTGCCCGGTGCGGCGGGCAGCGCGTTCGGTCCATGGCGATCGAGACGTGCAGCGGCTTCTGTGTCGCTCAAACCATGATGCGGGTCGACGGCATGGTGCGCGAGGATCGCCTCATGATCGAGGGCATGCCATTCAGGTGTGCTCATCCGGAGGCGGCAGGGGCGGTCGGGGGCGACTCATCTCATAGAAGACGATCGCCTCATGAAAAAGAAGCACGTTGCGCCCAGGCTGCCGGTATAGACGTGCTGCTTGCATAGGTGATCCACGACCAGATGGCCAGCCCCAGCGACAGCACGGCACAGGTAAAACTGACGCCCGCGCTGATCAGGGAAACTTTTTTCAGAAAACCGCGTTTCGGCGAGGACATGGGTCTTTTCTCGTGAAGCTGCATGGCTAAGGTTGATCACCCTTTTGGCCATGATAGTAGTTGCGTAGCGACGCATAGCGGTGGCTGCGAATCTCGCGCACCGTGCCGATGGCGCGTTCCACCGGCACGCCTAGCTGTACCAGCGTTTCGGCGGCGATCATCAGGCTGCCTTCGAGCACCTCCGGAATGACCTCGGTGGCGCCGGCTTCCTTCAGTTTCGCCACCGTCGATTCGTCGGCGGCGCGGACGATGATCGGGATGTCCGGACGGGACAGCCGCACCTTGCGCACGACGAGCTCGGCAGAATGCGGATCGGGATAGGCGACCACCACGGCACGGGCGCGCGCCAGCCCCGCCGCTTGCAACACCTCGCTGCGGTCGGCGCTGCCGAACACCAGTTTGCCGCCAGGCGGCACCGGGCGCTTGAGCTGCTGCGGATCGATGTCAAGGGCAAGAAAGGGAATGCCCTCGCTGGCGAGAAACTCGGCGATGCGCCCGCCGGTACGACCGTAGCCGCACAGGATCACATGACGATCCATTGCAAAGCCGGCCACGGCGATGTCGTGGATCGCCTTGGCCTGATGCGCCCAGTCCCCCCGCACCATGCGACCAGTGAACCTGACGGCGCGGTTGATCAACAGCGGCGCGACGAACATCGAGATCAGCATCGCGGCGAGCGTGACCTGGAAGACATCACTGCCGATCAGTTTCAGGCTGTGTGCCAGTCCGATCAGCACGAGACCGAATTCGCCGGCCTGAGCGAGCTGGGCGGCGGTGCGCAGCGCGACATCGAGCGTGTTTTTTGCCAGCCGGGCGATCAGGAACACTACCAGTCCCTTGCCGCCGATCAACAACACTACCGCGAGCAGCAGCCGGTGCAGGTTTTCGATCACGAAACGGACATCGAGCATCATGCCGACCGTGACGAAGAACAGGCCGAGCAGGATGTCGCGGAACGGGCGGATGTCGGCCTCGACCTGATGACGGTAGATCGTCTCAGAGATCAACATGCCGCCGATGAAGGCGCCGAGTGCGAGCGACAGCCCCGCCAGACTGGTGGCCCAGGCCAACGCGATCACCAGCCAGAGCGTGGCGAGCACGAACAGTTCTTCGGAACGTTGCCGGGCGATCGCGTCGTAAAAGCGGCGGATCAGCCGCTGACCGGCCCAGATCATCAGCGACAGCATTACCGCGGCCTCGGCGAACGCGACAGTGAGAGAGTGCGGCAGTGCCTCGGGGGACTGGGTTAGCGCTGGGAAAAGGATCAGACAGGGCACCACCGCGAGGTCCTGGAACAGCAACACGCCCATCGTCTGACGTCCGGAGCGCGAATGCAGCTCGAAACGTTCGGAGAGCAGCTTGGCGACGATCGCGGTGGAGGACATCGCCACCGACAGGCCGACCGCGAGCGCGACGCGCCAGTCCTGGCCATAGCCATAGATGGCGATCAGCGCGGTCGCGCCCGCGGTGAGCCCCAGTTGGGCACCACCGAAGCCGAACACAAGCGAACGCATCGCCTTGAGCCTCGTCAGGCTGAATTCGAGGCCGATCGAGAACATCAGGAACACGACGCCGAACTCGGCGAAGGCCGAGACGTCGCGGTTTTCTTCCAGGATCGCCACCCCATGCGGACCGAGCAACAGGCCGACCGCGAGATAGGCGAGCATCGCGGGGCCCCTGAAACGGCGGGTGAGCAGCAGCGCCACCACCGTTGCGGTGAGCAACAGCAAGAGGAGGAATAGCTTGTCATGCATCGCACCACATGATAACGGGCAAACCTTCCCCTTGCGCTTTTCGACGACAAACCGCATATTGCTCGGCATCTTCCCAAGGAGCCATCATGAATGCGCGTCTAACCCTCCTGCTTGCCTTTTTTGTGAGCCTGCTTTCCGGTTGCGGCTACAACCAGATCCAGCGCAACGATGAGGCAGTCACTGCCGCCTGGTCGGAAGTGCTCAACCAGTATCAGCGGCGCGCCGACCTGATCCCGAACCTCGTCGCCGTGGTGCAGGGCTATGCCGCCCATGAAAAGGAGGTGCTGACGAAGGTCACCGAAGCGCGCGCCGCGTTGGCCGGCATCAAGGCGACCCCCGAGCTGATCAACGATCCGGCGGCCTTCGCGAAATTCCAGCAGGCCCAGAGCGAACTCGGCTCTGCCCTGGCACGGCTGCTGGTGGTCGCCGAGAATTATCCGCAGCTCAAGGCCGATACGAATTTCCGAGATTTGCAGGCCCAGGTGGAAGGCACCGAGAACCGCATCGCCGTCGCGCGCAAGCGCTACATCGAGGCGGTGCAGGCCTACAACGTCTCGGTGCGCACCTTCCCGAACAACCTGACGGCGATGCTGTTCGGCTTCAAGTCGAAAGCCAATTTCAGCGTCGGGGACGAGAAAGCCCTCGCCGCGCCGCCGGTGATCCGCTTCGATGGTGCTCCCGCGTCGAAATGAACGCACGGCGCTGGTGGGCGGCGTTCTGGCTGATCGCGCTTTGCCTGGCAAGCGGTCTCGTTGCCGCGAACGTGCCCACTCCACCGCTGAAAGCGCGCGTCACCGACCTGACCGGCACCCTGACGGTGGCGCAGCGCGCCGATTTGGAACAGCGTCTAGCCGCGCTCGAGCGCGACAAAGGGGCGCAGATCGCGGTGTTGCTGCTGCCCACGACGCAGCCGGAAACCATCGAAGAGTTCGGCATCCGTCTCGCGGAGAGCTGGAAAATCGGCCGCAGGGGCATCGATGATGGCGTGATCGTGATCGTCGCGAAAGACGACCGCGCGGTGCGCATCGAAGTGGGTTATGGACTGGAGGGCGCGATACCCGATGCGGTGGCCAAACGCATCATCGAAGAGCTGATCGTGCCACGCTTCCGGCGGGGCGATTTCCACGGCGGACTACAAAGCGCCATCGATGCGCTCGCGAGCCTGATCGCCGGCGAGACGCTGCCGCCAGCGACGCAGCAAAGCGGCGGCGGAAAAACCGATGATCTGAGCGCGCTGCTGTTCTTCGTCATTCTCGCCAGCGGTTTTTTGCGCCTGCTGCTGGGTCTGCTCGGCTCGCTGATGGCGGCGGGACTCGCGGGCTTTTTTGCCTGGTGGCTTTTTGGCTCCTGGCTGGCGGCGTTTGTGGCCGCACTGCTGGCGTTTTTATTCTCGTTCATGCGCAGCGGGCGCGGCGGCTGGCATGCCGGTGGCGGAGGCTTTTCACGCGGTGGCGGCGGATTCTCGGGCGGCGGCGGTGGTTTTGGCGGCGGCGGCGCCTCCGGGAGGTGGTAAATGATAAGGCTCCTTACCCATCTGCTCACGCCCTCCTGGTTCGCGTTGCGGCACTTTCCGGCGACCGTACGCGCCGAGATCGCCACAGCGGTGGCGGGCTCCGAACAGCGTCATCGCGGTGAGATCTGTGTCGTCATCGAAGGGCCCTTGCCCTTTTCGTTGCTCTGGCGCGATGTCCCGCCACGGCAGCGGGCGCTCGATCTGTTTGCCGAGCGGCGGGTGTGGGATACCGAAGAAAACAGCGGCGTGCTGATCTATGTGCAGCTCGTCGATCGCTGCGTCGAGATCGTTGCGGATCGTGGCATCGCGCGGCGTGTGCCGCAAGCGACCTGGGATGACCTGTGCCACGATCTTGCGGCGGCGCTGCGAGCAGGGCGCTACCGTGAAGGGGTGCTCACGGCGATCGACGCGGTGACGCGGCTCCTCGCGGAGCATTTTCCGGCGTCGGAGGACAATCCCAACGAGCTTCCGGATGTGCCCGTGGTGCTGGATTGACCGTGCCGTGTCCCCAGCGCCGATTATTTGACCAGCGTCACCGGCAGGCGGGCCAGTTGCAGCACCTTTTGTGAGACCGAGCCGAGCAGCGCGCCGCCCAACGCGCCCAGGCCCCGCGTGCCCATCACGATCTTGTCGCACTTGTGGTCGTCGGCGAACTGGACGATGGTTTCGGCGACAGGGCCGATCAGCACAGTGGGTGTGTAACGCACCCCCGCCGCGTCCAGAACCCCGCGCACCGGCCTGAGGGCGTCGCCGCCGTGGGTTTCCTGCATCGCCTCGATCTCGCTGGCCTTCATGTGGCTGCGGATCTCCGGTGCGTCGACCGGCTCCTGGACGTTGAGCAGCACGACTTCGTGCAGATCGCAGCCTTTCACCGCTTCGATCACATGGCGGGCTGCGCGGATCGAGTGTTCGGAGCCATCGACGGCGAGCAGGATTTTCATGATGCGGTTCCTCTGGAAGCGTGTTGCCGCGAAGTGTAGCCGAATCCCGGCTGCTAGAATCCGCCGCAAACTGAGTGGAGAACTTCATGGAGCTCTTTGGCGTCCCGGTCGATTTCATCCTGTTCGCGGCCACCCTGCTTGGCGTCGCACTATTCCACCATTACGTGCTGCAGGTCGCCTTGACCGGCCTGGCGGTGATCGCCGGCTACAAGATTTTGTTCACTGGCTTCAAGACCGGCCTGGGGCTGGCCGGTTTCGGCCTGCACATGGCGCATGAGTGGGTGCTGCTGGTCAACCTTTTCTGCCTACTGGTCGGTTTTGCGCTACTGGCGCGCCATTTCGAGGATTCCGGTGTCCCCGAGGTGTTGCCGAGGTTGCTGCCGGCAGGCTGGCTCGGCCCCTTCGTGCTGCTCGTCATCATCTTCGTATTGTCGGGCTTCCTCGACAACATCGCCGCCGCACTGATCGGCGCCACCGTGGCGGCGAGCGTGTTCAAGCGTAAGGTGCATATCGGTTATCTCGCCGCGATCGTCGCGGCCTCGAACGCCGGCGGGGCGGGTTCGGTGGTCGGGGATACGACGACGACGATGATGTGGATCGACGGCGTCGATCCACTCGACGTGTTACACGCCTATCTGGCCGCCGCCGTCGCGCTGATCGTCTTCGGCATCCCGGCGGCGCTCGCGCAGCACAAGCACATGGCCCTCGTCAAGAACTACCATGCCCGGCACAGGATCGACTGGGCGCGCGTTGGCATCGTCGGCTTCATCCTCGTCGCCGCGATCGTCACCAACGTCACGGTCAATCTCAAGTTTCCCTCTGCAGCCGACCATTTCCCGTTCCTCGGCGTCGCGGTCTGGGTGGCGCTCTTGCTAGCGATCCCGATACGCAAACCGGAATGGAGCCTGGTGCCCGATGCGGTCAAGGGCTCGATCTTCCTGCTCGCGCTGGTGACCTGTGCCTCGATGATGCCAGTCGAGAAGCTACCGCCGGCCTCCTGGCAATCGGCGCTGACGCTGGGCTTCGTCTCCTCGGTGTTCGACAACATCCCGCTCACCGCGCTGGCCTTGAAGCAGGGCGGCTACGACTGGGGCTTTCTTGCCTATGCGGTTGGCTTCGGCGGCTCGATGCTGTGGTTCGGCTCCTCGGCCGGCGTGGCGGTCTCGAACCTGTTTCCCGAAGCGAAGTCGGCAGTGCAATGGGTGCGTCACGGCTGGTTCGTGGTCCTCGGCTACATCGCCGGCTTCTTCGCGCTGCTCATGATCCTTGGCTGGCATCCACATGAACCACACAAGAAAGACAAGGCGGTCATGGAACTATCGAAATTGGTCGAACCAGCCATGTCAGCTGCGGTAGCGGTGCCTGGCCATCAATAGCCCATGAAGCATCGGCTGCCTGTCGCGTTTGCAGCACTACCACTGCCGGCTTTTGCCGCCGGCAGCGGCGTCGTCGGCGAGAATCTGCTTTGGCTTGCGCTGATCCTGATGAGCGCGCGGCTCTTCGCGCCGCTTGCGCAGCGCATCGGCTTTCCTGCCGTGCTCGGCGAGCTGCTGCTCGGCGTGCTGCTCGGCAATCTCGCGCTGTTCGGCGTCGGCCTGTTCGAGACGATCGCCAAGGATCCGATCATCGCCTTCATCGCCGAACTGGGCGTGATCGTGCTGCTGCTGCAGATCGGCCTGGAGACGCGGCTTGCCGACCTGGTGAGAGTCGGTGTGCGCGCCACCGCTGTCGGCGTCGTCGGCATCGCCGTGCCTTTCGTGCTCGGGGGTGTCGTCTTCGGACCGTTGCTGCTGCCCGGCTTGTCGCAAAACAGCTACTTGTTCCTCGGTGCGACGCTGTCGGCCACTTCGGTCGGCATCACCGGCCGCGTCTTTCGCGATCTGCGCAAGCTCGACACGCCGGCGGCGCGCATCGTGCTCGGTGCGGCGGTGATCGACGACGTGCTGGGGCTGGTGATCCTCGCGGTGGTGACGAGTCTCGTGCAGGCGGGTTCGGTGAGTGTCGGCGAGGTCGCCGGCATCATCGCCGAGGCGGTCATCTTCCTGGCCGGCGCCATCTGGCTCGGTCGCAGGATCGCGCCGCATTCCTCGCGCTGGCTGGCCAGGCTCGATGCCGGGCCGTCGATGCTGTTCGCCCAGGTGCTCGCTACTGGGCTGGCGATGGCTTGGCTTGCCCACGCGATCGGCCTGGCACCGATCATTGGCGCTTTTGCGGCAGGCTTGTTGTTCGAACCGTTGTTCCTCAAGGACTTTCGAACCCCGCGTATCGTGCAGGAGATCGAGCCTTTGATGCGCGAGCCGGAAAGCCGGCCGCTGATGGATCGCCTGATGCCGATCCTGCAAAAGCATACCGGCCATCAGCACGAACACATGATCGAGCCGATCGGCTACTTCTTCGTGCCGGTGTTTTTCGTGCTAACCGGCATGCAGGTCGATCTGACGACCCTCGGCGATCCTCAGATCGTCGTGATCGCGCTCGGCATCACGGCTGCCGCAGTGGCCGGCAAACTCGCCGCCGGTCTGTTGGCCGGCAGTGCCGGCCGCTGGCTCGTCGGCTGGGGCATGGTGCCACGCGGCGAGGTTGGTCTGATCTTCGCGATGGTTGGCAAGCAGCTCGGCGTGATGAGTGAAGCGATGTTCTCGGTGATCGTGATCATGGTGATCCTCACCACGTTGATCACGCCGCCGGTGTTGTCTTGGTTGATGCGAAAGGCTTGATCCGACGCAAGGCAATTATGGGGCGCTCGAATAGACTGTTGGTCGCCCTTTCCGGAGTAAGACCATGAAGCGTGCTTTGATCCTGTCCATCCTCTTTGTGTTGTCCCTGGCCACTTCTTCCGTCTGCGCCCAATCGATGCCAGCCGTCAAACTTGGCGACGATCCGGCACATACCATCGCTGGCCGCGATCTGCCGAAGGACGATGCCCGTGTTACCCAGGCGCGGGAGTGGCTCAAGAAAATCGCCGAAGCCACTGGCGAGAACGAGGAGCAGGTCGCCGCCAGTGCGATGAAGCTGTCACGTTTCTTCCATGATGCACTGCGCGTGCGTGCGCTGCCGATCGAGGCGCTCGAGGGCATGGCATTGCTGGCGGCGCCGGGTAAGTCCCTGGGCGAGCTGACGAGCGGCTATTACGAAGCGCGCCGCAATGCCGCCGACAAAAGCCATGCCGCAGCGCGGGCAGCGCTGAAACAGCGCCAATAAAGCCACCTTCCGTTGCGTTGCACGGCAACAGCCGTAGCGTGCGCTCATGGTTACAATCGGGCCATGAGCCTATCCCCGAGCGCAGATTTCTCCCGCCGCCGCATGCTGGCGCTGGCCGTCGTCGTCGCGGCCTATGTGCTTTCCTTTTTCCAGCGCTTCGCGCCCGCCGGCATCGCGCAGGACCTGGCCGCCGCCTTCCAGACCTCAGCGGCTTCGCTCGGTGTGCTGGCAGCGACCTATTTCTACGTCTATACGATCATGCAGGTGCCGACCGGTATCCTGGTCGACACCCTCGGGCCGCGCCGCATCCTGCTGATCGGCGGCCTCACGGCCGGGGGCGGCAGCCTGTTGTTCGGCATTGCGCCAAGCCTCGATGCCGCGCTCGTCGGCCGCACGCTGATCGGTCTGGGCGTCTCGGTGGTATTCATCGCGATGTTGAAGTTCATCGCCGTCTGGTTCGAGGAGCAGCGCTTCGCCAGCGTGGTGGGTGCGTCGATGCTGGTGGGCAACTTCGGCTCGGTGCTCGCCGGGGCGCCGCTCTCCTGGATGGCGCAGAACGTCGGCTGGCGCGGCGTGTTCATCGGTGTCGGTATCGTTTCGCTGCTGCTGGCCGTGCTGGCGTGGTCCTTCGTGCGTGATCGGCCGCCACAGGCAAAGGGTGCCGTCCCGCCAGCGCCGACTTCGGGAGTCGTCCCTCACGAACAGCCCAGATTCGACAGAACGGTCATCCTCACCGGTCTGCTGCGCGTCGTGAAAAACCGCGCCACCTGGCCGCCGGTATTCGTGAATACCGGGCTTTCCGGCAGCTTTTTCGCCTTCGGCGGGCTGTGGGCGATGCCCTTCCTGACGCAAGGGATGGGCATGAGCCGCGATCTGGCTAGCGCCCATCTCTCGCTGTACTTCGCAGGCTTTGCGATCGGCTGCCTGTTAATCGGCACGCTCTCCGACCGGATGCGGCGCAGGAAGCCGGTGGTCATTGCGAGTTCCGCGATCCTCGCCTTGATCTGGCCGGTCTGGCTCTCAGGACTTGCATTGCCGACTTTTGCCACCATCATCCTGTTCGGCCTGATGGGGCTGATGACGGCAAGCTTCACGCTGTCCTGGGCCTGTGCGAAAGAGGTGAATCCGCCCCAGCTTTCCGGAATGTCGACGTCGGTGGCAAACATGGGCGGTTTCCTGATGGGGGCGCTGTTGCAGCCGGCAGTGGGAAAGATCATGGACGCGCGCTGGGATGGCAGGTTGATCGATGGGGTGCGCATCTATGCTCCGGAAGACTACCGCTGGGGACTGCTGCTGATCACCGCTGCTGCATGGCTCGGCGCCGCGGCGGCCTGGTTCGTGCGCGAGACGCACTGTCGCAATATCTGGAACGGGAGCGAAAAATGAAAGGCATCCTGCTGTTTGGCCACGGCGCGCGCAATGCGGAATATCTCGAACCGTTCAAGCGCATCCGCAGCACGGTCGAGCGTCTGGTGCCGGGTATTCCCGTCGAGATTGGCTTTCTCGAGCTGACTCAGCCGCCGCTGGAAGTGAGCATCGCCGCGCTGGCGGAGCGCGGAGTGACCCAGATCCGCATCGTGCCGATCTTCTTCGCCCCCGGCCGCCATGTGCTGAAAGACCTGCCGCAACTGCTCGCCGATGCGATCGAGCGTCATCCCGGCCTCGAATTCGAGGTGGCCGAATGCGTCGGCGAAGTGGAGGGGGTCATCGCGGCGATGGCGGCGCATGCGGTCGCTTGAACCCTGTATATCAGGATATACTTATAACATTATGAAAACGATCTTCCCCCCCCAGCGTCGTGGCTGGCTGTGGCTGGGTCTCTTGCTGGTCGGCTCGGCACTGGCCCAGTCGCCGCAGACGCGTGTCGTCGAACTTAAAGATGCGCCCCTGGCCCTGAGCTTCGAGGCCAGCATCGAAGCGACCAAGCAGGCGACCGTCGCCTCACAGGTGGCCGGACGCATCGTCGCCGTGCGCGCCGAAGCCGGGCAGAAAGTCGCTGCCGGACAGGTTTTGATGCAGATCGATGCGCGCGAGGCACAGGAGAACGTCGCCAGCGCCCGGGCGCAGCTTGCACAGGCCGAAGCCAACTACCAGCGCACACTGAATCTCTTCCAGAAAAAATTCGTCAGCCAGGCCGCCCTCGATGCGGCCGAGGCGCAGCTCAAGACGGCGCGCGCCCAGGTCAATGCCGCCGGTGCCGGCGCCTCGCATGCGACGGTGACCGCGCCGATCACTGGCATCGTCGGCCAGCGCTTCGCCGAGCTGGGCGATCTGGCGACCCCGGGCAAGCCGCTGCTCACGGTGTTCGATCCGCAAGGCTTACGCGCCGTGGCCGCGGTGCCGCAGGCGAAGCTCGCGGAAGTCAAGCCGGCCAAGCAAGCACGCGTCGAGATCAGCGAAGCCTTTGGCCGCCGGCAGATCACCGGCAGCCGCATCGAGATCCTGCCGACGATCGATACGCAGAGCCATACCGCGACGGTGCGCGTCTATCTGCCGGAAAGCGCCGGCCTGCTGCCTGGCATGGCGGCGCGCGTCGCTTTCCTCGCCGGTGAAGCGAAGAAGCTTACCGTGCCGGCGTCGGCCGTCTTGCGGCGTGGCGAGATCAGCACTGTCTATGTGATCAGGGACGGGAAGCCAGTACTACGCCAGGTGAGGCTCGGCGAAACCGGCCCCGATGGCGAAATCGAAGTGCTTGCGGGTTTGGCGGCGGGTGAAGTGATCAGTCTCGAGCCGGTCAAGACCGGCATCGCGCTAAAACAGGCCAAGTAATCCGATGGGCATTTCAGGACGCATCGCGGCGCTCTTTCTGCGCAACGCACTGACCCCGCTCGTCGCGCTCGTCGCGCTGCTGCTGGGCGTGTTCGCGACGCTGATCACGCCGCGCGAGGAGGAGCCGCAGATCAACGTGACGATGGCGAACGTGTTCATCCCTTTCCCGGGTGCCACCGTCAAGGACGTCGAAAACCTCGTCGCCCGGCCGGCCGAACAGGTGCTCTCGCGCATCTCCGGCATCGAGCACGTCTATTCGGTGTCGCGCCCCGGCATGGCGGTAATCACCGTGCAATACCAGGTGGGCGAGGACCCGATCCAGGCGCTGGTGCGTCTTTATGACACAGTCAATGCGAACAAGGACTGGATCTCCCCCAACCTTGGTGTCGGTGAGCCGATCATCAAGCCGAAGGGGATCGACGACGTGCCGATCGTCGCGCTCACCTTCTGGAGCAAGGACAGCGGCAAATCGGCCTTCGAGCTGCAGCAGGTGGCGCGCGCGGTGGAAATCGAGCTGAAGCGCATCAATGGTACGCGCGATGTCTATACCATCGGCGGGCCGGGCCATGTCGTGCGTGTGCTGATGGATCCCGAGCGCATGGCGGCGCGCGGCATCACAGCGCAGGATTTGAAGGCAGCGCTGCAACTTTCCAATGCCTTGCAGCCGTCCGGCAGCCTGGTGCGCGAGAATCGCGAGCTACGCGTCGAGACGGGCGCGTATCTGGAAAGCGCCGCGGACGTGAAACGGCTGGTCGTCGGTGTTTTCGACAGAAAGCCGGTGTTCATGGAGGACGTCGCCGAGATCATCGACGGTCCTGATCAGCCCAGCCGCTATGTCTGGCATGGTGACAAGGAGGGTGAGTATCCGGCCGTCACCGTGGCCATCTCGAAGAAGCCGGGGGTGAATGCCGCGGATGTCACTGACAAGGTCATCGCCCGGATGGAATCCCTGAAGGGCATGGTGATTCCTGAGAGCGTCGAATTCACGGTGACGCGCAATTACGGCGAGACGGCGACCGAGAAGGCGCAGAAGCTGATCGGCAAACTTGTCTTCGCCACCGCGTTCGTCGTGCTGCTGGTACTGGTGACCCTGGGCTGGCGCGAAGCGCTGATCGTCGGTGTCGCCGTGTCACTGACGCTCGCCGCGACGTTGTTCGCCTCCTGGGCCTGGGGATTCACGCTGAACCGCGTTTCATTGTTCGCGCTGATCTTCTCGATCGGCATTCTCGTCGATGACGCGATCGTCGTCGTCGAGAACATTCACCGCTGGCATACCCTCTATCCGGACAAGAAGCTCTGGGAGATCATCCCGGCCGCAGTCGATGAAGTCGGCGGGCCAACCATCCTGGCCACGTTCACGGTGATTGCCGCCTTGTTGCCGATGGCCTTCGTCACCGGCCTGATGGGGCCCTACATGAGCCCGATCCCGATCAACGCCTCGATGGGCATGTTCATCTCGCTGGCGATCGCCTTCGTCGTCACACCGTGGCTCGCGCTCAAGCTGATGAAACCGGCCGCGCATGCTGCCGGACACCCGCAGGCACCCGTCGCGGCATCGCGGCTGGAGCGTTTCTTCCGCGCCGTGCTGTTGCCCTTCCTGCATCCGCAAAGTGGCCGCAAGGCGCGTGCGCTGCTGTGGATCGGCATCGTTGCGGCGATCCTCGCCTCGGTGAGCCTGGGCTACTTCAAGCTCGTCGTGCTGAAGATGCTGCCGTTCGACAACAAGAGCGAATTCCAGGTCGTGCTCGACATGCCTGCCGGCACGCCGGTCGAGGAGACCGCACGCGTGCTGGCCGAGATGGCCGAGGAACTGAAGAGCGTGCCCGAAGTGCAGCACTATCAGGCCTATGCCGGCACGGCGAGCCCGATCAACTTCAACGGCCTGGTGCGCCAGTACTACCTGCGCACCAATCCCGAGATGGGCGACATCCAGGTCAATCTCGTCGACAAGAAACACCGCGAGCGGCAAAGCCATGAGATCGCGGTGGCGATCCGCGAACGGCTGATGGCGGTGGCCAAAGCCAATGGTGGCAATGCGAAAGTCGTCGAAGTGCCGCCGGGACCTCCTGTGCTCTCACCGATCGTCGCCGAAGTGTATGGCCCCGATTATGCTGGCCAGATGGCGGTGGCGAAAAAGGTGCGCGCGGCCTTCGAAGGTACGGCCGACATCCTTGGCGTCGATGATTCGGTCGATGAAGACGCCGGCAAGATCGTGCTGCGCGTCAATCAGGCCAAAGCGGCGCTGCTGGGTGTGGCGCAAAAGGACATCGTCGAGACGGTGCGGCTGGGATTGGCCGGCGAGGATGTCACCCCGTTGCACGATGGCGAATCGAAATACGAGATTCCGGTACGCATCACGCTGCCGGCGGAGAAGCAGGCCAGTCTCGATAGCCTGCTGAAACTCCGTGTGCGCGCCTTGCCGGCCTATGGCGGCCATCTGGTGCCGATTTCCGAGCTCGTTGAGGCGAAGCCAGCGCTGCGCGAGAAGGTGGTCTATCACAAGGACCTATTGCCGGTGGTCTATGTCGTCGGCGACATGGGCGGCAAACTCGATTCACCGCTCTACGGCATGTTCGCGATCCGCGACAAGATTAAGGACATGCCACTGGAAGAAGGCGGCCAGTTGAACGAATACTTCATCCGCCAGCCCGCCGACCCGTATGCCGGTTATGCCTACAAATGGGATGGCGAATGGCAGGTGACCTATGAAACCTTCCGCGACATGGGAGCGGCTTACGCGGTCGGCCTGATCCTGATCTATCTGCTAGTCGTCGCGCAATTCAGGAACTACTTGGTACCGTTGATCATCATGGCGCCGATTCCGCTGACGATCATCGGCGTGATGCCCGGCCATGCGCTCGTCGGCGCGCAATTCACCGCCACCTCGATGATCGGCATGATCGCGCTGGCTGGCATCATCGTGCGCAACTCGATCCTGCTCGTCGATTTCATCAACCAGCAAGTCGCCGAAGGCACAGACTTCGCCGAAGCGGTGATCCAGTCCGCCAGTGTGCGCGCCAAGCCGATTGCCCTCACCGGCCTGGCGGCGATGCTCGGCGCCCTGTTCATCCTCGACGACCCGATTTTTTCGGGGCTGGCGCTGGCGCTGATCTTCGGTATCTTCGTCTCCACCTTGCTGACGCTGGTGGTGATCCCCGTGCTGTATTTCGCGGCGATGAAGCGCCGCATTCAACCCCAAGGAGCCTAGACCATGACTATCAATCGCATCGTGCGCATCGTCGCCGGCTTTTTCATCCTGCTCTCGCTGGGACTTGCCCATGCGCTGGGACAGGTCGATCTCACGCAGATGAGCTGGCTGTGGTTTACACTGTTCGTCGGTGCCAATCTGTTCCAGAGTGGCTTTACGAAGTTCTGTCCGCTGGATACGATCCTCAAGAAGCTCGGCGTGCCCGAAACCGCTGGTGATTGCAAGACCGGCTGCGCCTGATTTCTCACACTCCAGGAGCGATGATGACGACCGCTTACGAACGCGCTGCGGCACTGATCGATGCCGCGAACAGCCAGGATCCGCGTCTCGATACCGATTATGATGGCCAGCAGGTGCCGCGCGAATTGCTCTATGGCAGGCGCATGGTCGAAATGATCGAGCGCTACGCGCCGGAAGCCGACGAAGTGATGAAGCTCGCGGTGCGCGGTCAGCACATCGAGCGCTGGAAGACGCCGCGCAATTCCTACCCGATGACGCGCGAAGGTTATCTTGCCTGGCGCACCGGCCTTTACAAATACCACGCCGAGCGCGTCGGCCAGATCATGCAGGAGGCCGGCTTCGACGAGAAAAGCATCGAACGCGCGAAACAGGCGGTCGGCAAACGCGCGCTGAAGGTCAATCCGGACACCCAGCTGCTCGAGGACGTCACCGACCTGGTCTTCATCGAGCATTACATGCTCGAGTTCGCCGGCCAGCATCCGGAATATTCGGAAGAGAAGTGGCTCGACATCATCCGCAAGACCTGGAAGAAGATGTCGTCCCGTGCCCATGAGTTCGCACTCTCCGGCAAGCTGAAACTGCCCGAGCCGCTCGTGCCGTTGATCACCAAGGCCGTCACGGCCCCGGCATGAGGCTTGTGGGCAATGCAATGCCGCCGCGCGCGATCCCGACCTTCGCGGTCGAGCTACTCATAGCCGATTGATGGCAACGCCGTTCCTGCCCAGCCGTCTGCCGCACGTCGGCACGACGATCTTCACCGTGATGTCGCGGCTGGCAACTGATCATGGCGCGATCAATCTCTCGCAGGGCTTTCCCGATTTCTCGCCGCCTGTCTTGCTGCTGGAGCGGGTGACGCACCACATGGATGCCGGCGCCAACCAGTATCCGCCGATGGCCGGCGTGATCCCCTTGCGGCAGGCGATCGCGGCGAAACTGGCACGGCTCTACGACGCCCATTACGATGCCGAAACGGAAATCACTGTCACCGCCGGCGCGACCCAGGCGTTGTTCACCGCCATCGCCGCCTGCGTGCGGTCGGGCGACGAGGTGATCGTCTTTGCCCCGGTCTACGACAGCTACATTCCAGCGATCGAGCTCGCGGGGGGCAGGGCGCGGGTCGTGAATCTCGCGCCACCCGATTTCCGGCCCGACTGGGCGCAAGTGGCCGCGGCGCTCACGCCACGGACGCGCATGATCATCGTCAATACCCCGCACAATCCGACGGGCGCGGTATGGACGGTCGCCGACATGGCGGAACTGGCGCGCCTGACACACGACACCGACATCGTGCTGCTCGGCGACGAGGTCTATGAGCACATCGTCTTCTCGGGCCGGCACGAAAGCCTCGCGCGCCTACCGGAACTGCGCGAACGCAGTTTCGTCGTCTCCAGTTTCGGCAAGACCTACCATATCACCGGCTGGAAGGTCGCCTACTGCGCGGCACCGGCATCCCTGATGGCCGAATTCCGCAAGGTGCACCAGTTCAACGTGTTCACCGTGCATCATCCATCGCAGCTTGCGCTGGCCGATTTCATGACGGCCGATCCCGGCTTCGCGGACGGGTTGGCCGACTTCTACCGCGCCAAGCGCGATTTCTTTCGCGCCCAGCTCGAAGGGTCGCGTTTCGATCTGCTGCCTTGCGACGGCACCTATTTCCAGCTGGCGCGCTACGACCGCATCAATGATATGCCCGACACCGAGTTCGCACGCTGGCTGACGATCGAGAAAGGCGTGGCGGTGATTCCGGTCTCGGCCTTCATGCCGGACGGTACCGACCACCGCCTGATCCGCTTCTGCTTCGCGAAGAACGAAAACACGCTCGCCGCGGCGGGCGAGAAGCTGCGGCGGATCTGAAAAGTCGGCGCCGGCGGGACGGCGCCGTCGCCCAGATTAGAGCGTGATATCGATGCGCACGCCGATCAGCTTGGCATCGTTTGGGCCGACGGTGCCGCCGGGATTGCGCACCCATTGGGCATTCGGCTGGATGGCCAGCCAGGGCGTCAGCTGGGCGCGGTAGGTGAGTTCCCAGATGCTTTCGCTGTGGGTCGGCAGGCCGCCTGTGACACGTGTCGCATTGCGGAATTCCGCCGAAGTGCCGGCGCGCGTCCAGGCAAGGCCAAGGATCTCGTCGGGACGCGACTCGATCGGACCCTTGAAGTACAGGCCGAGGTTGAGCGAGTTCTTGAGCTGATAGGAACGCCCGTCGCCCCAGGTATAGCGCGCGAAACCGGTCAGGAAGCGCTCGCCATCGGCGCCGAAGTTCAGCAGGGTGCGTTCGCCGAGGAGGTGGCCGCCGTGTTGGCGATGTTTGCGGGCCGGGCCGGGGATGTTGCCGGCATCAATATTGGCGGCATCGGCCAGATTGTCTTCGCGACTGGTGTAGTTCCACAGGCCGAAGGCAAACTTGGCATGCCCCTTGAACTGGTCGTTTTTGGCTTCGGGCAGCCCTCAGTCATCGCGTTCCACGATCGGCATCTTGTGCGCGATGCCCTTGTGACATTCGATGCAGGGCAGATTCTTGTTCATGGCGTCTTCCATCTTTTCGCGCGCGCGCTGGCCCTGCTTGGCGAAATGCATGGCGCCGTAGGCATGGCAGTTGCGGCATTCGCGCGAGTTGTTTTCGGTCATTTCCTGCCAGACGCGCTCGGCCATGACCTGGCGCTTCGCCTCGAATTTCTCCGGTGTGTCGACGCTGCCGATCAACTTGTAATAAAGCTCTCTGGACGCCTTGATCTTGCGGATGACCTTGCGTCCCCAGTCGCGCGGCACGTGGCAGTCGGAGCAGATCGCGCGCACCCCGGAAGGGTTGCTGTAGTGGACGCTCTGCTTGTACTCCTGATACACCAGCTGGTTCATCTCGTGGCAGGAGACGCAGAATTCGAGCGTGTTGGTGTACTCCATGGCGGTATTGAATCCGCCCCAGAGGATGATGCCGCTGACGATGCCGATCAGCAGCATCAGGCCGACGGGTGCGGGCCGGCGCAGCCAGGCCAGTATTTTTTCCAACATGTGTGTCGCCAGTTGCGGGAGAAGCCCGTGGGCCGCGCGGCCGCCCACGGGCGGCGGGCGGGCCGGGCTTTACTGCTTGGGTAGTTGCGGCAGGTAGCTGACGATATCGACGGCCACCTGCGGATCGAGCGCGCGCAGCGCGGGCATGGCTTCGCCGGGCTGGCCGTTCATCACCTTGTGCAGCATCTCATAGGGGTTGTTCGCCACCGAGCCGAGCGGCGGGGCATTCTTGATCTTCTTGCCGTCCATGCCGTGGCAGCCGGCGCAGATCGTGTTGAAATAAACCTCGCCCTTGGCGGCATTGCCTTTTACCTTCTTGGTCGCGGCGTCGATGAACTTGTCGTAATTGATCTGGCCCTTGCTGACGAAGAGCGCCAGGTCTTCCATGTCCTTGGCGCTCAGCTGCCTGTCTGTATAGCCGTGCCTGGCGTCCTTCAGGATGGCGACGATGGCGGCGACGTCCTTGCCGGCGGCCGCGTTGATGCCCTTGATGCCGGTGGCGTGGCCGCCGCTGGCATAGGCGCCATCCTTGCCCTTGTAGTCCCAGCCATGGCACTCCTTGTGCAGCGCCAGGAGGCGTCCTTGCCGTATTTGCCGCCCTTGTGCGGATAGCTGGGATGGTCCGCATCGGGCTTGCTGGTGTTGTTTTCCTTGAAATATTTGTCGTAGAGCCGGCCGCCGCGGGCGATCGACGATTCGGTTTCGGCGGCGCCGGCGCTGACGCTGGCAGTCAGGCCGATCAGTCCGGACAGAAGGGCGGCAGCAAGATGGCGCAGGGTGCTGACGGATTTCGAACGTGACATGATGATCTCCCCAGTAGAATGATCCAGTAGAATGATTAATG